>JAYVVL010000198.1:0-30903 GCA_043787035.1 Synechococcales cyanobacterium
CGATCGCTCAACTCGGCTCGTAATCATAATTTCTAAACGCTGTTTGGATGACAAGTTTGGTGCAAATGAGATTAACGAATCTAGCTCCTCATCTGGCAATGTATCAATCATTGATAATAAACTTTCACGAGTGGTCATGATTTTCGCCCTTGCCGATCGGTGATTCCTATTCAACCCTAGGAATGACGCACTGGACTCAAACAGTGAAGCTATTGTGTTGATTGTGTTTCAAGAGTTAAACCGCTGTTCCGGCCTGATCCGTGATTAGAGATTATGAAATATCACAGGCTCCGAGCCATCGAAGTCGATCAAAGCTGTATTAACTCCTATGGAACGCAAGTTTTTACTCGTTCATCTCTTTGTAAGTGGCCACAGCCGAGGGTGAGATACGGTTCAGATATCGGAAAATCCAGTACTTGAAAATAGTGTCAAGAATCACGGGGAAAGTCGCAATGAAGAGCGAAATATAGCTGCGGCTGGCGGCCAAACCAAAGTGTTGAGCAACGCCTTCGAGCAACACTTCCCAGCCGTGGGGCGAGTGAAAACCCACGAAAATATCGGTGAAAAGGATAATAATAAAAGCTTTAGCACTGTCACTGAGACCGTAGGACACCTCATCAATAAAATCCTTAAGTATTTGCATCTCCGCCTTCCCTTTCGTGAGAATGAAGACAAATGCAACGACCCCGGCCAGATCCGAAATCCAGTTTTTAACCGCACTAGAGCTTCGTTGAGAATAATCTTTAGCAATTTCATCCACTTTATCGCGAATTTTCTCTTCTCGGATTTCGGGGGTCACTAACTCCTGCCCGATCGCCTCTTTGAGAATATTTTCAAACTTTATTTTTTCTTCAAACTGGCTCAACTCCTTCAGCGCTTCCTCACTCATCTCGCCGTTGATGAAGATGCTAGCTGGGTTGACCACGGCAAAACGCTGACTGATCAAGTGTCCTGGAATTAAGCGATCGGAGAGGGCAAAGTTACGAATTGAGATTTGCATCAACAGCGGTACCGCAACCAGAATCAACATAAAACGGATGGCAATTTTTGTGCGCATTCGTTTCGTCTGAAAGTCCTGAATGGCTTCCACTTCACCTGCGGGATTGAGGTCACGCTTCAGTCGATTAATGGTGCCTAAAATCGATCGTGGTAACACGCCCGTTTTGTCGGTGATGCTTTCAAGGGATCCGAGCTTTGTGACAGCGGGCTTGCGATTGGCTACTTCAAAATCAGACCGTCGTTCAGCGTCTTTGGGAGTGTAGGAGGTTAGGGGTTTTGGAACAGTCTGAACGGCAGTGGATTGGATGAGGGCGAGGGCCTGAGAGGGGTAACGGGCAATTACTTGGTCGATGAACTTGAGTTTTTCGAGGATGGCGGTCGATCGGTCGTCGGTCAGCGCGCGATCGGAGCGGAGGCGGCTTTCCTTGGGGTTGGTGGCATCGACGGTCGATCGGCTTAGGCGAAACTCGGATAGCCTGAGTTTCAGCAGTTTTAAATGTTTTTCGCGCTCTTGATCAAAATAGATAAACGCTTCTTGCCCAAGGTTGTTGCTGTTTTGGGGCAAAATTTTCAGGCCCTTGAAATGCTCATTTTCGATTGCTTGAATCATCAAGGCGGCATCGTATGCCTCATCTAGGGCACGATCGGGTGTCGTTAGATACCAATTCTCAGCATGGCGCACGTATCCCGTAACCTTAGACCAAAACGAAGTTTTCATAACCGTTGATGGGGAAGCTAAGAGTAAAGCGATAATTCTAAAGATTAGTATAGATTTTCATAACACGTTAAGTAGAGATTAAGGCGATAATATTGTTACATATCTATTTTTCCCTACGTATATTTATACACTGGGCAACCCAATTTGAGATAGTGTGCGGCATTGCCCTGTGATTAGGGGGTGATCTGGGTGATCAGTCGTGGCGAATCGGTCATACATTATATCTATTCACTGATTGAAAGGGCGTTGAAAAGATGGGAGTGCTGTGGGTTTCTGGTGGAACGAGGAGCGGCAAAACCAGCGTCCTAATGACTCAGTTTCAGACGTGGATAAGGGCACAAATTCCATTGGCGGCGGATACCTATCCCGGTGTGCTGGTGCTATCGGCGATCGGCGACAATCGTTTGGCCTTGAGCGATCGGCTGGAAGAGGCGACCGGGGCCAATGTGCCGTTTCGATCGACTACGCCTTTGGGCTTTTTTGAACGGGAAGTGATACTTTTTTGGCCGCTGCTAGTCAAAAAGCTGGCATTGACAGCGCAGTTTCCGGTGCGGTTGCGGCCTGAGAATGAACAGGAGTTGGCAACGATACTGTGGCGATCGCAGCTTGACGAGGCTACGAGTCGAACGGGAATGCGGGATGGCAAACTGGTGCGGCGGCTCTTAGATTTGTATCAGTTGGCGGCCTTTGGGTCCATTAGACTGGATGAAATTCCAGCGATGTTGAAATTGTTTCTGGGCGAGGATTCGCTGGAGTTACCGTTCAATCTTTCAGCAGACTCAGGGTGGGACGCTGAATGGGTGGTGGAGATGCTTCAAACTTGGCGATCGTGGTGTTTGGACCGGGGGTTTCTCAATTACGGCATCTTGACTGAGCTGTATGCCCAGTATCTTTTGCCGGATATGGAGTATCGGACTTCGCTATGTGCGAGGACTCGGGCGGTGTTTGCGGATGATGTGGATGAGTATCCGCCTGTGATGCGATCGGTGTTTGAGGCGGTGGTGTTAGGCGGATCGGAGTTGGTGTGTACTTTTAATCCGGAGGGTGGCATTCGGGTGGGGTTGGGGGCTGATCCGGCGGTAATGTTGGCGTTTTATCATGCGGCTGAAGCTGCTGAATTGATTGAGACCATAGAATTACCGGATGCCCCGACGGTGTGTGCAGAACAGGCATTAGCGCAAATTTTGCAGTTAGTTCAAGAACCCATGTTTTTACCGCCTGCCTTGCCGGATTGTATCCAAACGCTTCAGACCAGCACTCGCGCCCAGCTTTTACGGAGCACGGCAAATACCATTGCGGCGGGTATTGAATTGGGGCAGGTCCGAGCACAAGACGTTGCGATCGTGGCTCCAGGGCTAGACCCCATTTCTCGGTATGCGCTGACCCAAATGTTGAGCGCTCGTGGCATTCGAGTCCATCATCTGAATGAACAACGACCGCTGATGGCCGTGCCGCTTATTCGATCGCTGTTGACGTTGCTGACTTTGGTGTATCCCCATTTGGGGCGATTAGTCAGTCGAGATGCAGTGGCGGAGATGTTGGCGGTATTTGGGTCCTGCGATCGATTCGGTGCGGGGGCAATGACTATCGATCCAGTGCGATCGGGGTTACTGGCCGACCACTGCTTTGAACCGGACGCCGACCATCCGAAGCTGTTACCGAGCACAGTGTTTCCCCGATGGGACCGTTTAGGGTATCCGGCGACGAAGGCTTATGAGGCGATCGTTAATTGGATCGAATTGCAAAAAGACCAGCTTGAACAGCGGCTTCTACCCAGTCCGATTGTGTTGCTTGATCGGGCGATTCAGACGTTTTTGATGGGGGGCGCTTTGTTACCTGTGGAACAGATTGCGAGTGTGCGGGAGTTGTTGGATATGGCGACGCACTATTGGGAAGTTGATCGTCGCGTTCGGCAGTTTGACGTGCGATCGCTTCCGCCATCGGCCACGGTGCGATCGTTAATTTTGCTGTTGCGATCGGGGGCTGTAACGGCCAATCCTTATCCGATTAAACCCGTAGGCGCAGCAGCGGATGCAGTGACGATCGCATCTGTGTTTCAGTATCGGCTAGAGCGATCGGCTCATCGGTGGCAGTTTTGGTTTGATGCGGGAAGTGGGCGGTGGCTCGATGGCGTCGATGCGCTGTTTGCATCACCGTTATTTTTAACCCAGTGGACCGGGCGATTGTGGACCGCTGAAGATACGTTGAAGATGAACGAACAGCGATTAATTCGGATTGTGCGGGATTTGTTATTGAGAGCAGACGATCGCGTGTTTTTATGTTTTAGCGATTTGGCAACAAACGGGCAGGAACAGATGGGGGTGCTGGTTCCGGTGGTGAATAGCGCAATGTTGGTCCCGTAGGGTTCTGTGTCATTGGAGAGCGATCGCTAGGAATTAGCGTCAAAATCCATCATTCAATAATCACTCTTGGCAATCGATGTTTGAACCCGCACAAAATTTCCCAGGAAATAGTTCCCAAGGTATCAGCCCAATCATCAGCGCTAATGGAATCCGACGGGTCACCCCCCAAGAGAGTCACCACTTCACCTTCTTGAACATCCGGAAGATCCGTCACATCCAGCATCATTTGATCCATCGTAATCGACCCAATTTGCTGAACGCGTTTACCCCGAATTAACACCTCCATCCTGTTAGATAAGTTGCGAGGAACCCCATCCGCATACCCAATGCCAATTACAGCCATCACCGTCGCCCGATCGCTCACAAAACGATGGCCATAGCTCACACCCGTTCCAATCGGAATTGATTTAACTTGCGTAATGCGGGCTTTGACTTGCAGGGCCGGACGGAGATAAAGACGATTGCGCAAGTGGGGCGCTGGGTATAGCCCGTAGGTGATGAGACCCGATCGGACCATGTGATAATGCAAATCCGGATCCGCTAGAATCGCCGCAGAGTTGGCAAAGTGGCGGGGAACCGAAAGCGGAATACGACAGTTTTTGAGCACCGCCTCAAACCGTCGATTTTGATGCTGCATCACTGTAGTATCCGGATCGTCAGCCGTCGCGAAGTGAGAATAAATGCTGGCAATTTTGAGATTGTGTGCGTGATTGACGCGATCGACTAGTTGGGTAGCATTAGCCCAGTGAATGCCCAGACGAGACATTCCAGTGTCGATTTTGATGTGAACCGGAAGCGTACCGGTGTCCGCCATAGTGTCTGAAAACATGTTGGCCTGTTGGAGCGTGCAAAGCGTCGGCGAAAGGTTCCATCGGGCGATCGTCCGGACCTGCTCCGGCAAATTCGTCGCCCCCAGCACCAAAATCGGCGCTTCGATATCCGCCTCCCGAAGTTCAATGCCTTCTGGAATCGTCGCCACCCCTAGCCACCTTGCCCCAGAATTAAGCGCTGTTTTCGCAACCGTAATAGCCCCGTGACCATAGGCGTCAGCTTTCACAACGGTCATCAACTCAGTCTTGGGTCTGAGCAAGCCGCAAATCTGGCGGACGTTATGAGCTATTGCACCGACATTCACCTCCACCCATGCACGCTCCCGCTGGAGACGCATCAAAGTTGACCCTGCTTCTCGACTAACCATAGGAAACTCCCTAAAAGTCTGCACACCTTCAATCATCTAAAAATTTCGATGGTACCCTCACAAATTCTCAATGGTAGGCTAGCTGACTTTTGAGAGAATATACGGATATATTGACTAAGAGCGATTCTATAATCGATAATCATAGACTAAACTCAATAACAGCCAGCTATCGCGTGGGAAACAGCAATGCCGCATTCTCTCATTCAGTCAATTTGGTTATTACCGATCTACACCCTGGTGGGTGCGGCGTTATCGGTAATTTGGTTTCCTGGACTGACTCGCCGCACCGGTCCACGTCCTGCGGGATACATTAATGCCATTCTATCGCTGTTTGCCTTTGTTCATGCCTCGATCGCGTTGTCTATTGGGTGGGACAATCCTGCCTATGATTTCAGCGTGCCTTGGTTACAAGTAGCAAACCTAAATCTGGCTATCCCGTTTCATATCGATACGACAGCGCTAGCGGCTTGCACGGTGATTACCGGAATCAATTTCTTGGCCCAAATATTCGCGATCGGTTATTTGGAGCTGGATTGGGGCTGGGCGCGATTTTTCTCGCTGTTAGCATTTTTTGAGGCCGGAATGAATTTCCTGGTCTTGAATGATTCACTGTTTTTTGGTTACATGGCCCTAGAACTTTTGACACTAGGGACTTATCTACTGCTAGGTCTGTGGTTCAACCAGCCGCTGGTAGTGACGGGGGCGCGAGATGCCTTTTTGACCAAGCGAGTGGGAGATTTGTTTCTGCTTATGGGCGTTGTGGCCTTGTGGCCGATCGCCGGAACGTGGAACTATTCAGAATTAGCGGTGTGGGCGTCTTCAGCTCAAGTTGATCCCAAAGCAATGACGCTACTTGGGTTAGCGTTGCTAGCTGGACCCATGGGGAAATGTGCGCAGTTTCCACTGCATCTGTGGCTAGACGAGGCTATGGAGGGTCCAGTGCCGGGAACTATTTTGCGGAACTCCTTGGTTGTACAGGTCGGCGCATGGGTGCTGGTTAAGCTGTACCCAGTTCTGGCGCTATCGCAAACGGTATTGAATGTAGCGATTGGAGTTGGTGTGATTACGGCAGTGGGTGGGTCGTTAATTGCAATCGCGCAGATTGATATCAAACGCACATTGTCTTACCCGACGAGCGTGGTGATGGGCTGCGTCTTTATTGCTGTGGGGACCGGAAACATTCAGGCGGCGCTGTTGTTGAGCTTGTCGCACGCATTAGGGATGGCGCTGATGGTGATGAGCAGCAGTGCGGTGGTGTGGAATAGTGTGACGCAGGATATTACCCAACTAGGCGGATTATTTAGGCGACGTCCGATTTCGGCGTTCAGCTTGGCTATAGGCGGACTGGGCGTTGTTGCAATGCCACCCTTTGGCGGATTTTGGGCATTTTTGCAGCTTCTTGAGGGGCTGCGGGTTGAGCATCCGGTTATTTCAGTTGTTGTGATACTGGTCAATTTCTTGTTGGCGTTCGGATTTTCCCGCGTGTTCTGTCAAGTGTTTCTAGGGTCAACGAATTCGTTTACCGAACGATCGCCTGAAGTGCATTACTGGATGATTTTACCGATGGTAACTGTGATGGGATTTGTATTGCATTTGCCATTGATTATGGGTGCAACACAACTCTTGCCAACGGGGTCAGAGTTTAGTCTTGAAAACGCGATTATCCTAACTTGGTCCACGCTTTCAGGACTGGGTTTGGCGGCTGTGGCATACCTGAGTCCGTTGGTGGCTAAGCCCATTAAACTGCCTTCATCCAAGGTTCAAGATCTCTTTGCCTACGATTTCTATACGCCACAGCTTTACCGAAATACAATTATTGGACTAGTTGCATTTACGTCCACCGTGTTGAATAGCTTCGATCGATTCTTCATTGATGGCCTAGCCAATAGCTTTGGTTTAGCAACATTGTTTAGCGGTCAGAGTTTACGTTACAGCACCTCAGGACAATCGCAGTTCTACATGATGACCATGGTGATTGGCATTATCGGGATTGTCGGCTGGTTGTGTTATCCATTTCTTAATGCGGGCTAACGGAGAGACTCATGATTTTAAGTGCATTAATCTTAATTCCGCTCATTGGATCGATCGTCGTTGGATTTTTCCCTGGGCCTTTATCCACTCAAAGAACTCGTCTGGGTGCGATCGTTTTTTCCGCAGTGAGTTTTGGTCTAACCATTCTACTCGCCACTCGGTTCGACCTAATGCAGGGCGGGTTGCAGATGCAGGAGTTTATGCCGTGGCTCCCGGACCTCGGACTCAACTACAGTTTGGCTGTGGACGGATTGTCGCTTCCACTCATTGCATTGACCAATTTCTTAACCCTGCTATTAGCGTTTAATAGCGAAGTCGGGTTGAAACCTGGGGAAGAACTCAAGCGATCGCGGTTATTTTATGCCATGTTGTTGCTTGTAAACTCTGGCGTCGTGGGTGCATTTTTAGCCCAGAATTTAATCCTGTTCTTCTTATTTTACGAAGTCGAATTGATTCCTTTTTACCTACTGATTGTCATTTGGGGTAGCGAAAAACGGGCTTATGCCGCGACTAAATTTTTAATTTATACCGCCATTTCAGGGATTCTAATCCTAGCGGGGTTCCTAACCATGAGCGGGTTGACTGGAGCCACGAGTTTTGAATACAGTGCGATCAACACTACTGATTTACCGCGATCGACTCAGCTTATATTACTGACCTTACTACTTGTTGGGTTCGGCATCAAGACGCCGCTCGTACCGTTGCATTCCTGGTTGCCTGATGCTTACGTTGAGTCTTCTGCGCCAGTGTCGATTATGTTAGGTGGGATTTTGTCAAAGCTGGGAACTTATGGAATCATTCGGTTTGCCGTGGGATTGTTTCCTGAAACCTGGGTCTCTGTGGCTCCAGTGATGGCAACAATAGCTGCGATAACGGTTATTTATGGAAGTTTCTGCGCGATCGCTCAGCACGACATCAAACGGATGGTTGCCTACAGTTCTATTGCCCACATGGGCTACATTATCTTAGGTACTGCCGCGCTGACGCCGTTAAGCATGGTTGGTGTGATTTCTCAAATGGTCGCCCATGGGTTGATACTAGCACTGCTGTTCTATCTTGTTGGTATCATTGAATCCAAAGTGGGGACACGCGAGTTAGAATTGTTGAATGGGTTGCTAAATCCCATTCGAGGATTGCCTCTTACTGCGGCGCTATTGATTTTGGCGGCGATGGCAAGTGCGGGAATTCCAGGAATGGTTGGATTTATATCGGAGTTTATGATTTTCCAAGGAAGCTATTCGGTGTTCCCACTTCAGACCCTTGTGACGATCGTTGGGACAGGGCTGACCGCCGTGTACTTTGTCATCTTGCTAAACCAAACCTGTTTTGGTCGGTTAGACAGCGATAGCGCTTACTATCCCCGAGTGACCCGTTTGGAATACATTCCAGCGTTAGTCCTGACAGTCGTTATCATCGCCCTCGGCGTCCAACCGATGTGGCTCACCCAATGGATTTCCGTGACATCCAATGCGATCGCTTTCTTGCCATAGTGCTTCCTTTGTAAGGATCGTCTCGTATGAGACTACATCCTAATGGCGGGCCATAACATTGCCCCCTACAAACGTTCTTAATCTTTTTAAACGGATGGTTCAAATCATGGTGACGGCAACAAGATCGGTGACGACGACAAAATTACCCCCTTCGACTCATGAACTCGCGGACATTATTCATGCCTTGGAAGCAGGCAAAGCGATGTTGCCGGATACGCCAGAGAACCTAATGCAAATCATTGGTCTTTACAAAGCCTATGCGGTGCCCATGGATTTTTATTGGCGAGATTTGTTGTACATTGCTGAGCAAGTTTTCTTGAATCCGTTGCCCTGGAACAAGTACTTAATCTCTGACGAATACCTCGATCGACATAATCACTACTCCGGCGACGATGCAGACCTGCGGATTTGGCGAGGATGCGGCGACGCTCACCCCGAACTCCGCGAATTCATGGCTAAAGGTGAGCTGAAGAAGAAGCTTCCCAACGTGTTGCATCACTTTTGGCACGATCGAATCAATATGGAGTTTGCGGAAGAATGTATGCGATCGATGTTGTGGCATCGAGACATGTATAAACCGTGGAACCAATTCGATGGATTTCTGGACACCGATGAGTACAAGCAGAACTGCGATCGGGCGATTCGGGCCTATTTCAAAGGCAATCCGGTCATGCAGGGATTATACAAACTCTTTCCCGATATGTTCTATGAACAATGTCGTCAGATGTCCTACTATTCAAATTTAGGTTTGTTCTGGGAAGTGATGGCTCCGGTGTTTTTTGAAATGTCGGACTTATATGATGAAGGGAAGATTTCTAGCGTACCGGAAGCGATGGATTTCTTGGTGAATGGCATTTTCGCAATTTCAGGTCGGCCTATCTATCATCACGTTTACATCAAGGGTGAATGTTTTGAAATCATTCCGAAGTCCAAAGGATTCACTTGGCTTTATGAAGCAGCATTGCCCTATGTCGAAGCCGTCTTTTATCGGACCACGCCGTTTCGAGGGGTAAAATCTTACAATGCGCAGGCTGGGCAAGTCCCTGATCAGCAGGATCAGTTTCACTATGGGGTTCTGTACGCCGATATCTTCCCGGTCGGAACCGCTGGAATTCCACCGACATTCCTCTCACAGGATATGCTGCATTTCTTGCCCGACTATCTAATAGAAGACTATAAAATCCATTGCCGGGGCGAGGATGACATGCTGATTCAGTTGGGCATTAGTTTTCAACGCTCGATGTACTGTGTCACATCAGCCGTGATTCAGGCATTGCGGGCCGCCTTACTGTATCCATTAGATGATGAAGACCCTGAACATTTGATGGCGAACCGTCAGTTCTTTGAAGCCCAAATCGATCGTTTCTTGCGTCCTGAAGCTCGCATTCGAGATATCCAACGCCAAGACTATCGGTAGTCTTATCCCTATCCGCGCCATCAAGTACATCCTGCCAAACACGTCATGCCAAACATCGTAGAAATCGCAGTTGGGAACGAAAATTTCAGCACACTAGTCGCCGCTGTTACCGCAGCGGGACTGGTCGAAGCACTCCAATCCCCCGGACCCTTCACCGTCTTTGCTCCCACCGATGCGGCCTTTGCAAAACTTCCTCCCGGCACCATCACAACCCTCGTCCAAAACCCGCCTCAACTTGGTCGGATTCTCAAGTACCACGTTGTCGCTGGGCGTTATACCAAAGCGGATCTCGACGAATTGTCTGAAGTGGTGTCATTAGAAGGCACCACTATCCGGTTAAATTTCAAAAAAAATGAGGTCAAGAATGCTAATGCGATCGCAACCGACATCGAAGCCACCAACGGCATCATCCACGTCATCGACAACGTTATTCTAATGGGACCATAAATCCCATCCCCATCCAACGTAGGATGCGTTACGTGAAGCAACGCATCTTTACTAATTCTTACTCCCGCTTCATATCCTCTGGAAACGGTCGCCCAGGCACTCGCTCCAGCGCCGCCAAAAGCCCCTGTTCCGCCGCAATGATATCGCGCTCCTCTCCCCCCAGATACAGTCGCCCAAAACTCCCCACCGCCGAAATCTGCAAGATATTAATCAACGCCGATTTCTCCGCCTCATTCGCGGCCAAAGCTGAATAAGCGGCAGGTTCAACTTCCAAAACGTACAGCGTCTGCCCTGCAATAATCATATTTCCGCGTCGCGTGCGATTGACCAACTGCGTATGATGCGGCGTAATATTCCGAATAATCCGGCTGGAAATCACCCGAGGCTTTAGGCAATCCGCTTGCCGCACCCCTAGATAGTTCAAAATCGCCTTTCCCGCTGCATGAACATCGCCTTGATTACTCGCATGAATTTCCATCAAGCCGTAGAGTCGCTCAATGATTTGGAATCCAGGACTCACCTGCGCCGACTTCAGCGCAATGTCCATCATTTGATTAATCTCAACGCCCGGTGAGATTTCAATCCATAGCGAACAATCTCCCGGTAGTGGCAAAAACCCCTGAGCCTCAGAGCCTAAGTATGCCGCGTGCTGCCGCTGGAGCCGATCGATAAAAACATAGCTACGAAGATCGATGCCCACAGCAATTGCCAATCCAAATTTTTATTACCAGCTTCACTAGTATAAAGGCTAACGGGTCTTCGCTCTAAGCTCAGATCAGAGTAAAAAACTACGCAAAAAGAGCGCCCAAGCCAAAACCTAGACGCTCTCTTCGATCGAAACCTAGCCGAACTAAATTATCTAAAATTTAGAACAGACCCAAGGTCAACGCCTTGTCAACCGGGAACGTTGCACCCACACCGAGGTACAGCGCAAAAGCCGTGCCAAACAAGAAAACGGTCATCGCCAAAGGACGACGGAACGGGTTTTGGAACTTGTTCACGCTTTCTAAGAAAGGCACAGTGAACAGACCCAAAGGCACTGCGGTCATCAACACAACACCTAAGAGCTTGTTCGGCACCAAGCGCAGAATGTTGAACACCGGGTACAGGTACCACTCAGGCAAGATTTCCAACGGCGTTGCAAAGGGGTTTGCAGGCTCGCCGATGAGAGCAGGATCAAGCACTGCCAATCCAACGATCAGTGCAAATGAACCCATGATGACCACGGGGAACATATACAATAAGTCATTCGGCCAAGCAGGTTCGCCATAGTAGTTGTGACCCATGCCTTTCGCAAGCTTCTCACGAACGATCGGATCGGTCATGTCCGGCTTTTTCAATGTTGTCATAAAGACTCTCCTACTGGATTCCTGAGAATAAATGAGGCGTTACAGAGGACCGGAAATACCTTGCTTCCGAATCATCAGAAAGTGGAACAGCATGAACACAGCGATTAGCCAAGGCAAAACGAATGTGTGTGCGCTGTAGTAGCGAGTCAACGTTGATTGGCCTACACTCGCTCCTCCACGAAGCAAGTCTGCAATCAATCCGCCCACGACAGGGATTGCTTCCGGTACGCCAGACACAATTTTTACAGCCCAGTAGCCAACTTGGTCCCAAGGCAACGAGTAACCCGTTACGCCGAAGGATACGGTCAACACGGCCATAACGACGCCGCTCAACCAGGTCAGCTCGCGAGGCTTCTTAAAGCCACCGGTCAAGTACACGCGGAAGACGTGCAAAATCATCATCAGCACCATCATACTGGCGGACCAGCGATGAACCGATCGAATCAGCCAACCAAAGTTCACCTCATTCATGAGGAACTGGACCGAGGTGAATGCCTCAGCCACGGTGGGCTTGTAATAAAACGTCATCGCAAACCCAGTCGCAAACTGGATTAAGAAGCAAGTCAGTGTAATTCCACCTAGGCAATAAAAGATATTGACATGGGGCGGCACGTACTTGCTGGAGATATCTTCGGCGATCGCTTCAAGCTCTAAGCGCTCCTCGAACCAGTCATAAACGTTAGCCATAAGTCAGAAAGGGTCCCTAAGAATAAGTCCTACTCATCAAAAATGTAACACATTTTAAACTCCATTTAAACCGATCTGAGGCGTTGAGCAGTGGGTTCTTCAGGGGTTTAGAAAGTCTTTGAAAGTATAGGGCAGAATACACAGACATTCCTGCCTTTCGTCTCCTATTGTAACAAAATGTAAAGTTTAAGCAGTCCTTCTCATAACATCTAGCCAGTCCACTTTGAACAGGCCCGATCGATGCTCTACTAAAGCTTTCTATCAATGGCTTCTCGGAATCCAGGCAGCGGGGTACTATCTAAACTACCTCCAAGCCAACGATGAAGCATTCTGAGTCTTAACTTTAAGACTCAATCTAAAGACTTAAATTTAAGGATCTATAACCATGCCGTCTCGATCGATTTTGCGTCACACTTTACATCAAGCGCTGCGTCGCACAGTTTTCAACCTAACGACGTTTGCCCTGATGCTGATGCTAGTGTGGACCATGAGTACTGCGCCTGCCCAGGCGTTCACCGAAGACCAGCGCCTCCTGAACGAAGTGTGGCGAATCATCGATCGAGCCTATGTAGACGCCAGCTTTAACCACACTAACTGGTGGGCCATTCGGGAAAAATATCTTAAGAAAACGATGCCCAACCGGGACGCGACCTATCAGCTTATCCGAGATATGCTGGCGCTGTTAGGCGATCCATTTACGCGGGTGATGCAGCCGGAACAGTACCGCAGCCTTCAGACCAGCACCTCCGGTGAACTCACGGGCGTGGGCTTGCAGATTGCGCTTGAAGCCGAGACCAACACGTTAAAAGTGATTTCACCTATCGCAGGTTCCCCTGCCGAAAAAGCAGGCATCTATCCCGGCGACCAAATCCTGGAAATCGACGGCCAACCGACCACGGGATTTAGCTTAGACGAAGCGGCTGCTCGGATGCGTGGCAAACTCGGTAGCCTAGTAGTCTTAACGGTGATTCACCAAGATGACCCAAAAAAAGACTACGACTTAATCCGCGATCGCATCGAACTCAACCCCGTCACAGCAGATCTGCGCACTACCGAGCATCACCGAGTGGGCTACATTCGGCTAACCCAGTTCAACGCCAATGCCGTTAACGAGGTCTCTAGTGCGATCGCCAAGTTAGAGGACCAAAAGGCAGATGCGTATATTCTTGATCTAAGAAATAACCCAGGCGGTCTCTTGCAAGCCGGAATCGACATTGCAAAACTCTGGATTAATGACGGCACGATCGTCTACACCGTCAACCGTCAAGGTGCGCTCGGGGCCTACGAAGCGACGGAAAGCGCCTTGACCCGTGATCCGCTGGTGGTGTTAGTCAACGCCGGAACAGCCAGTGCCAGCGAAATTTTGGCTGGAGCACTTCAAGACAATGGCCGAGCAACCCTCATTGGCGAGAAAACCTTTGGTAAAGGGCTGATCCAATCCCTGTTTAATCTGTCCGATGGATCGGGTTTGGCCGTGACGGTGGCCCACTATGAAACCCCCAATCATAACGACATTAACAAGCTCGGAATTACGCCGAATCAAGTTGTGAGTCCCGGAGAACTGTCTCCGCAGCAGGTCGGGCAGATGGGGGATGCGCAGTATGAAGCGGCGTTGGCAAGCTTGGAAGGCTAGGGGGAATAAGGTGGGTCGGGCTTGATGGACCCTAGACGATCGAAGGGCCAAAACCGAATGACTGCCCGTCCAATGATTCGGTCCTTCGGGACGACGCCCCAGTAGTGGCTGTCGTAGCTATTGTTGCGATTGTCACCCAGTACAAAGTAGCTGTTGGGCGGGACGGTAACGGTATCGTACTCGTAGGCCGGGATTTCGTTGATGTAGGTCTCTGTTAACGGTTTGTCATTAATCAGAACTTTTCCCGATTTCACCATCACATGATCGCCCGGTAAACCAATGACTCGTTTAATGAAGGCGTCAGTGAATTTTTGTTCCTTCAGCGTGTCAGTAGGATTGAACACCACAATATCGCCGCGCTGAGGCTGATTGAAGTTGTAGCTGACTTTATCAATGATTAGCCGATCGTTTACTTTCAAGGTGGGAAGCATCGATTCAGAGGGAATATAGCGAGCCTCCGCCACAAAATGTCGGATTCCAACGGCCAAAATTGCACTGAGTCCAATGGTTTTCAGCCCTTCGAGCCAGGGATTGTCATGGGCATCATTTCTCATAAGCTCAGGGCTAGGTCTCCAAAACGGGGGAAGGCGAGATGGATATCAATGAGAACTCATTCAGATTCCAGACGTCTCTTATTGTTATACACAGGATTGATCCGTTTCTTCCGAAAAATTCAACTCTCACAGACTTATAATTCAAAGCGATCGGGCCAGAAACCCGCAGACCTACCTCACACTCGGAGTCGATGACCATGTTAAATCCCCCCATTTCCCCAACAGAATCCCAACCTGAATCCCAGCCAGATGGGTGATCGCTCCTGATTTAGAATGCTCAGATTTTGCAGCCTAATGGTGAGTTTTTGCGGGGTGAGGTTTGGGTGAAGGCGGGGATAATTCATCAGGTGGGTTCCCAAGTGGGTCCGGTGCCAGAGGGCACGCGATCGGTCGATGCCACGGGCTGCTGCTGTTGCCGGGAATGATCGACCCACAGGTGCATTTTCGGGAACCGGGGCTAGAATATAAAGAAGATCTGCGATCGGCGAGTCATGCCTGTGCGCGCGGTGGAATTACGTCCTTTCTGGAGATGCCCAACACCAACCCACTGACCATAACCCAAGCCGCCCTTGATGACAAACTCCAGCGTGCCTCTGAAAAATGTGTGGTCAACTACGGCTTTTTCATCGGCGCAACCGCAGAAAATCTGCCCGATCTCAATACCGCAACCCCGGCCTGTGGCATCAAAATCTTCATGGGGTCGCAGCACGGCGCACTCCTAATTGATGACGAAACGGCCCTCGACCCGATTTTTGCGACGGGTACAAGATTGATCGCCGTTCATGCGGAAGACCAAGCCCGAATCAACCAACGTAAAGTCGAGTTTGCAGGGGCGACGGATCCGGCCATGCACTCCGTGATTCAGGACAATCAAGCTGCACTTAATGCAACCCAAGTGGCAATCGCGCTTTCGACGAAGTACAAAAGGCGGCTCCATATTTTGCATCTTTCGACCGGGGAAGAGTCGATATTGCTGCAATCGGAGAAGCCCGCTTGGGTAACGGCTGAGGTGACACCTCAACACTTGTTGCTGAACACCGACGATTATGCAAGGCTTGGCACCCTGCTCCAGATGAATCCACCGATTCGATCGAAGCGCGATAACGAATTACTGTGGGACGCGCTCTTGAGTGGGGCGATCGATTTTATTGCCACTGATCACGCACCTCACACCCTAGCGGAAAAAGCGAAAGGCTATCCCAATTCTCCATCCGGGATACCGGGAGTCGAGACGTCTATGGCGCTGATGCTCACTGAGGCAAAGAAGGGTCGCTGCACGGTCCCTCAGGTCGTCAATTGGATGTCTACCGCCGTGGCTAAAGCCTATGACATCCCTAATAAAGGATTGATTCAGGAGGGCTATGATGCGGATTTGGTGTTAGTGGATTGGGAAAATTTTAAACCCGTTCGGCGGGAGGATGTGTTGTCTAAGTGTGGCTGGAGTCCCTTTGAAGGCTGGGATCTGACGGGTTGGGCGCAGGTGACGATCGTGGGTGGTCAGGTGGCTTTTGAAAATGGTCAAGTCAATGCTTCAGTCCGAGGCAGGGCGCTTCAATACGAGCCAAAGGGGTAGGCATTAGGGGATTGCGATCGACGAAAAGACTTTTCAGCCCTCTAGTCGTCGATCTTAACAAACGAGCCATCTATTTCACTTGGACAGAATCTACGGTGACCGTTTTACCCGTGCTGTCTCCCGCAACACCGTCCGAAGAACCGTCTCGTTTTGCCTTCACCTTTTCCATCAGAATGGCAGACACTTCGGTCAACAGTAAGGTCAATATGATGCCATCATCGATCCAGCCGATGATCGGAACAAGGTCCGTTGCTAAATTAAAGGGTGTTACGAGATACAGCGCTGAGCCAATGATAATAACCCAGCGATATTTAGAGTCGCGGATGAGTTTGCGATATTGGTCGTAAAGGACTTGAGTGAAGTTCATGGGGTATGGCCTGATAAGTGTTTTCGATATTTTTATAATCCCAGACTTCTATAGAAAAATCTGGTGTAGAAACCTATATTGATTTAGGGGAGTCCTCCACACCTCAACATTTCGGGAATTTGGGAATTTGGGAATTTAGAGCTATTGTTGCAATGACCTGTTGGCTTTGACCTATTTTCGATATTTGAGGACGATCGCACCATGAAATTCCCGACTAAATTCCCCACCCGTCTGCTCCCGATCGTCCTGTTGGCTCTCATGGGTTGTAGCACCACCAAAGCCGAGCCAAAACCCGAACCTAGCGCCATTGCCAGTCCAATTGCCAGTCCAATTGCTGAGAAATCGACTAGCCCACTCAACATCATTACCCTCAACAACGTTACCTTAATCCCCAAAACCGCGACCTTCACTTGGCGTAGACCGGACAGCGACCCTAAAAGTACAAGCCGAGCCGATCGGCGCGAGGCCAATTTGCGCTATCCCATTGTCACGGGAGTCGAGAATCCTGAAATGCAATCTAAGATTCAAACATCGATCGACCTTAAAAGTGCCTTTGGAAAATCACTTGAAGAAATGGAGGCGGAGTACCAGGAAAACCACTGGATGGAAAACCTAGACTACAAGGTCGATTTCAACGATCGAGGCTTGCTGTCGCTGACTTATATCGGTTACGGCGTGGGCGCTTACCCCAGTGAGTTTGTTCGGTCCCGATCGGTCAATCTTCGCACCGGAGCTATTCTGCGTCCCCACGATTTATTTAAAACAGAGTCACTGGGGGCTATTGCACTTATGGTCGATCGGCAGCTTCAGCAAGCGATTCAGACCAAAGTCTCTGAACTGGATAAGGATGAAAACGCGAAAGACATCGATCGAGCTATCTTCCGCGCCCATCGGTTTCGCATCAAAAACCTCAACGACTTTACCCTTACTCCCAAAGGCATCATCTTTCACTATCGTTTCGGCTTCCCTCACGTCATCCTCGCCGCCGAACCTCAAAGCGACTACCTGATCCCCTACGCTCAACTTAAATCCCAGTTCAAACCCAACAGCCCACTGCTAGAGGTCTCCGCAAAAATGGGTTTTGAATTCAAATCCTGAACTCAAAACCCATCTGACTTATATCCTTAACAATGCCTCCAAAACTGGGGGCATTGATTTACTTCTTAAATGGTTTGACCCAATCACGAAGCGTTTCGGTGGCCACATCCCGGCCACCGAGACCAAAGGCGATCGCAATCGCAACCGCAACTGCGCCTAGCAACAAACCAAAGGCTAAGTTTACAATATTGGTCGAGACGCCCGCGCGTTCCAAGGCCATCGCACCCGTGAAGGCCAAAATGACAACTCGAGCAACGGTTGCTAAGGTGTTGGCTTGAGGCATTCCAGATCTCTGGATAAATCCTGCGGCGAAGTTAGACAAGTACAGACCCACTGCAAAGATCAAGGCTCCGACAAGAACCTGGCCCGAAATCGCTAGTAACGCAGTAAAGACGGTTTTTAAAGCAGGGAGGTTGAGCACATCTATTGCAGCAATGGCCGCAAACAACATCGTGCCCCCAAGAACCACAAACCCGGCAATATCAGACGGCGTATTGCCACTTTCTGCACTGGTCGTCTCTTGAAGACCTAAGCTCGACACCACATTGTCAAACCCAAAGCCCCTCAGCAAACTCGTGGCCAAATCAGCCAAGAACTTCCCAACAAAAAAGGAAATCGTGAGGATTGCACCCGCCGTCAAGATTAACGGAATGGTGTTCATCACCTGAGACAGCATCCGGGTCGCGGGATCAGCGATCGCCGGAATTTCCAATGCACCTAACGCCGCCGTCACGGTCGGAATCAGCACCAATACATAGGTTAACAAACCCAACAGCGACGACAACGATTGTCCCGTCGAAGCACGACTCAGACCCACGCGCTGACCCACCGAGTCCACACCCGTCGCAGCCGCTAAGTTAGACACAATTCCGCGTACGATATTGGCAACAAACCAGCCCGCAGCACCGATCAGCACCGCTTTTAAGATCTTGGGCAGGGCCGACAAGATTTGATTCAGCAACTCATTAACGGGTCCCAAAGAGCTTTGGAGTCCTAAGGTACCGAGGATAAACGGCAGGAAGAACAGAAAGACAAACCAATAAATGGCATTGCCTAAGGTCTCACTCAGGACAATCGGGCTATCCGCCGATGCACTCGTGACCTTGCTGTCGAGATCAAACGATCGCGCCGACTGAATAACCAGCCCCTTCAGCACCGTCGCCACGACCCACGCCAATCCGCTGATGGCCAACGCCGCACCGAACTTCGGCAAAAACTCAAGAATAGTTCCAAGGAACGCGTTCAGCGGCGCAGACACTGCATTTAACTTGAGCACATCTAAGGCGGCTACCAGTGCCACCAGCATCACGATCCAGAAGACAACAGACCCCATGATCGACTCAATGTCTAGATTTGATGACGACGATCCCGTTACCGCAGAGGCAATACGATTGTCGAGATCGGTCTGTTTTAGGAGATTTCGAACCACGCCTGCAACAAACCATGCGATTAAGGCACCCAGAAAAAGGACGGCAGTGGCACCCGCCAAGCGCGCAACAATAGCCCCAAGATCTTGGCTGGACATATTAAGTCCCTCTATCTGCCCTAAGGGAAGACTATGTACAAGACTATTCATAAAGTTCACTTAACTCACTTAACAGATATCAACGACAGTTTACCGGGGCTTAAAATGAAACTATTGAGAGAAATGGAGATTGAGAATGTGGACCTAGACCGTTAAATCATCTCTAGAGCAAGTTCTAGGGAAGAACTCAATCAAGCCTTAAAATAAGCTCTAAGGAAAAGAGTGTACTTAAAGCTACTAAAAACATCTAAAGTTCTAGATTTCTCGCTAATCGACGATCGGTTTGTTCAGAGTAAAATACTAAGAACACCCGGTTTTCAGAGTAATTCTTCTGGTCTTGAAGATTATCAAATCTGAATTCCTATTAGGTTAGCGGTAAATCATTCTTTAGGAAAGCTTCTAACCACACCTAATTTACGTAAGTTCCCACTTGACACAATTCTGACCTTCACGACTTCCACGCACCTATGGCTATCCCAACCCAAACCTTCACCCAATCGATCGACATTGCCGCTACTCCAGAGCAGGTCGAGCAGACCTTCACAGAGCTTGACCTGATGCAGCGCTGGCTGAACCCCATGCTGGTCTGCACGCCCGTAGGCCCTTGGAGTACAGACGTCGGCAGTCGGAGTCTGTTTGTTGTGAAGGTGCCGATCGCCACGTTAGTGCTAGAAAACCGGGTGATCGATCGTGCTCCTGGACTCGTGGTCTGGGAGTTTGACGGCTTTTTTCGAGGCATCGATCGGTGGGAATGCCACAAAATCAACACTGGAACCCGTCTTACCAATAGCTTTAGTTTCGATATTCCCAATCCACTGATTCGCTTCGGCTTCAATACCTTTGCCAAACGATTGACCGCCCGAGACATGACGGATCAGCTCCAACGCCTCAAAACCGTCGCCGAAGACCTGCGCCCACGATCATACTGAACCTAGCGATCACGCTGAACTTTTGCTGAACGGGTGAACCTTATATTAGGCACAGGGGGTCAAACCCCTCTACTCACGTACATCTACGGATATTTTCCCAGAGAATGGATGTCTTTTGTGGAGAAATCCTTTAGAATCAGGGGTCTATGGACGCAATTAACTCGGATACGAGGTTTTTATCGCCATTAAATGTCTTTCCACAAAAATACGAGGAAAGTCCTTATTGTTACTTGACCTAGAAGACCTCTTCAATTCATTGTTGTATTCATATAGGCATAGACACCGACTAGACGTTTCCCCGTATAGAATTGGGGATTAACAGCTTCAACAATCTTATCTTTGGTACCTTATTTTGAATTTCTCTATTCGACTACCTCAACCGAGCTTCACCTCTACTTTTGTGTTAGACACCATAGAATCCGCTCTGGCAGACCTAAAGATGGGTAAAGCGATCGTCGTGGTCGATGATGAAAATCGCGAAAATGAAGGGGATTTGATCTGTGCCGCTCAGTTTGCAACGCCTGACATGATTAATTTCATGGCGGTCGATGCCCGAGGCTTGATCTGTCTAGCAATGACGGGCGATCGGCTAGACGAGTTGGACTTACCGCTAATGGTGCGTGAAAATACGGACACTAACCAAACCGCATTTACGGTCAGTATCGATGCCTCTCCCAGCGTCGGCGTCACCACCGGAATCTCCGCCGAAGATCGCGCCCGCACGATTCAAATCACCCTCGACCCCAAGACCCGGTCCAGTGACCTGCGCCGTCCGGGACACATCTTCCCGCTGCGTGCCCGAGACGGCGGCGTCCTCAAGCGGGCAGGTCATACTGAAGCGGCGGTGGATCTATCGCGATTGGCTGGGCTATACCCAGCCGGAGTTATCTGCGAAATTCAGAACGCAGATGGCTCAATGTCTCGCCTCCCCGATCTGGTGAGCTACGCCAAAAAGCACAACATCAAGATCATCAGCATCGCGGATCTCATTAGCTATCGCCTGCGCCATGAACGCTTTATCCAACGCGAAACTGTCGCCAATCTCCCCTCCCAGTACGGGCACTTCCACATTTACGGCTACCGCAACACCCTCGATAGCAGTGAGCACGTCGCGATCGTCAAGGGAAACCCAGACCAGTTCAGCGGCAATTCTGTCATGGTGCGCGTCCATTCTGAGTGTCTTACGGGAGACGCGTTAGGATCCCTGCGTTGCGATTGCCAAATGCAGCTTCAGGCCTCCATGAAGATGATTGAACAGGCGGGAAGTGGCGTGATTGTGTATCTGCGACAAGAAGGGCGGGGCATTGGACTGGTAAACAAACTCCGGGCCTACTCCTTGCAAGACATCGGTCTCGATACTGTCGAAGCTAATGAGCGCCTCGGTTTCCCAGCCGATCTGCGAGACTACGGCATCGGCGCACAAATCCTCAACGACCTCGGCGTCAAACAAATCCGCCTGATCACTAACAACCCCCGAAAAATTGCCGGACTCAAAGGCTACGGTCTAGAAATGGTCGATCGTGTCCCACTGTTAATTGAAGCAACCGAATACAACTCCAGTTATCTCGCCACTAAAGCTCAGAAGATGGGGCATTTGCTCATGGGCAACTACCTCATGACCCTAGCCATCTCTTGGAAAGATGAACCCAAAACGCTAACTGAGCGCTACGAACGGCTTGAAAAGTTGAAGTTTTTGGCGCGAGGGTTCGGGTTAATGATGGAGGAAGAAGTGCGTCCAGTGGCCTCTGCGCTATTGGGTCCGGTGTCACTAATCGTAAACCTGGGAACTGAGCAGGGAGAAAACATTCCCGAGCGCTGGTTCCTAGACGGCAATTATCCTCATACGGAAGCCATGGGACAGCTCGTGAAGCAGCTTGCCCTATGGGTTACCATAGACCAAATTGCCTTTCTACTCTCCAACGGGACGGATCCGCTAAGCGGATTACAAGTCCAGATCGATCGCCGAAACCTAACGATGGATGATCTAAAAGGCACCTTGGCCAGTCCATTAGAAACGCAAATCGTCTATGCTTTTGAGCGATCGAGCCACTAATCCGTCCTATGAGCCGCTCAACTTCCCGCACCGCACCCGGACGTAGACTGTCCCAGCTTCGTCAAGTGGCGCAGTTTTGCAATAGCCATCGGTGCAGCGTTAGTCTAGGGCTGGAAGCTATGGCTCAAACCCAAAGCTCAGCCCAAGGCTCAAGTCTCAAACCACCCGCCTACTCGCCCCAACCCGAAACTTACGCACGCGAGGCTTCTACGGCTGGGGGTGGTTCGATCGGGATCGTTGGCGCAGGATTTGCTGGATTGGCCTGTGGGTACGAGCTTCAGAAACAGGGCGTGCGCGCAGAAATTTTTGAGGCTAGCGATCGCACGGGAGGTCGCTGCTGGTCCATGGGAGGAAGCTTTGGCGATGCCGACTTATTTCCAGGGCAGGTCATTGAGCGCGGCGGAGAACTGATTGATAGTCAGCACCATCAGCTTTTGCGTTATGCCCAAGAGTTTGGGCTACTCGTGGAAGATCTGACGGCAGGATCCGGAGATTGGACGTTTCACTTCAAGGGCGATCGGGTCAGCGAGCAGGCCGTGGTTGAAGAATATTTGGACTTTCTCCAGCAAATAGAACCCGACCTCAAAAGTCTCTCCCCCGAACCCACTGCTTGGAATCATACCGAAGCCGATCGCGCACTCGACAATATCAGCCTCGCCGAGTATCTCGAAAAATATGATGTGGGCGACTTGGCCAAGGGCTATATCAACGCCAGCTATCAAGGGGAGTTTGGATTTGGACTCGCGGATCAGACCTGTCTGCATTTTTTGCTGATGAACCTAGAACAGCGGCAGCAAAATCCCCTCGAAATCTTTAGCGACGAACGCTACCACCTCACGGGCGGAAACGAACAAATCACCCGCTGTCTCGCCGATCGATTAAGCAATCAAATCCATCTCCAACACCCACTAATTCGCGTGGCCCGGACCAGTGCAGGTTTGGTTGCCCTTACCTTCGATCTTGAAGGCCACACTATAGTCAAAACCTTTGATGCCGTCGTCCTCACCGTTCCCTTTCCCGCCCTTCGTCACGTTGAACTCGACCCCAATCTTAACCTTCCAGCCTGGAAGCGCAAGGCAATAGACCAGCTCGACAATGGCGCACAGGTCAAAATGATGCTGGGCTTCACGGGTCGTCCTTGGCTGGAACAGGGGAGCAATGGTGTCTCGCACTCAGATTTGCCTTATCATCAAGTGACGTGGGAATCCAACCCTACCTCCGCCAGTGACCAGTACAGTACGCTTGTTAATCTCGCCAGTGGTCAGCTTGGGTCTAGTCTTAGGATTGATGATTTTCAGCAGGATGCTAAGCGGTTTTTAACCAATCTAGACAAGATCTATCCTGGAGCAAAAAATAGAGTGCGCTATGGTCAATCGGGCCATATCTGTGGGCATATTGAACCGTGGATCACCAATCCTTGGAGCCAAGGTGCGTATCTCTGTTACCGTCCGGGACAGTTCACCGCATTCACGGGTCTCGAAGGCAAATCGGTTGAAAATCTATTCTTTGCAGGTGAGCATACTCATTCTTTTTATGCTTGGCAAGGGTTCCTTGAAGGAGCTGCCCTGTCCGGCATTGAGACAGCCCAAAAAATTTTAAATTGTAAAAGATAAAAAATTTTTAGCATTTGCACAGGAAAGTTAGATTTTATCGTATATTATGTACTCTGTGCGTTAGAAAACCTTATAGATTACCAAACAGGTGTAGCCAATTGAAACTTGCTGTTGATTCTGCTGGGTGCCAGCAAAATGTCCGTCCTGTAGAACAGTACGACTTTTATGGTAGACACCTCCTATTGAATTTCTCTGGCTGCGAAGCTGACATGAACAATATGGAGATGATTCGTCAGGATTTAGTAGACGCAGTTAATGCTGTGGGTGCAACTATCCTCTCACATTTGGAACATCAGTTCACGCCGACAGGGGTGTCTGTTGTACTTCTTCTCTCCGAGTCTCACGCAAGTATTCATACTTACCCTGAACAACAAGCGTGTTTCTTAGACATCTTTACGTGCGGCGATACTATTTTTGTAGAGCCGTTTGGTGAGATTCTCCAAGAGCGTTGGAAGCCTCGCTGGGTGTCAAAGCAGATGCATGAGCGATGCGACCCGACCCAATTAACCGTCCCTGCTGCTTACAGTCAGTTAGCGCGCGGCGAAGTCGCAATGGCGAGATAAAAGATTTGGTCGATCGTTTCCTTGGGGAATGAGTCCTTTCGGGACCTGCACAAGTTCAATTGGCGAATATTTTTTTGGGTGCGATCGACGAATTTAACTCTAGTCATTTTCATTGAAACGACGTACAACCAGTGGGAGATGTAGTTCTAGCGCCACCTTGGCCTGAGCTATATCTCCCATTGATGTTTAAAAGCTGAATGTTTAAAAGCTTAATGCTCAAAGGCTTGGTGTATGAATGCAATCATTCGATTATGACGTCATGGCGCGATCGTGTGTTTGACCGTGTAGTTCTCTTAGAGGGAGATAATGGAATTTACCTCATGGCTCGTGGATCAGTGCAGTCCTGACGAAATCCACATGTTTAAGCGCAGTGGCAAGATTTTGGCGCAGCAGACTGCGTTTCAAGAATTACAGTATGTCGAAACGGAAACCTACGGAGGCGTTCTCGTCTTGGACGGGGCCATTCAGTCGGCAGAAAACGATGAGTATCTCTACCATGAGGCGTTGGTTCATCCCGCGATGATCGCCCACCCAAATCCTCAGTCTGTCCTGATTTTGGGGGGCGGAGAGGGCGCGACACTGCGAGAGGTGCTGAAGCATCCCATGGTGACGCGGGTTGTCATGGTGGATCTTGATGGTGAACTCGTTGAATTCTGTAAAAAACATCTGCCCTCGTGGCATCAAGGGGCGTTTGATGACGATCGCGTAGAACTGCGCCATGAAGATGGCCGAGCGTACATCGAACAAAGCACAGAACGGTTTGATGTGATTATTTTTGACATCACCGATGGCATTCCAGAGGGTCCAGCCATAGGACTCTACACCAAGGAGTTTCATGCGTTGTGTCACGATCGACTGACCGACGAAGGCGTCATGGGCGTCCAAGCCTGTCGGTTGACGTTGACCCATTGGGAAGAGCACGCAGTGATTCGTCAGACCCTTGCAACGGCGTTCCCGGTGGTGCGCAGCTACATCACGTTTATTCCCTCATTCTTGGTCACTTGGGGCTTTTTGCTGGCGACCAAAGGTGTTGATCCATTACATCTATCCAGTGACACCGTGACTAAGCGGATTTTGGAGCGGGGTTTGACGGACGAGCTTCGGATGTATGACGAAATGGCCCACATGGTGCTGTTCTGTCTGCCCAAGGAGTTACGCCTAAACCTTGCTAAACCCGCACGTATTCTAGAAGATGGTAAGCCGTTGGTGTTTGCTTAGGCGGGTGTTTTTAGGATCACCTGGATTCCCCTTAGCCATGGTATGAGTTCCCGATGCGATCGACAAATACGTTGTACGCGAAGGGTAACCGTCCGGGGTTTCCGCGAGACTCAGCTTCATACCCCACTGGAACAACGACTGCTATCGCTAGATCAGGTTCATTTTCGGCACCGATTACTTTTTTCACGTCGGCTTCAATCCAACCATTCATAAAGCAAGTCGATAACCCTAATCCTTCAGCCGCAAGAACGAGATGCGTTGCAGCGATCATTGCATTTTTTAATGAATATTCTCGGGTCCGATCGCCCAAGCTCATCTGAAACTTTGGAATTGCAATTTTAAAATACTCCACCATTTCAGGCGTCCAAACTCCGCGCTGAACACCTTCCTGATAAATGGGCGTCAGATCGCCTTTCCAAGCATTGGGATCAGCTGCAAGAACAAACGTCACCGGAGCTTGGAGAACTTGCTGCTGACCATAGGCAGATTTTGCGAGTTCGGCCTTTGTTGCCTCATCCTGAATAACAATAATTCGCCAATCTTGTAGGTTATAACTACTCGGCGCAGCCACTACCAATTCAATCAACTGCCGCAACGTGTCTGGATCGATCGGGTCCGACTTAAAGGCTTTAATCGATCGACGACTCAAAATGGCGGTTTGGACATCCAAAACCTGCTTCGACAATGGTGGTGCAGTGTCAGATTTAGTCATGCAAAATTCGGCAAATACAAAGACTTTTGACTTACGCAGCTTAACACTGATTTCTCAGATTGGGTTGCGACCTTATGTAGATCTTTGAGATCGTCTAACCGATAGACGATAAGAGATTGGACGGTAACTTGAGATAGATTAACAGATGACTTACGAGCGTTAGATTGACAAGCACTATGGCATTAGACACTTGGTTTCCACTGGCGATTTACTATGCGGACATCCCTGACGCTTCTGAGCACAAGCTGACCCTACTCAAGGCTGTACTAGACCTTGAAGAACATGGTTTTGAGAAGCGCAACTATGAAGCACGGGCGTGGACGGGCGACATTCATGGCGTGGAGCGCATCCACCAAGACGATCGCTTTGCTTGGATCGTAGCGCAAGTCGAGAGGCACACCCGGCAGTATCTGACTGAATTGGGTCTGGATTTGAACCTACTGAATCTGTATATTCAGCGATCGTGGCCTGTTATTTCACGCTACGGCGAAGAAGTGGGTCCTCACAGCCACCCGACCTCCCATGTCAGCGCAGTGTATTACGTATCTGTGCCCAATTCAGGATCTGAAGAAGCCGGGTGTCTGGTGTTTTTCGACGACGATCGGCGCAATGAGGTGAGCCCGGGACTGGGCAGCGACAACACGGAAGTCCTCACCGAATGGAACGCCTTCAACCAAGACCAAGCCTCCTACGCGCCCACCGAAGGACGGCTGATTGTGTTTCCATCGAAGCAGCGTCATGCCGTCACACCCAATGAAATCGAAGGCGATCGGATTTCGGTTTCATTTGACATTGTATTAACCGCAAAAGAGGGAATGGCCGCAGGGTCATACGAATTTTTGACCCCACCGCCCACCGCATGGAAACAGTTCACCCAAAATCCAGCGTAGGATGCGTTAAGCGCATCAACGCATCAACCAAGGACACCTGAGAAATGCTTCTCCAACAGTAACCGAGACGTCACATCGCCCAACAGCTCAGACAAATCTTGAGTCAACCGATCGCGATCGTCCCGGTGCGTCAAGCGAAAATCAAAGCCCAAGCTCCCCGTTTTGCCTTCACCGCCGTATCAAACTCGTCCGGCTTATGGGCAACAAACGCGATCGCCTGAGCCTCCAAGAACACCCGAGTTTCCGGAAAGAGTTCTTGGATTTTGCTCAGGAGGTTACCTGCGAGGTAAACTTTAGTAGCTGTCTTACAATCCATTCGGATTATTCTCCACAATAAATAGATGCACTCAAAATCATGGCTTCATCGTTAGAAGGTGATAATGAGATTCATTCTTATAAATCATAGCCCACCTTATTCTCTAATTCCTGTCAAAATTGTTATGACTGCATCCACCGTTCTTCCACCCGCGCTCGAAAAAATAGTCCAACGTTTTGCCCGCGTCACCGACCCAAAACGCAAGTATGAGCAGCTCATCCACTATGCCAAAAAAGTCGAGTCCATGCCGGATGCTGACAAAATCGATCGAAATAAAGTCATGGGCTGCGTGTCGCAAGTGTTTATCACAGCGGCATTAGACGATGGCACCGTGGCCTTTATGGGCGATGCCGATGCAGTGCTAGTGAAGGGCTTAGTCGGATTGCTGCTAGAGGGGATGAATGGGTTGACCCCACAAGAAATTGTCTCGCTAGCTCCAGATTTTATTAAAGACACGGGGCTAGATGTGAGCTTGACGCCTTCTCGGGCCAATGGGTTTTACAATATCTTTAAGTTGATGCAGCAAAAGGCGAGTGTGTTGGAGAGTGAGGTTGTCGCGTGAAATCCGATCGTCTCATCTGCTATAACTACTAGCTGAGACGTGATGTGAAGGCTGAGGGTATGGCAGATCAAGAAACCACCGAAAGGCTCGTTGAGATAGAACCAGATTTGGATCTCACCCTATCGATCGACGCTACCTTGGATGAGCCGATCGCCGAATCCACTGGTGAGCCGACGAGTTTAGCTATTGAGAGTTCGACCCAAATCTATAACTGGCGCTGGGAAAAAAAGGCTATTTCCATTGCCTACGAAGTTATAGGTAACGGCTCTCCAATTTTGTTGCTCCCTGCACTCAGCACTATTTCTAGCCGAGATGAACTGCGTCAACTGGGCACGTTATTAGCCGTTAATCACAAAGTCTACATCCTAGATTGGGTCGGCTTTGGGGAAAGCGATCGACCGAACATCAAGTATGAGCCTAAGGTGTTTCGGGGATTGCTGCGGAGCTTCGTGCGAGAAACCTTCAGCGAACCGATCGTGGTGAT
The DNA here is from genome assembly GCA_043787035.1 of Synechococcales cyanobacterium. Taxonomy (GTDB): domain Bacteria; phylum Cyanobacteriota; class Cyanobacteriia; order Leptolyngbyales; family Leptolyngbyaceae; genus JAAFJU01. Next base: position 28,790 of record JAYVVL010000198.1, read on the forward strand.
GGCGGCAGGACATGCCGCAGGCTATGTCATGGATTTGGTCGCGGAGGCACCGAACCCATGGAGCTGGGTCGTTTTACTCGCTCCGACGTGGCGCGGTCCGTTACCGAGCATGATGGGCGACGGGAAGAAGAAGCGTTATCGTGCAACACAGGGGTTGATTAACCTCCCGATTATTGGGCAATTTCTATATTGGCTGAACACAACCAATGCGTTTTTGAATTTTATGATGACGCGCCATGTCTATGCCAATCCGGCGAATATTACTCCCGAAGTTCTTCGATCGAAGCGCAAAATCACCCAAGCGAAGGGCGCACGATTTGCGTCGGCGGCTTTTGTGACGGGGGCACTTGATGGGGTGCGATCGAGTGAAGATTGGCTGAAATATTTCCAACCGTTGCGGTTGCCTGTATTGATGGTGATCGGTGAACAGATGCCGCCGAAATCTCGGAAAGAAGATGAGATTGTCGCGAATTTTTCAGGGGTTCAAGTGGTGAGAACGCCGGGTTCGCTGTCCCTCCATGAGGAGTATCCCAAACTGGTCTTTGCTGAGATTTCTCCATTTTTAGAAAAGTACCTATCCAAAAAGACGTAATGCTTCCTAACTATCCGCTCAGCATCGCGCCCATGATGGATCGTACCGATCGACATTATCGCTATTTCATGCGCCAAATCACGCGCCACACGCTGCTGTACAGCGAAATGGTGACGAGTCAGGCGATCAAACATGGCGATGTAGATAAGCTGCTGGGCTTTTCAGAAATCGAACATCCGATCGCGCTTCAGGTCGGCGGGGATGATCCGACAGATCTAGCCCACTGTGCCAAACTCGCAGAAGATCTCGGCTACGACGAGATTAATCTCAACGTCGGCTGTCCGAGTAGCCGGGTGCAGAGCGGAAACTTTGGTGCGTGTTTGATGTTTACGCCCGATCGCGTGGCTGATTGTATTAGTGCCATGAAAGCCGCAACAACGATTCCCGTGAGCGTGAAGCATCGAATTGGGGTAGACGATCGGGATAGCTATGAGGAGATGGTGGATTTTGTGAAAACGGTTGCGAGTGCAGGGTGCGATCGTTTTAGTGTTCATGCGCGCAAAGCTTGGTTACAGGGTTTGAGTCCCAAAGAGAACCGCGATATTCCGCCCTTGCGTTACGACGATGTACACCAATTGAAACGAGATTTCCCTGAGTTATTCATCGAGATTAATGGCGGATTTGTAACGCTAGAGCAATCACTGGCGCAGTTGGATCACGTTAATGCTGTGATGATTGGTCGCGCGGCTTATGATGCACCGTATTTGTTTTCAGAGGCCGATCGGTTATTTTATGGCGATGATTCACCCGTGCGATCGCGGCATGAAGTGGTGGAAGCAATGTTTGAATACGTCGATCGACATATCGCAAACGGCAACAAGCTTCACAGCATTACGAGACACATGCTGCAACTGTTTCGAGACAAACCTCACAATCGATCGTGGAAGCAGATTTTAACCGCTCAAGGATCCACTTCTGGAATCGGAGTGAGTGCGCTGAAGGAAGCCATGAGTCAGATTGCCAGAGATTGAACTATTAATTCGATCGCCCAAACGCTAGCAAACTATAAAGGTGAAACGCAGGATTCCAGCGACTACCTTCCTGGCCGTAGAGATAGAACCCTGGGTCGATCGCTTTTAACAACTGCGGAAATTCGATTGCTGTGTCGGCAAAGGGGGCGAAATCGTTCCAATACACGGAATTTAAAGTATGCGATTTAACCCAGTTCACCACATAATTCCATTGCGATCGGACGCCTGTTTGTTCGAGTTGGTCGGGAATATTCCACGGGTGTCCCTGATGGAAGTCGTAGGTGCGATCGCAAAACCGCAGAATGATATTTTGGGCGGTGAGATGAAGATCCAACATGGCCGCATAGTCCGTGACGCCTTCTTTTTTCGATCGGCTGGAATATTCCCGGCGCAAGGTATCGACGTCCAAAAGTCGATCGAACACGGGCAGACTTCCCTGCACACAGGCTGTCACCTCCAACCAGTCAAACTGGAGTTCCTGCACGTCGCCATTTAAAAGGCCCCTCACGATCGGTTTTGGGTTGGGAGTCATGACGGACTGGACGTGGATT
>JAYVVL010000199.1:0-4646 GCA_043787035.1 Synechococcales cyanobacterium
GAAGCGATCGGCAGTATTTCCAGCCTTGTCACCGTCCAATCCGACATCGGCGGCGGCATGAGCAACGCCGAAGAAGTGCCGACCATCAGCACGCCCCACATCCATCTGCTGCCGTCTGGCGAAGGACTACGACTTTCTATGCTAATTTCGCCGTTTGGCAACGGCGGCACCTACTATCGTCCTGGGGTCGGCGGTGAAACAGTCATTGCCGAAGTCGAAGGGAAGCGTCTCCAAACCACCCGCGACCTCAAAGCCGAAAAGCAGATGGCCCAGCTTGCCATAGCGGCCTGCCCAACGTTAGCGGAATGGGAAGAAATCCAGGGCGAATGGGTAATTGAAACCGCAGAAGCATCACTAGAACTGTTGCTCCAACTTCGTGAACTGGGCGATCGAGCGATCGTCGAGTGGCCCCAAGGCGAAAAAATGCGCGTGTCCAACAGCGCCGGATTTGACAATCTTCACATGAAGCTCAAGAGTCAGAATGAATGGTTCACGGCCAGCGGAGAACTGCGCCTACCCGACGGTTCAGTCATTGAGATGCAGAACCTGCTGCGATTGCTCAACCAATCTACCGGGCGTTTCATTTCTTTAGGTGACGGTGAATTTATTGCCCTCACCAATGAGTTCCGCCGCCGCCTTGAAGAACTGCGCGACTACTCCGAAAGCACCCGCGACGGTCTGCGGTTTAACAAGCTCACGGCACCGACTATTGAAGACTGGATTGACGACGTCGGGAGTTTAGAAGCCGACAAAGCCTGGAAAGAACAAATCGCCCGAATCCAAGAGCTGCGTGACTACCAACCCGAACTCCCCACCACGCTCCAAGCCGAATTGCGCGACTACCAAGTCGAAGGGTTCACCTGGCTTGCTCGCCTTGCAAAATGGGGCGTCGGAGCTTGTCTTGCTGATGACATGGGCCTTGGCAAAACCCTGCAAACTCTTGCACTGATGCTCGTTCGTGCGCCTCAAGGACCGACCTTAGCTATTGCCCCTACCTCTGTCTGTATGAACTGGCTCAGTGAAGCCCAAAAGTTTGCGCCCACTCTGAATCCTATTCAGTTCGGTTCCGGCAACCGCCAAAAGGTCTTGGATGAACTCAAACCGTTTGATCTGGTGGTCTGTAGTTACGGATTGCTCCAGCAGGAAGAAGTCGCCGAAATGCTGGCCAAAATTCAATGGCAAACCATTGTTCTAGACGAAGCCCAGTCCATCAAGAACTTCGCCACCAAACGATCGCAAGCCGCCATGAATCTGCAAGGCGAATTCAAACTATTAACAACCGGAACTCCCATTGAGAATCACTTAGGTGAACTGTGGAATCTGTTTAGATTTATTAATCCTGGATTGCTAGGATCGCTCGATCAGTTCAATCAACGCTATGCTAACGCGATCGAAAAGGGACTGGATAAAAAAGTACGCGATCGGCTGCGAAAACTAATCCAACCCTTCATCCTCCGTCGCACCAAAACCCAAGTTTTGCAAGAGTTGCCGTCTCGTACCGAAATCGTACTCAACGCTGAACTAAGCAAAGAAGAGATGGTTTTCTACGAAGCCTTGCGCCGAGAAGTCATTGCCAAACTCGAAGAAAGCGAAGCCCCCGCCGGACAAAAACACCTGCAAGTTCTTGCCGAAATCATGCGTCTGCGCCGTGCCTGCTGCAACACCCAGCTAGTCAAACCCGAAATCGCTATTCCCAGCAGCAAACTTGAAGTCTTCGCCAACATCGTCACCGAACTCCTCGAAAACCACCATAAAGCCCTCGTCTTTAGCCAATTTGTCGATCACCTCTCGCTCATCCGTGCCTACCTCGACGAACAGGGCATCCGCTACCAATATCTTGACGGCAGCACCCCAATGAAAGACCGCAAAAAGCGCGTCGATGCCTTTCAATCCGGAGAAGGCGACATCTTCCTCATCAGCCTCAAAGCAGGCGGAACCGGACTCAACCTCACCGCCGCAGATTATGTTATTCACATGGATCCCTGGTGGAACCCTGCCGTGGAAGATCAAGCCTCCGATCGCGCCCACCGCATGGGCCAAAAACGCCCCGTCACCATCTACCGAATTGTGGCAAAAGACACGATCGAAGAAAAAATTGTCCAACTTCACCAACAAAAACGTGCTCTGGCCGATAGTCTGCTCGAAGGTACCGAAATGAGCGGCAAAATGAACACTAACGACCTGATCAAAATGATTCAAGAACGATAGTCAATCTGTTTCTTCACAAAACCATCGCTTCCGAAGGATAAAATTATAAATGTGATCCGGAATCCGCCTTTGATCCGCAGAATCATAGAGTGTGTGGATCAAAGGCGAGTCCTTAGAAATGTCCCCCATTATTAGTTAGGAGTCATCGCGATGGGTTATGCATTCGGTCCCACATATCCGCCCACTTCACCCTATTTTCGGACTGTGTCAACGAACATGGCAGAACCCTCAGTCACCCGCTTGATGCCCCCGCCTGATGAGATCTCCTTCAGCACCCAACTACGCACCGCCCTAGCCGATCTCAAACAAACCCTCCACTATTTAGAGACCTCCTCCTCCCCTTCTCACAAACGCCTTCATCTCAACACCCTCACCGTCCAGCTCGACACTCTCGATGAACGACTCAATACTGCGATCGCCCTTTTACAGCCCACGGACCGCCGCTATCTCCCGTCGGTCCTTCTTCCAGACACCAGTCTCGAAGACATTCGATCGCTATTTATCGAAATCACGCAAACGCTGCAACAGGTTGAAGTCCATCAGTCGATCGGTAAAGCGATCGGTAAAGATCAGTAACAATTGGTCAGAAAGCGAGTGCCATAAAATAACTCAAGTACAATTTAGCCATTAGTTGCTATTACAACACTCAACCGCTAACAGAACTTATGGTGAGACCAAAAGAAACGATCGATCGGGGATTGGCATGGGCAATTTTTGTTGTGCGATTGCTACCCCGAGTCGGCGGACCCGGCGCATGGCTAACCGCTATAAAACGGTTGATTAATCTACTGCTTTCTCGTCGCGAGGACGTTCATCAAGCCGCAGCAACAGCCGATGGAGCCGCAAAGTTTGAACCGGGCCTTCAAGCGTTTTATGAAAGCCAAGACTTTCCTTTTTTAGCCCCACTTGAGGCACAGTGGGACGTTATTCATCAAGAACTTCTAGCCTTGCGCGGCGCTTACTTCATTGATTGGAGTGAACGCTATCTTTACAAAGAAGGCTGGACCACCTTTGGTCTGTATGCCTACGGGATTGCGATCGGAAAAAACTGTGCCCTGTGCCCCGAGACGACCAGACTCATTGAAGCCATCCCCAATCTCATGACCGCCGGGTTTTCCTCCCTTGCTCCCGGTACCCACATCACGCCGCACACGGGATACCCCGAGGGGGTTCTGCGCTGCCATTTAGGCTTAGTTGTCCCGGATGAAGACCCCGTGGTTTTGGCCCTGAGGTGTGGCGGGGAAGTGCGGACTTGGCAACCGGGAAAGTGTCTCGTTTTTGACGATACGCTCGAACATGAAGCTTGGAACCGAAGCGATCGAACCCGCGTGGTAATGATCCTCGACTTTACGCCCCCGCCTGGGTTAGTTACCGGCAGCGTCTAAGTCTTTAGCCATATCTAGATTCCACTCGCACGCTTGAAAAACATGGTTCAATCGTCCTAGCAACAGATTTAGATCCCCAATAGATTACGCAGGCGTTTCATAAACAGATCCTTCTGGGATAAGCTTGTAAAACTTCCAACCCTCGCCATTGGTCACGATTCCCATTGCGTCAATAGAATGATTAGCCTGCTGGTTTTTCCACTGACAGGCTTGCATTTCCACCAGACATTGAGCTAGACCTTGCTCAAAATCATCTTTCTCAGCCTCAATGATGCACAAAATTGGCGTATCTAAATAACGCTTCCGCTCTGCGATCAAATAATCGACATAGCCTGCTGCAACATCTCCTTCCAGTTGAGCACCCTTCCAGATTTTGAGGCGATCGCAGCGATTGATCGCCTCGTCACACAGTGCATCAATTAATAGCTTCCTCGATTCTTCATAGCCGTCTAAATCAAAATGACGTCTCAGTCAATACAGATGTTCGTGGAAGAAATCGCTGGGATGTAAAACCTCAGCTTGAAGATTCCAAGGCAGAAGATCGTTCAGTCCCAATTGTTGAAAAGCTTCCTGGAGTTTGTATCCAGAAAACTTCTTCTTCTTCACTTTTTTGAACTATGACACTCTTCACCTCCATCACTACATTAGCCCTTCAAACGTGGCTGCGACCACTCGATGATCTTCGTCCTTTCGCAATAATAGCAGCGCTTCGCGTGCCCTACTATCGTCAAACATCCGCAGTCCCAGCACCACATTGGACCGCACCGACCACACCGGATCATTTACATGATTAAGCAACACCACAAGCGCGTCCTCTGCGTAAGGCGTCTCTAGCAACATCGGTAACTGCTCAATAGCCGTCGATCGCACTGCCGCTTCAGTTGAATTGGCTGCAATGGTCGCCACTTCTAGAAATTCCTGTGGACAGCACAAATCGGGCAGCGCCAGCACCACTGTCATCCGCGACAACCAGTGTTGGTCTTGATGAAAATGCTTCACTAGGTAAGGAACTGCCATAGGTCCAAACTTCGCCAATGCCCCCGCTGCCTCAGC
>JAYVVL010000200.1:0-1508 GCA_043787035.1 Synechococcales cyanobacterium
TAGAAATGCTGGCTCATTCGATTCGACTGTTAATTCACTACCTCAAGTTTAAGGATGTTCCGGTGCCTCGACCCGTCATCTCTTAATTCAGCAACGCCAGATTTTGAATTGTTCATCGGTCGGTAGAGCTTCTAAACTGGCGACTGATTTCTTGACTGATTCCCGATGATCGCGGGTTGCTACAGTTTGAAGGGTCACGATGTCGAAGACCGATCGATCGCCGCCTGATATTCCTAAATCACCAATCAGGGGAGAGATGGTTGCTAACCAGAGGAAACGGTGTTCGGTTTCACCGCTGGACCCTTCAACGACACATTGAGGGATGAAAAACTTTTTGTACCACGTCGGTTGCATCGCTTTAAGTTTTGCCAACTCGTCAATGAAGAGAATGGTCGGACGGCTGGGACTCGATCGCCACTCTCTAAAAAAAGTGGTCAGTTGTTCTGCGATTGTTGGGTCGTCAATTTCGTAATCCTCTACATAGAATCCGAGAAAGCTGTCCCTACATTCAATATTCAATACCTGACGGTGAATTCCCTTCTGTGCAACGGTTTCAATTTCAGTATGAGCTGCGCCCTGGTCTTCAGGATTCTGAAACCCCTGCTCTGTGGGTTTTTCAGCTAGGAGAGGTTCAAAAAACTCTCTTTCCTCATCAGGAAGGTATTCTAAAATCTGCCCTTGTGCGATGTGTTTGAAGGCATTCAACCGATCGCGGCGTTGGTTACTGTAGCTTTCCCAAGTGAGGAAAGCGATCGCGGCGGGGATGATGATTGAGCCTCCCGTGATCGCCCAACTTAATCCCGCAATGACAATCCCCGTAATCAGCGTCTGAGAATAGTTTTCGGTATTGGCGGTGTGGAGTTGGGCGATGCGCTTTGCTGCTTCGGTGTGGTCGATTTCGCCCGTTTCAAGGGACTGGATCAGATGTTCGGTTGTTTGTCGGCTTAAGCTGTTCATAGTTTGGACCGATGATGCGATTTGGATGAGAAGCCCCAAACTGTTCGGGGCTTCGTTGAGGCTATTAGGCTTGCTGTGCCTGAGCTTCTGACAGTACGTCTAGGGCAGTTTTTAGAAGTTTGTAGACTTGATAGAGAACTTCTAATCCGAACATGGTTGTGATGGCGGCAACGATGTTGTAGAGGTCCAAATCTTTAAAGCTGGGCGCAATTAAAAATACACCCAGGCGATCGTAACCACCTACGATCGGTGAATAGTATCCGAAACACAAAATCCCATCAATCAGGTATGCGATCGCCCTTGCTTGCTGCATGGATTCAATCCACTCCAGAGGCAAATTATTGAATCGGGATTTCAACTTGTGGAGTAGGGCTGAATCATTTTCCTTATGGGCAACTCGTTTGAACTGGTAAACCCAAGACATGAGGACGAGTAATGCTTCAGGGTCATTCAGGATGATTTTCGGCAACATCTGTAAGCCTTGTAGCAATGCCCATAAAATCAATCCGATGATCATCGCCAGTCCCATTCCACCATTCCCCAAAAGCCAA
>JAYVVL010000201.1:0-12569 GCA_043787035.1 Synechococcales cyanobacterium
ATCGTCCTTCCTCAGCAATGCGATCGAGGACGAACATCAAAGACTAGCTGCGATCGATAAAACATCGAATGCTAAGAGAAAGCCGATCGATCGTTCTGGTGAATCGATCGCGCCTCCAAGCGATTAGGCTGTCAATCCTTTTGGCGCACGAAGCCTCCGCACAAAATCATGATGCAAGGGTTCGTGAATCAGAGTTGTGAAGCTGTATTGCCGATCGAGGTGGATCACGCTACCATCACACCCGCCGATCGACCTTTTAAGGATCAAAAGCTGCATCCATGCTCACGATCGGGATTCCTTCAACGATCGATTGTGCAATTAATAATTTATCAAATGGATCACGGTGGTGAAAGGGTAATGTCGTAACGTAAGTCAAATGGTTCGTTTCGATTGGTAAAACGGTTATCTCATTTTGCTGAAGCTGTTCAGGAATAAAGATTTTAAACGGCTTCGGCAATGTCATTTTACCTGTACTAACTTTGATCGCAATTTCCCAAAGACTAACGACACTGAGTAATAGCTCAACGTCCGACTCCAGAAGAATCTTGGCGGTCAGACTCAATTGCGAATTATTGTTGATAAACTATAGAAAAATATGCGTATCAATCAAAATTCTCATTACATGTAGTCTTGAAAATCATCTAACGGAGCATCAAAATCTGGAGCCATCACAATCTGACCTGCTGCGCTGCCTGCTTGACGCCGCTTACGGACGATCGGGAGCACTTCCTGCACCATTACTTGAATTTGTTTTCCTTCCAAATCGTCTGGTAATCGTTGATCCAGTTGGATTAACCCATTTCTACAGGTCGCTGTCAGAACAACCATTTTATCCCTCCTTGCAACGATCGTTGATTCACTAGTTCTACGAGCATATCCTAGTATTTGACTAATTTTTCTAGAGGCGGACTTTTACAGAATTTTCTATCATAATTAATTACAAATCCTGGTAATGAGTTGAGCGCAATGCAGCAATCAAACGGGTGGCGACGGATGGTGGCTTGGGCACTGGTGGGAGTGCTGATAATTGTGCTGTGGGCGACGCCGGGGTGGGCGAGGAAGCCGAAGGAGGAGAAGCCAAAGCCTACAGAAGGGGAGATTGCGGGGTTGCTGGTGGCTCTAGAGGATGAGTGGCCAGAGGTGAAGGGATTAGTATTTAAGCGGTTGGCTGAGTTTGATGGGCAGGCGTTGCGGGGGACACTGAAGCAGCCTGAGGTGCTAGCGAAAAAAGCATTTGATATCCTCAAAGATGAAAAAGTTGATGCGAATGTGCGGGGGAGTGCGGCATCTGCGTTAGGAAATCTGGGTGAAGCGTCCAAATCCTACGTCAAAGACATTCGCGATATCCTCAAAGATGAAAAAGTTGATGCCTATGTGCGGGGGAGTGCGGCAGAGGCGTTAGGAAATCTGGGTGAAGCCGCTAAACCTTACATGCGCGATTGGGTAAAACTGTCAGCAGACTTATTTCTAAAGTCATCAAGCTACGGCGAGTCAGATGGAACAATAGTCAACACTGCACTGCTCAAGCTAGGTGGATTAAAATTATCGGATTCATTACCGATCGTAAATGCCATCTACGGCAATACTCCCAAATTACAACAAGGCCGATTCCTCGTCAAAATCACTACGCTCGGCGACAAAGACACTGTTACCCTCCTCAACTGGGTCGGCAAACCCAAAACAATCCCCAAAAAACTCACCCACGAAGAAGCCAAAACCACCCTTAAAATCTTCCAAACCGCCTGGGACGCCAGCACCGATCTCCCCGATCTCCGCAACGACCTCGCCACCCAAACCCGCGAAATCACTAACAACCGCAACATCACCTGGCAAGCCGACGACATTCCCCTCCTGACCGCCCTCGCCACCGCCCTCAAAACCAGCGGCTACACCAGCGCCGACCTCGACAACGCCATCCAGTCGATCGCCCTCTACAAATGGGGCACCACAATCATTCAAACCCTCCTCATCCACCTCACCTTCTGGATCGCCCTCATCTTCTTCTACCCCAAATCCCCCCAAATCCAAGCCATCTTCTTCTGGAACCCCTGGGTCCGCAACATCGCTGGACTTGGCTACGTCAGCTTCCTCCTCACCTGGATCCCGTTCTTGCGCGATCGGCTCCTCGCCCCCTTCCGCACCAGCCTCCTCGCCGACGCCAACCTGCTCAACCAAGACCCCAACACCCACTACTTCCCCACATCCCAAGCCCGTCCCCGCAACAGCAGCGACCTCGAATCCCTCCCAAAATTCCAAGGCCAACTCATCCTCGAAGGCGAATCCGGACTCGGCAAAACCATGTACCTCCGCCAACTCGTCCAAACCACAAAGCGCAACACCGTCTACCTCACCGCCCACCGCTGCGAAAACGGCGTCCTCGAAGCCATCCAAGACAAACTCGAAGGCAACGCCAAAGACCCCAGCTTCCTCCAAAACCTAATCTACAGCCGCGCCCTCGACATCTGCATCGACGGACTCAACGAAGTCAGCCCCGACACCCGCGCCAAAATCACCCAATTCCTCGAACGCAACTTCCAAGGCAATTTCATCCTCACCACCCAACCCCCCAACGGCTGGAACCCACCCAAAACCGCCAAAATCTACGAACTCCAACCCCTCACCCCCGACCAAATCCGCGAATTCCTCCACAGCCGCATAGATACCCTCCCCGCCGCTTCCCCCATCACCGGACTCGAATACACTGCCGCCTGCGATCGAGTCTTCAACCAATACATCACCCGCCTCAAAGACACCCCCACCGACGAAGCTAAAAAGATCCGCCGCATCTTCTCCAACCCTATGGACTTAACGCTAATCGCCCACACGATCGCCGCCAACGAAGCCCCCGAACTCCTCCGACTACAAGAACAAGATTACAAACGAATGCGCGATCGTTATGTCACCCGCTTCAACCAAGACTTCCCGCTAAAACAATTCTCGATCGCCGTCTACAACATGCGTCTCAACGATCAAGACTCCATTCCTACCAATGACTTTGGCGACGAACTAGAGATCATGGAAGAATCAAAAATGGTGATTGCTCGCACCAGCCGCGAAGGTACAGAAGGCGAAACGCTAAAACCCCGCACCCTATGGAACTTCCGCCACGACAAAATCCTCGAATACTTCCTCGTCCAACAATTCCTCGGCAAAACCCCCGAAATCGACGATCGCATCCTCAAACACATTGACGACCCGCGCTTCCGTGGCGTTTACTTTCTCCTCGCCGATCTGCTCCCCTTCAGCGAAGCCCAATCTCTGCGTGAAACCCTAATTCAATATGCCGTTGACACCCAAGATCACACCGTCAGCGATCGATTTGTCGAACTGCTACGCCCCCGTCGTCCCCATTAATCGATCTTAGTGACTTCTAGGAATAAGTTTACCGGAGGCCCCCAACCCCAATTCTGGGGGCTTCGGAATCATGCTCCCCCAGAATTGGGGGCCGGGGGGCCTCCGGTCGATTCATTGTTAGGAAGAACCAAGCATAAAACGATCGCCTAGGCAGACTTAATGCCATGTCAGAGGGCTATTCAGTCCAGATTCAATCTAGACTTAATCTAGATTCAACAGACGATCGGCAAACACTTGGGACACTCTCCATAGGACGCTTTCTATGATTACACGTCGAGACTTTCTAAAACTCACTGGATTGTCCGGAATGAGCCTGACCCTCAGCGGGTGCGCGTCTGCCGATCTTGGCAATCTCGTCGGCTTTCTCACCGAACCCTGGAATGAATCGGTGGAGTCTCTCCTTCTTAACGCCCAAAGACCTATCCCAGAACTACCGCTGAGTGCCGTTAAGCCCGATAATTTAATCGTCAATGGATTTTCTCGCAACTATCCAGTGCTAGACCCGCAGCAGTTTCGGCTCACCATTGACGGTGCCGTCGCTAAACCTCTGAGCCTCGCCCTCAGCGATCTCTATCCGCTCGATAAGAAATCCATGATCATTCGTCACGTTTGCGTCGAAGGATGGGCAGCGGTGGTTCAGTGGGCAGGGGTGAGTCTTGTGGATCTCGCCCGACTTGCCCAGCCCGCTTCCGACGTAAAATACGTCTACTTCCAATCCGCCGATGGCTACTATGAGAGCTGGGATATCGCCTCGGTCCTTCATCCCCAGACCCTTTTGGCCTACGAGATGAACGGCAATCCGATTCCAGTTCCCAACGGCGCACCCCTTCGCCTCGCGTCGCCAATTAAACTAGGCTATAAGTTGAGCAAATGGGTCACGCGCATCACCTTTACCAAAGCCCTGATTCCCCCGGAGTGGCTGAGTTCAAGGCGCGATCGTGCCCTGTTGATCGCCACCGCCACCTACGGCCTAAATCCCGTTAAGGGGTTCTGGGAAGATCAAGGCTACGAATGGTTTGCAGGGCTTTAGAGTAGAATTAAGAGTATGAACACGAAAAAAACACCCGCTAAAAAATCAGCCCCTTCCGGTGACGGCTTCAAAATCGTTGCGGATAATCGGCAGGCGCGGTTTGAATATGAAATTTTAGACACTTTTGAAGTAGGCATCGCGCTCGTTGGGACCGAGGTCAAGTCTATCCGAGAAGGCAAGGCCAATCTGCGGGATGGTTTTGCGCTGATTCGTCAAAATGAAATCCATCTCCACAACGTCCACGTCTCACCCCACCAGACCACGGCCCAAGTGTTCAACCATGATCCTCGCCGCACGCGAAAGCTCTTGATGCACCGCCAGGAAATCCGTAAGCTCATCGGTCGGGTCGATCAAGAAGGACTGACCCTCGTCCCGCTAAAAATGTACTTTAAGCGCGGCATTGTCAAAGTTGACTTAGCTCTCGTAAAGGGTAAAAAGCTCTATGACAAACGAGAAGATAGTCGTCGTAAGGACGATCAGCGAGAAATGCAGCGCACGATGAAAAACATAAATAACTCGTAAACGATCGGTAAATAACTCATGAACTCGCACCGAAATCATGAGTTATTCCAACCCAGTTCGGGAAAGCTAAAAGAGATGTAGAGATAGAAAACCCGATCGCGACCCATGCCCCATAACCTGCTTGCCGGACGATATGATGTTTTGCGCCAGCTTGGGGGCAGTGGTTTTGGGCAGACCTATCTAGCACGCGACCAGCACCTTCCCGGCAAACCGTTTTGCGTGGTCAAAAAATTACAGCCTAAGATTAAAAGCCTTGAAGCTTGGGCTGCGGCAAAGCGTTTATTTGAAGCAGAGGCGTCGGTGCTGCACGCCCTTGGACACCATGATCAAATTCCGCATCTGACGGCGCACTTTGAAGAGGCGCGACAGCTTTATCTTATTCAAGAATATATTCCAGGATGGGTTTTAAATCAGAGCTTCAAAAATAGCCTGCCGATGACTGAGGCGGATACGGCAATTTTGATCCGGGAAATTTTAACCTTGCTAGTTTTTGTGCATCAGAATCAAGTAATTCATCGGGATATCAAGCCGAGCAATTTGATCCGCCGCGAGAGCGATCGCAAGATTGTGTTGATTGACCTTGGGGCTGTGAAGCAGCTTACGCTGTCGTCCATTGATGACCTGGCTATTGTTGTAGGTTCGTCGGGTTATGTGCCTCCTGAGCAGCTATTGGGCTGTTCTTGTTTTGAAAGTAACCTCTATGCGATCGGGATGATTGGTATTCAGGCTATGACGGGCTATTCTCCTAAGCATCTCCAGCGGGATCCGGAAAGTCGTGAGCTCTTTTGGCGCGATCAAGCCGATGTCAGTCCTGAATTTGCGGAAGTGCTCGATCGACTTGTGCGCTATGACGTAAATGAACGCTACGGCTGTGCGGAGGACGTTCTTGAATCCCTCAATCAAGCAATGAGCGAGGGATTCAGGGCGTCCCTTACCCCGATTGATCAGCCCATTCCAGCGCTGCGTTCAACTGCGACCTGCCGAGAGGGTGTCGCCACTTGCACTGCCCCAACTCCGAACGGTATGGATTCTAATTTGGACCTGATAATCCCGAAGCGTTAAAAATGCGCGGTGATATGTTGTTTGGATTGGGGCGCTATGAAGATGCGATCAGTTGCTACGATCGGGGCATTCACAACACGCTCAACGAGCCTAAACTGTGGTGCAGTCTCGCCAGTGCGCTGATGAAGCTCAAACGTCACCGAGAAGCCATTGCCTGTTTCGATCGTGCCATTCATCTCAAGCCCGAAAGCCACATTCCCTGGTACTGGCGCAGTCGCGTGTTCATAGATCTCAAGCAATATGGCGAGGCTCTGCGATCGATCGACCATGCCCTTGCAAACAAACCTAATTTCCAACCCGCACTCCGCGCTCGTCCGGCCTTGGAGCATCTTGCCCTTCAGCAGACGGATTAAGGAATTTTCTCGGGTTTTGGGCGGACTTGAGTGAACCCGACCAGTTGAAGTTCTTTGCGAACTTGTTCTAATTTAAGCACTCGAATCGTCACTCCCATGGACTCAAATTGAGTGAGGTCAAACCGCTGACTAGCCCCTTTTGAGAGTGAATCGACGAGGATTTGAGGTGCGAGTTTGTCATTGACTTTGATAATGGGATCGACTAGTTCGAGCGATCGCCCTGCGATGACGGTGAGGTTGGTTTCCATCGTGAGATTTAGGGTATCCGGATACCCTCGCTCAGTGAGTTGCGCTGCAATGCGAATGCGATCGCCTCCCAACAGCTTAATCTGCGGATTGAGAACCTGATAGCGGCCTCGTTTGCCTGTACGATCGGTGCCGAGGTTGTTGAATGCGGCTGTAAATTGCGGATCTAAAAATGCGCGGTTAATATCAGCCTCGGTCAAGGTGAGCCGAACCGCTGCCTGAAGGGGTTTCTCCAGTTTTGTACTCAATCCCACTAGGGCGATCGGATCCGTCTCAATTTCCAATCCCTCAATCCGCACATCCGGCGTCAGATACAGCCCCCGACCTGCCACGCGGACCTGATCTATTTTCCCCTTAAGTAATTGATATGTTGGCACGTTGTCAATGCGGACCTGCAACGACTCGGCTTTGTAAAGCTGCTTGCGGATCTGCTGTTCAGCCAAGCGATCGCTCACGATGCCAACAGGCGAAATCAAGCCAAGTAATAGGGATAACGCGATCGATAATGGTTCCATGTAGTCCCTCAGAACACTTCATTGGGGCGCTCTTGGTATATTAGCACTGCGCTATACTGACGATCGGATACAGCTCAATAACAGGTCAATCAATCATGGGTATTCAGGTTGGGGATGCAATTCCGGACGTCGTTCTTCAGTCTCAGACGGGCGAGACGGTGAATTTGAAAAGCTTTAATGGCAACAAGTGCGTCGTTTTGTACTTTTATCCAAAAGATGATACGCCTGGATGTACGAAAGAATCTTGCAGCTTTCGTGATAGCTACACTGCCTTTCAGGACGCAGGGGCCGAAGTAATCGGAATTAGCGCAGACGATGTGGCTTCTCACAAAACCTTTGCTACCAAATATAATCTTCCCTTCACGCTTCTCAGCGACACTGGAAACGCGATTCGTAAATCCTTTGGCGTGCCGTCTACGTTTGGTATTCTTCCAGGACGCGTCACCTATGTGATTGATAAGTCTGGCATCGTCAAACACATCACTAACTCTCAACTCAATTTCCAAGGCCATATCGATGAATCCTTGAAGGTTGTACAGGGATTGGTTTAGCAAGATGAAAACGTCGATCGCCTCTCTCCTGACTTCCCGCATAACCGTTCTGATGGCCGCACTGGTTCTGACGACTGTTTCAACCCCTGGATCTGTCCGAGCCGAATCTGCCGAATCTCTCTATCAGCAGGGACTCCAGCAGATTCAATCTGGCAATCCCGAGGGGGCGATCGACGCATTCAAACGATCCGCGCAGCTCAACCCCATCTTTTTCCCCGCCCAGTACAACCTCGGACTCGCCCAGCGCCAAACGGGTAAAGTCCAAGAGGCTGCATCTACGTTTTACAATGCCATTCGTCTTGATCCAACCTTTGCAATGACCTATGCCAATCTCGGTGCGGCATTGTTAGAAGGCAACAATCTTAAACAGGCTAAAGAGTATCTGAAACGTTCGATCGAACTTGATCCCAATCTCGGCATGGCGCACTACAACTTGGGTCTAGTGTTGCATCAAGAAAACGATCTAAAAGGAGCGACTGAAGAACTCCAAAAAGCCACGACGCTCAGCCCCGCTATCCCCGAACCTTATTATCATCTTGGCATCGTCCATCATCGATCGAAATGGAACCGAGGCGCTGCTGCATCTTTCCGCAAAGCCATTCAGCTCAATCCTAACTACTATGACGCCTACTACGGTCTCGGGACGGTCTTTTACAGCGATGGAGATTTTTCTGGCGCACTCGAAGCCTTCCGCAATGCCACACGCGTCAATCCCAAGTTTGCGAATGCTTATTACGCTGCTGGGATGACGTTCCTTCATCAAAAAAACTATCCTGAAGCCAAACGAGTTTTAGAATACGCAAAAAATGAATACGTTAACGCTGGAAATAAGGCTGGGAGCGATCGATGCGATCGGATTCTTAATCAGTTTCCTTAGAACTTAATCTGGGCGGAAACCTTCATCTAAACATTGCAAAACCGTAAAGGGCGATTCGACTGGAAATTCCTCAATCTCCAATCCAGTCTCATCTGCTGCTTCCCGCCGTGCCTGTGCATAACAAAGTTCAAACTGATCATTCAAATAGTTCTGTAAACTTGGATTGTCCGCCAAAATTTCCGCTAATTGAATTCGATGTTCCCGAAGCGTAACCAACCACGATCTAGATCTTTTTTCAGCCTAAAACTTGTATTTCAACAAATGCATCAAAATCACGCGCACATTGCTAGTGAGCGATCGCTTTTCCCGCCGACTCATATCATCCAACTCATCAATCAAATTCTCAAAATCTACCGCTTCAAACTGTCGATTGCGTAGCAGCAACGCTGTCTGTTCTACCCACGCAGCATAATCACGATCGTATAAGTTTGGGTCGGGTAAATAGGTGACTTGTCGATCGTTTTGGAGGAGGGACATTACGCCAAGGCTCCGTGTCTTTTACTGACAAATGGTAGCAGCTACATTTAGCGTTGGCAGTTTGATTATGGCTGGTTTTGACGACGGTCGAGAACCTGCATAAGTTTTCCTTAATCGAAAGCCGATTTACTCGATCGAGGACTCAGGTTACTCGATCGGGCTGGGGTGAAGGGCGATCCCTTTCAGGATGCGTTCTGATGCAAAGACCAGAAATCGATAAGCGATCGCTTAGAAATCCTAACTCACAATAATAGCGATCGCCGACAGAACCACTCCTAGTCTATGGATAATGAAAGCGATCGTAATTGACTTAAGATCATAATTTGCGGTAATTTATTCTTGACTGAATAGAGACTACAAAATGCTTCATCCAAAGCAAGGTACTGTCACGCATGGTTTTGATGAGTTTAGCTACTAATGTCCGCACTTTTATGAGTGCTTTGATAAATTGGTTATTTCGCAGCTTCTTGCGAGCCAATGTCATACTACCGTTCGCTGGCTTTGCAGCAGTCATAGCCCTATGGTGGGCGATCGCTTTATTCCGCCATGAAATGATTCCCACACCGCCAGAAGCATTAGTCAAGAATTTAGATTTTATTTTAAATCCATTTTATCGTCGCGGTTCTGGAGATATCGGGATTGGGTGGCTACTATTGGCAAGCTTACGCCGTGTTTGTATTGGCTTTTTTCTGGGTGCGATCGTTGCCATTCCTGTTGGTGTCTGGATTGGATTATCGCGTAACGCTTGGTTAGCGATTAATCCGATCATTCAGGTTTTTAAACCAGTTTCTCCCCTTGTTTGGTTGCCGATCGCCCTTGCTACTTTTAATGCGGCTGAACCTTCGGCAATTTTTGTGATTTTTATTACTTCTCTTTGGTCAACAATTATTAATACTGCTGAAGGCGTCAGCAATGTTCCTAAAGACTATTTAGAAGTTGTCCAAGTTTTAGAAATGCCCCGCTGGAAGCAATTAATCAAAGTTGTTATGCCAGCGAGTTTGCCCTATGTCTTTACAGGCTTACGTATTAGTCTAGGGATCGCGTGGTTAGTGATTGTTGCAGTAGAAATGCTCACGGGGGGTATTGGTATTGGCTCTTTCGTTTGGGATGAATGGAATCGATTGAATGTGAGTTCTGTGCTTTTGGCGGTCTTTATGATTGGTTTGACGGGGCTGATTTTGGACTATGCCCTCGCTAAATTACAATCGGTCATGACTCGGCGGACTATACAATCTTGAGCTTGGGAGATTTTTATGTACACACCACGCACAAGAAGGGCATTCTTAAAGGGAATGACTGCTACTGCTTCAGCGATCGCCTTTTCTGCTTGCGCTCAAGAGCAAGGACGAAATCCAACTGGACTATCGGAAACAGCGTTGGCTGTGGAACCTATAATTAATCCAGCTAGTTTGGAAAAGCCTAACCTAACTGTCGGCTTCGTTCCTGTTAACGATTGCGCTCCCTTTGCGATCGCTTGGGAAAAAGGATTCTTTCGGAAGTATGGGTTGAATGTCACGCTCAGTCGAGAAGCTAGCTGGGCTAATTCCCGTGATGGGATTATTTTCGGACGCCTAGATGCCTCTCCCGTCGTATCGGGCGCTGTCACTAATGCTAGAACTGGCGCAGAAGGCGCACGCCCTTTCCCCCTTTGTGCCGCGATGACTATTCATCGTCATGGTAATGCGATCACTTTCAATCGCAAACTGTGGGAAGCAGGTATTCGTCCCTTATCTAGCTATAGTGGAGACTTAGATGAATTCGCAAAAGATTTACGAAGCTATTGGCAGACTGCTCCTATGGAGGATCGGGTGTGGGCAACGGTTCTGAGTTCTTCTATCTATGAATATTTCATTCGCTACCTGCTCTCGGCGGCTGGTATTAATCCCTTAGAAGAATTGCGTTCCATTATCACCCCACCACCACAGATGGTAAGCAATATGCGGATAGAAGCGATTCAAGCTTATATGGTCGCAGAACCTTGGAATACAAGAGCGATCGCAGGTAATGAAGGGGTTGGTTTCACCTTTGCCCAAGGGCGAGAAATTTGGCACGGTCATCCCGATCGCCTCCTCGCCGTGCGCGAATCCTTCATTCAGGACTATCCCAAAACTTACCGATCGCTAGTCAAAGCGATGATCGAAGCCTGCCAATACTGCGGCAATCTGGCCAATCGTGAAGAGGTCGCTACTATCATTTCCCAACGCTCCTTCACTGGAGCAAGCATCAAATATACTCGGCCCGGAATTGTCGGCAACTTCAACTACGGCGGATTCGACAACCAACCTCGCCTTGTCAATAGCCCAGAGACGACCCTTTTCTTCGATTTGCCTACTTCAGCAATTCCCCACGATCACTCCACCTTCCTATGGCAGTCGCAATGCTTATGGTTGATGACCCAGGCAGCCCGCTGGGGACAGATCGCCGAATTCCCTAAAAACGCAGATGAAATCGCCCGTCAAGCCTGGAGAACAGACTTGTATCGAGAAATTGCCGCCGAGATGGGCATTCAATGTCCAGCAGAAGATTATAAGATCGAGCCAAGCAATGCTTTTATCGATGGCAAATCCTTCAATCCGAGCGATCCGGTTGGTTATCTCCAGCGCTTTGAAATTCGTGCCAACGCTCCCCAATCCTTTTTCTTTGCCTAAGTCGCTCAATCTTTAAATTTAGGAAACGTTGATGATGTCTCCAATGCAATCGATCGATCCCAACCACTTTTATCCATCCAACACTGAGTCCTTTCTGACGATCGAACAGGTAGTGAAGGCATATCCCAAACCAGATGGCAGTCCGTTTGTCGTGCTCGATGGTATTAACATGACGATCGGGAAGCACGAATATGTCTCGGTCATCGGTCACTCCGGTTGTGGGAAATCCACACTCATCCGCATTGTGGCAGGGCTAGAGCAAGCCACATCGGGTTTAGTTACGCTAGAGGGTAAAGCAATTCACAAACCCGGAGCGGAACGGATGATGGTGTTTCAAGGCTATGCCTTGCTACCGTGGCTAACCGTCCGAGAAAACATTCGCATGGCAGTGGATGAAGTATACAAAACTGCTAGTAAAGCCGACAAGATCTCGATCGTGAACGAGCACATCAACATGGTGAAGCTAACGGCGGCTGCCGACAAATATCCCGACGAACTTTCGGGCGGCATGAAGCAACGGGTAGGGGTAGCACGTGCCCTAGCCACCCGTCCAAAAATGCTTCTGCTTGATGAACCTTTCGGGGCACTCGATGCCTTGACTCGCCCTAAATTGCAACAGGATGTCCTCGAAATTTGGGGACATCATCCCCAGGCAGTGATGATGATTACCCATGATGTAGATGAAGCAATCTTTATGTCCGATCGGGTTGTGATGATGACTAATAGCCCCAAAGCGACAATCGGAAAAGTGCTAGATATTCCATTACCGCGTCCACGCAATCGCCACGAATTGCGGGAGTCTAAGGAGTATTACGAGTTACGCAATCAAGCCTTAGATTTTCTGGAGCGATACCAATAGGCTTTATCATTGAAGCGGATAATATTAGGATATTGCGGTGTTGAGTAGGAGGCGATGGCTTGCCGCTCAATTTAG
>JAYVVL010000202.1:0-4602 GCA_043787035.1 Synechococcales cyanobacterium
AGAAATGCTGGCTCATTCGATTCGACTGTTAATTCACTACCTCAAGTTTAAGGATGTTCCGGTGCCTCGACCCGTCATCTCTTAATTCAGCAACGCCCAATATTGATTTGATATCCACTTGGAGATTCAGGATCTTTTAGATAGAGCACTGGGACTCGATCGCCTACGCCATAATCAATCCACCCCGCCCAGAGAATTCAACCTTACTTTCGCCCACGGGCGTAAATTCAATACTAGAATGGGCACGTCCTGCATTGAGTTTGATTACGGTGCCCTCTGCCCTCGACGCATTATTGATAAAGCGAACTGAAACCACTGTCCCCACGAGCAGGGCAACCCGAATCAGCGGGAAGAGTGTTCCCATCAACTTCTGCATTTGCTGATCGATCGTCGTTTGCATGGGATTAAGAGAGTATTTGAAATTCTATAGGTTGTATTTTAGGACTTTCAATGAATTCAGCACAACATTATAACATTCCCGTCATTTGCCGTTTAATTATAATTTCTTGATATGCTCCGGGAAAGCTGTTGTCAACGGCATTCTTTATTGCTTCAATATGTAATTTAATCCTAGGCCACGATGTAGAAAGTAAAACGATTATGGAAATTTGACGACTGGCTAAATTTTGTTGATAGCGAAGATTTTGGTCCGTCGTTATCATTAAATCATATCCATTTTGCTCCGCGATCTCCAGCAGATCACCATTCGTCAAAGCTGACCAGCCCCGATCGTAAGCGGTATCAACCGTATATTCTGTCAATGAACGGCGTAAAGGAATTGGAGTGCCTTGGTCAAAAAGAATCTTCATCACTATACGATATCAGCCAAAACAGACATCTCATGATCTAACAAAGCTTCAACTTGAGCGCGAGTAACACCAGGAAACCAATCAAGAAACTGATCTATTGATGCCCCATCCTTGAGATTCTCAAAAAGCGCGGCAGCAGGAACGCGGGTTCCACGAAAAATAAGCTCACCACCAACCTTGCCGGGATGGCGTTCTAGTACTGAAACCAAATCGTGTTTCAACATCATAATTCACTGGTTTTGAGACATCAGAAAGCTTCCCCTTAGCCCCTAATCATAGCAACAGTCGGCGATTCATCCCAGTTAGTTTACATATTGCCGATCGATGAGACCTGTTTTGGATATTTCAAAGATAGGTTGACTTCGTTCAAACCAGAATCGGCTGCTGCAATCGGGCGATCATCTCGTGACCGCGATAAATCCGAAAATCTGGACTCTTCATCGGCACCCAAAAAAACTCAAAGGCGATCGGGCCAACGCGTGAGGTCGAATGCATTTCGTAATGCCGCCAGGTTTCAGGGGCAGGTTTCGTTAGCGCCAAGTGATAACAGTGCAGCTCCCGCATGTGGTCTGGGCGCGCGGTAAACAGACTGCCCAAATAAGCGACTAGCTGCACATCCGCAAGTCCGGTCTCTTCAAGAACTTCCCGAAGCACCGCCGTGTCATAGTTTTCACCCGCTTCCACACTGCCGCCCGGTACCTGCGTCCCCCAACTCGGGTAATCCGGTTGCCGAAACACCAAGAGCCGATCGCCGTGGGTGATGTAGGCGAGGACTTTACGTTTGAAGGAAAGGCTGGTCATGGTTAGGTAAAGGGGGCTATGAATACAGGGGGCGCGGCATCAAAATTGTTCAACAAAGAAGTTTTTCCATTGTGCCCGGAAACCTGCCGATCGTCCTTACAATAAGGAAGTGTAACTAGATTAAGAAATATAAACCGCACCATGCAGCGATCGAATTCTACGCCCTTAGTCCCTCAATCTATTATTATCATCGGTGCGGGAATCGGTGGGCTGACTGCCGCTGCGCTCCTAGCTCATCGGGGTTATGTCGTGACGGTATACGACCAGGCTATTGTGCCTGGGGGTTGCGCTTCGACCTTTCAGCGGCGAGGCTTTACGTTTGATGTGGGGGCGACGCAGGTGGCGGGATTGGAACCGGGTGGCATTCATCATCGGATTTTTGGGGAGTTGGGGATTGAGCTTCCGGCAGCGACGCCGTGTGATCCGGCTTGTGCGGTGGTGCTTCCGGGTGAGACGGAGCCGATCAACGTGTGGCGAGACCCGGATCAATGGAAAGAAGAACGCCAACGACAGTTTCCAGGGAGTGAGCCGTTTTGGAACTTGCTCAGCACGTTGTTTAAGCCGAGTTGGGACTTTCAGGGACGCGATCCGGTGTTGCCGCCGCGTAATATTTGGGATGTGACGCAGCTTGTGGGGGCGTTACGCTTGCACACTTTGATCACTGCACCGTTCACCTTCTCGACGGTGAGTGATGCGTTGGGCTGGTTTGGACTGAAGGGCGATCGCAGATTAAAAACCTTCTTAGATATGCAGCTTAAGCTCTACTCCCAAGTCAATACCGATGAGACCGCGCTGTTGTATGCTGCGACGGCTATGGCTATGTCTCAGGCTCCCTTTGGGCTGTGGCATTTGGAGGGAAGTATGCAGGTGTTAAGCGATCGCCTCGTGGGTGCGATCGAACGCGACGGCGGAACGGTACACATGCGACACACCGTTGAGGCGATTCATCTGGAGAATGGGAAGGCCAATGCAGTCACGATATTAAATCAACGGACAAAGGAATCAAGAGTCGAACAGGCGGATCAGATTATTGCGAACGTAACGGTTCAAGATCTGATGCGGCTACTCGGCGATCAGGCTCCGTCAGGCTATAGCGATCGAGTTAGCAATCTCAAACCACCCTCGGGCGCGTTCGTTATTTATCTCGGTGTCGATCAATCAGCTATTCCAAAAGACTGTCCACCGCACTTGCAGTTTCTCTACGATCCCGAGGGTCCCGTTGGCGAAAACAACTCCCTGTTCGTCTCCGTTAGCAAACCCGGTGATGGTCGCGCACCCGATGGCAAAGCAACAATAGTAGCGTCGTCGTTTGTGGATGCCGATCGGTGGTGGCAGGTCAAAGACGATCCGATCGCCTATGCTGCCTTGAAGCAGGAGTTTACTGAAACGGCGATCGCGCATCTAGCCCTGTACTTTGATTTGGAGGGCACCATTGTTTATCAAGAAGCAGGAACACCGCTGACGTTTTGGCGCTACACCGCACGGGAAAAAGGCTTCGTTGGAGGCGTCGGAATGCGCGTCCCCACCTTTGGACCCTTCGGTTTTGCCAATCGCACGCCGATCGGCAATCTCTGGCTCGTCGGTGACTCCACCCATCCTGGAGAAGGAACCGCAGGGGTGAGCTATTCTGCATTAACGGTCGTTCGTCAAATTGAAGCGCTTGGATCTAAGGTGTAATGCTGGGTGAGGGCGATCGATTTGACTTGATGATCCGATCGTTCCAGTAGGGAGAATGATTCACTAGAGGTGAGGCTCTGCCAACGTTTTAAGCGGCATTATCGGTGACTTTGTGCTTCGATCGTTTGCATTGACTTTTGAGAATGCCGCCTGCCATTCCATATTCAGTTTTAATTGAGATGAGGATTTTTTTGATGAGGGGGATGGGGACAACGACAGGGATCTAATGCGCTAAAATTAAGGAACCGATGGCCGCCTTGCTTCGATGCCTCAAAAAATTCGTGAACTCAAGCAACAGCTCACTAAGATAGGATTTCAAAAGATCCCTGGTAAAGGGAGTCATACCCACTGGGTTCATCCTTTGTATGCTGGAAAACTCACTCTATCTGGGAAAGATGGCAATGATAGCAAGTCTTATCAGGAGAAAGCTGTGAATGACGCGATTGAGGAAGTTTTACGGAAGAAAACAGAGGATTAATCTATTATGAGCCGCCTTATCAATCGTTTGAAGTATCAAATGCTCATTCAATGGTCTGAGGAAGATGAATGTTTTTTAGTGTCGCTTCCTGATTTTCCGGGGCAGCAGTGGCGCTCTCATGGGGAGACTTACGAAGAAGCGATGATGAATGGAATTGAAGCCTTAGAGTCTCTGGCGATCGCATATAAAGTAATGGGTGAAGAACTTCCGCAGCCTTCAATAGTGGCAAAGGCGAACGCTGAAGATCAGTTAGAGACGATCGCAGCTTAATAATGATGGCTCCCCGATAATCTACAACTGATCGGGAAGCTTCGTAAACGCGATGTTTCTAAGCAGCGGTGTCGATCGCTTTTCGGGTCGATCGTTTGCGTTGGCTTTTGCGAATGCCGCCTGCCATTCCATATTCGGGGCTGTCTTTTCCGTATTCAAAGGCAACGCCGATTAATGTTTTTTCGGAAAAGGTGCTGACGGCTTTTTCGGCTTCGATCATGGCGTTGCGGTCTGCGTCTAGGCGGGAGAGCGTCGTATTGTAGGCGTCAACTTTCTGGCGGGCGGTTTCGATGATGGCGTGAAAGGCATCGGTGGTGATACCTTTGCCGAGATCGAGATTGGGGTTGATGGATTTTAATCCGGCGAGGCGTCCTGAGGCTTTGTCGATGATGTCTGAGCTTCTTTTGATGCGTGGCATTTGCAAGTCCTGATATTTGTTTAGGTTTGAATATCCTGAGAATGCCCACGGGAATACGGATACGTAACATCTGAGTCTCGGAGAGGGTTACGGATGGTGTGATGGCTTAAGTTGTCGATCGATTTGAGTTGGGGATTTTTTAATTGAGT
>JAYVVL010000203.1:0-1499 GCA_043787035.1 Synechococcales cyanobacterium
GGGCAGGTTTATTGCAAAGTTGGACCTAGACCCAACTTTAATTAAATCCCATCCAAACTTCCAATCGCTACGGGATTACGGCGTTATGGGTGCCTAAAATGTCCGGAGTATTGTTCAATATAAAGATAGCGGTTATGACGATTACGCACCGAACGCCTGTAGTATCGATAGCGATCGCAGTCCAACAGATCAGAAATGATGACTGGCGTGTCGGTTTCGTTACATAACTAGCTCTGGGGACTCCATGTATAGGCGGATCGGTCGATCGTCCAGAATTCGGTCGATCCAGTGAACCAAACTGTATTCTTGAGTCATTCTTGCTTGAAAAAACCATAGTTTATCTAATAAACTTGAACCCTAGATCGCTGGGATTTCTAATAGTTGAATCATCAAATATGCACATAGACAAGCATAGAGTTGAAGCTGAACTCCATTCACACTTTTGCTAATAAGCTGGTCTAGCTTGAAATGCATTTTTAAGAACTATGGAAATCGATCGATTATCCTATATGAACTTTCTGCAACGCCTGATGCACTGACCTGCTTTTACGATGATTCGATATCGATCCCTTTTGGCTCTGAGCGGCACAAATCAGGCGATCGGTTTATAAATAGGCGTCAGCCAAACCAGAAGATCTGAAATAATCCGCTGGTCACCCTAGAAAATGCATAAACTCGCTAGGGATTTAGGCAAAGAACCTTGACGAACCTCAACATGTGCTTTATCACTAAGTAATATTGCTGTCTTAAACATAGGACACTTATAAAAATTTCATCATTAGCATTGCGTATTACAAGTCGTACTCTCATCGCTCTAGCGATCGCAAGTTCCAGTGTTGGAATCTCTAGCGGTGAAGCCTTCGCTCAGGCAAAACCGACCATTTCAGTCCCGTCCTTCAAGAATGAGACCAATTGGTGGTGGTGGAAATCGAGCACGTCCCAAGAGCTAGGAGATGCCCTGAGTAACGAGCTGTCTGCAACCGGAAACTTTAAAGTTGTCGAACGCCAAAAACTAGATGCAGTGCTGTCTGAGCAAGAACTCGCCGAACTTGGATTGACTCGCAGGACCGGAGCAAAACGCGGCGAACTCACGGGCGCACAGTACGTCGTTTTGGGGCGTGTTTCGTCCTATGAAGAAGACGTCAGCAAAAAAACGGGCGGGACTCGCGGGAATTTCTGCCTGTTCGGCGTCTGTGCAGGCGGTGGGGAACAGAAGAGTGAGTCTGAAGCCTATGTTTCCATCGATCTTCGCGTCGTCAATACCACCACAGGTGAAGTCGCCTTTTCTAGGACGGTAGAAGGCCGTGCCACCGATAAAGCGGCATCATCCGGAAGCACGATCGCCATTCGGGGTTTGAACGTTGGGAGTGATGCTTCAGAAGAGAAAAAAGTCCCGGTGGGTAAAGCCTTAAGAGCCGCACTGATCGAATCCACCAACTATCTCTCCTGTGTCATGGTGAAAAAAGACGCCTGCATTGAGGGCTACAACACCAAAGATG
>JAYVVL010000204.1:0-4576 GCA_043787035.1 Synechococcales cyanobacterium
ACCGAACCCACCGGATCAACCGAATCCGTCTGATTGTAACTATTGGGTTCGCCTTCATTGGCCACCAGCACCGTCTTTCCATCGGGCGAGAAGGTCAACATATCCGGCAGTGCGCCAACGTTGACGGAATCTTAGAAGGTTCCTGCGGCATTAAAAAATACGACTTTGCCGGGATCGGTCTTCGTCTTTGCTTCCACGGCGATCGCCACTAGCCCGTCTCTGATTGCGACGCTGTTGGCAATCCCACCATAGGGCGACATGTCTAGTTCTCGAACCAATTTTGGACTCGTCGGATTGCTAATGTCTAACACCTGAAGCGATGCTGTTCCAGACACTACAAATAGCTGCTTGCTCACGGCATCATAAGCAGCTATTTCAGAGCCAGTCCCTTTAAAATTACCAATCTTTTCGAGCGCACTTTGATCAGAGGCGATCGCGGTCACGGCATCAAAATTTTGCCCGTTCGGATCAGTCAGACGATAAGAAGCCACGGTCATTTCCTCAGGAGTAAATCTTCCTTTACAAATCCCACAGTCAGTTTAATGAGGCTTTAATAAATCTTTAAGAAAGGTCTGAAATCTTCGTAAACTCACAAGTAATTTACCTAGATAAAATTCTTATAAATCCCGCGCCCCTACCGGGGGTCTCCGATCGATCGGAGGTCATCGAGCACTTGACGATTGACTACATAGCGTTTGACTAACTTAGGCAAGTCGCCGCGATGGCCCATAACAACGAGGATATCGTTTGTTCCGAGGCGTTCGTGGCGGGGGGGATGGATGAAAGTCTTCCCGTTGGCTTTACGCAGGGCGACGACGATGAACGTGCCTTTGGCCTGGACTTCGAGTTCGCCTATAGTGCCATTAACCCAGGGCGAATCCGGTGCGATCGCTACTTCATCGACTTGTACATCCACTCGGGATAACATCTCATTCAAGGTGCTTCGCCCATCTTCTTGATCCAAGAAATCCAACGTCGCCGGATGCGTAATCATATCCGCCAACCGATTGGCACTGATGGACGACGGCAGCACCACTTGATCGGCCCCAGCCAGCTTCAGCTTCTTCTCCGTAGAAGGCAGTTCGCCGCGTGACAAAATCCGCAGTTCAGGATTCAGTTCGCGCGCCGTGAGCGTAATAAACACATTCACGGCATCATCGGGCAATACGGTCGCAAGAACGTTCGCCCGATCGACTCCTACTGCCAGTAAGACTTCTTCATCTGCCGCATTCCCGGTCTTGACCAGATAGCCATGTTCTTCCGCATACTTCGTGCGTTTCACATCGTGATCAATCACCACAAAGGGAATGTTATTTTCCTCTAGTTTTCGCGCCAACACTTGCCCAATACGACCATAGCCACAGATGATCGCATGATGTTCCAAACTTTCAATCCCTTTCGTCATTCGTCTTACTCCTAATGCGTTCTGCAAATCGCCTTCCGTCACCATCTGAATAAAAGCTCCGACGATATACACCACCGACGACGTCCCCGCCACAATGACCACGATCGTGAATATTTTATGCGCTGGCGTTAGGCTGGGACAAATCTCGCTATACCCAACGCCAAATACCGTAATGACTACCATGTAGACCGAATTGAGCCACCCGCAGCCCCCAATGTGATACCCTATCGTGGACGTGACGATTGTCGTGAAGAAGACGAGAAACCCAAGGAAGATACGTTTGAGAGGTCTGTTCATCGGCTTTCCGCACTCTTTATGACGGGCGTGAGTTCAGCAGTGATTTGCAAAACGATTTACAATGGTTACTAACGATAAAAGCACTGTAAAACACTTTATCAGAGATATTCCTATGGGACTGTTTGGATTTGGTAAAAAGGCTGAGATTCCATCGGCTGAGAATGCATTAGCGGGCCGATCGCAGGAAATGCCCGTGCCCAAGGCTCATTTTGTTAATGGCCACCCTTTAAAGGGTCCGTTTGACAAAAACCTCGAACAAATCATCGTCGGCATGGGCTGTTTTTGGAGCGTCGAGCGAAAGTTTTGGCAGCAAGAAGGCGTGTTCACAACGGCAGTAGGTTATGCGGCTGGTTTTACGCCCAACCCAAATTACCGGGAAGTGTGTTCGGGCGCGACGGGTCATAATGAAGTGGCGCTAGTGGTTTACGACCCTAAGGTCATTTCCACCGAGGCATTGCTTCAGATCTTTTGGGAAGGTCATAATCCGACCCAAGGAATGCGTCAGGGCAATGATGCCGGGACGCAATATCGATCGGGCATTTACTGCACTACTGATGCGCAGAAAGCCCTAGCTGAATCAAGCCGCACTCGCTATCAAGCCGAACTCAAAGCGTCGGGTTATGGTGAAATCACGACCGAGATTATGATGGCTCCCACCTTCTACTATGCCGAAGATTATCACCAACAGTATTTGGCTAAGAACCCAGGCGGATACTGTGGTATGGGCGGCACGGGTGTCGCTTGCCCGATCGGATTAGCGGTCGGTTAGAAGGCTCATACTATGTTGGGATTAACGGGGCTGTCGTTACTAGTTTGGATTATTTTAGTGACATCCCGCGATGGGTTTTGGAAAACCGATCAGCGATTACCGGACGTCGGTGATTTCTTCCAAACCCATCCTGCCCCGCCCATTGTGGTTGTGATTCCTGCACGCAACGAAGCTGAAATGCTACCGCAGAGTCTACGATCGCTGCTGAAGCAAACCTATCCCGGAAAATTTTCGATCGTGATAGTAGATGACCACAGTTCTGACAACACGTTTCAAGTTGCGCGGGACTTGAGTCAAGACACTGATATGGATGTTGTCCTTGTGCGCGGGGAGACCTTGCCGGAGGGCTGGACTGGAAAGCTGTGGGCTTTGGAGCAGGGACTTCGAGTGGCGGCGACGCTGGAGCCTGAGTATGTACTGCTGACAGACGCAGATATTTTTCACGGTTCGACTAGTTTAACAACCTTGGTGCATCAGGCGGTAGCGCAACACTGCGATCTGGTGTCGCTCATGGTGAGACTCAGGACAAAGAGTTTTTGGGAACGCGCGTTGATTCCGGCGTTTGTATTCTTTTTTGCAAAACTCTACCCCTTCAGAGCCGTAAATAACCCCAACCGATCGATCGGGGCGGCGGCAGGCGGCTGTAGCTTAATTCGGTGGGCGGCGTTGGAAAAGATAGGCGGACTCGCGTCCATTCGGGGTGCATTGATTGACGACTGTACCCTGGGACAGGCCCTCAAACGCAACGGCAATATCTGGCTCGGCCTAACCACTGACACCTTAAGTTTGCGGCCCTACGATTCGCTGGCGTCGATTTGGGCGATGGTCTCGCGATCGGCCTATGCGCAGCTCAATTATTCGCCGTTGTTGCTGGTCGGGACTGTGTTTGGGATGGCCGTTGTCTATGGGATGCCGATCGTTGGGTTAGGGTTCGGATGGATGCAGCGAGATGTGTGGGTGTTTGCGATGGCGTTGCTGAGCTATGGATTAATGACATGGGCTTATCTTCCGATCGTGCGTTTTTATCAACAGCCAAGCTGGATGAGCTTAGGGTTGCCGGGAGTGGCGGTGCTGTATTTACTGATGACCCTAGACTCGGCAAGGCAGTCGATGCAAGGAAAAGGCGGCGCTTGGAAAGGACGGGTTTATCCGAATCATGCGACTAAGGAATAAGGATTGAATCCGATTCATAAATTACCGCTAGGCTAAACGGTCGATCGACTGAAGTGTTGATTCACTCCGGAAAATGGAATACTGAGCTTGTATGGTTAGCTAGACAGTACAAGTAAGGGTTTTCGATTATGGATTTTGTGACGCCGCTGTTGGGATTGTTGGTACCGCATTTGCCTGCGTTGTTGAATAAGGCGGCGGAAGATGTTGTGGGGGAAGGGGCGAAGAAGGCGGTTTTTGAGGTGGTGCCGAGTGGGGTGAAGGCGATTTGGGCGAAGTTGTGGCCGAAGATGGAGGCGAGTGCGGTGGCGAAGGAATCAGCGAAGGCGATCGAGGCTGACCCTGAAGACCAGGATTCGATCGAGATGCTTAAGTTGGCGTTGAAGAAGATGTTGAAAGAGATTGAGAAGTCGGAGCCGGAGTTGTTGGGTGAGTTGAAGCAGTTGATGGAGGGGGAGAAGTCGTCTGGTAGGACCTATGGCGATGTGAAAGCCCGTGATATTTATGGCTTGGCACAGGGCGATCGGGCGACACAGACCTTTAACTTTGGGACACAACCCAACGAGGAAAAGCCTCAGTCATAGTTTGAGCGACTGGCGAGACAAGCCCCCCGACCCCCAATTCTGGGGGAGTAAGAGGTTGGGGATTTCGATCGTATTGAACTGAGGAATTGTTAGAAAAATGAAATCAAAGTCCCCAGAATTGGGGTTTGGGGGCGAAGAGGCGATGGAAAACGAGAGAGATTCAAGTGACGTAAAGGCTCGTGATATTTATGGACTCATTCAGGGCGATCATGCTCAGATTGAGAACAAGTTTTATGGTACACCTCGCAAAGCCAGTCTCTTTCAACTCCCCGCAACGGACCCAAACTTCACCGGACGATCGATCGAAATCGACAAAATCGAAGCCATTCTAACGAGCGAAAATCCGACGGC
>JAYVVL010000205.1:0-4571 GCA_043787035.1 Synechococcales cyanobacterium
GTTCGATCGTAAGGTAACGAGCTGAATGGCTTCCTGGGGATCGCCCGTTTCGGTGAAGCGAATGGGACCCACAGATCCCGCGACTTGGAACTGGGGACTTGCTAAAGCCGATCGAATTTGGTCGCGTATGGCGGTGGTCGCCTCGATCGTCCAGGGTTTAGCGCGTAATTTTTTTAGGGGTTCGGGTTGAGTAAATCCTGAAGCACCTCCCGAGCACTAGTGTAGCGGTTTGACGATTGGTACCGGGTCATACAATCCAAAATGGCGATCAATTCAGGCCGAGCAGTGACTTGGTTTTTCCAGAGCAAATCACCACTGCGGGGGTCGGCCTCTAGAAAAGTGGGATGCGTCCCCGTCAGACATTGAATGGCGATCATGCCCAGCGAGTACAAATTGCTATTAAACTGCGGACGACCGAGACATTGCTCACTAGCGGCTCTTCCAAAAACTCAAGGGTCGCCGTTTCGCTTAGCGCTGTGGCCTCGGGGATTTCATGGGCGATCGGCGGCAACATAGGTGTGTCCAAAGCCCCCGGATCCTAAGACTTCCAAAACCTCATATCGTCCGCCTAGGTGCTGATGGAGGAGCCTGTCCTGACCGGGTTTGTCACCGAGTCTGTCATCAATAGTCATGAGTCACCAGCGTGAACAGCATTGATTCAACAATACTTTCTCTAGAACTTAGTTATCCTGTGAATGAGATTGAGATTTCCCTAAATTTTACGGAGATTTAACGGAGAATTCGCCCAAAGCTTATATGAATTTTGGTAATCTTACTCTATGAACCCGTCAACTCCATCCTGCCGATCGCCCCAGTCTTGCATTGGCTCGCTGTGTCTTTACGATGTCCAACTGCCCAGTACGACCTTAGCGCGTGAGGTTGTGCTGAGATTTCAGGCACAATCCCATTTGCCAGGAGTCCTATTGGTGAGCGGATCACAACTCGTGGGAGTTCTTTCTAGGCAGGTTTTTTTTGAACAGAGCTGTTTGGCGGCGGGTCCCTTAGGCTGGGAGCAACCGATCGAAGATCTTATGCCGTCCCACGGTGAACCGCCGTTGGTGGTTGGCGATCGCACGCCCATCTTAGAAGTGGCGGCCCAAATCCGTCAGCGGCCTAGCAAGGTGGCCTTTGATCCGATCGCGGTTACATTCCGCGATGGCAGTCTGCGGATGGTGGATGCGCGGGATGTGCTAATGGCTCAGTCAGAGATCGGAGGGTCTCCAGAACAACAAATCATTGAATACGATCTTGCCTTAGCGAATCTTCAAAGCCGCCTCGACGAGCAGGCGATCGTCCTAGAAGATGCTCAGCAAATGGTGACTGTGCGCAACCTCACGCTCCAAAACCAGCA
Organism: Synechococcales cyanobacterium; assembly: GCA_043787035.1. Taxonomy (GTDB): domain Bacteria; phylum Cyanobacteriota; class Cyanobacteriia; order Leptolyngbyales; family Leptolyngbyaceae; genus JAAFJU01. The sequence continues at coordinate 1,352 of JAYVVL010000205.1, forward strand.
GTGTCACCTTGAACGCCAACAGTATGAAATTTTCACTCGGACCGAAGAGTGCCAAAACCTTCGACACCGTCTGACGACGCTTCAAACACTTCTAGAGTCTCAAGCGCGAGATTTATTTCAGCAGTGTCTTTCATCAGTAAGTGAAGTTGCAGGCGAAACGGATCATCTGATCAGCAGTGATATTAGTCTAGCGAAGGATCTTGAAGTGATCGGAACACTATCGGATCTCGTCAAGCAAGTGGGCCAAAAGGCGCTGCATCTTCAGCTTCATTCATCAATCGCCGCTAGTAAGTCTCCTCAATCTGATTATCTAACGGCCTTCAGTCCGGTCACTGAAGACATGCGTCGGTTGATTGCTCTAACGAGTGATGCGGATCAGCGGGTTGGCGGCAGCATTCGCCACATCAAAGGCAGCATTGCCGAACTCGCTGCGATTGCCCAAACGATCGCCCACGCTACCCAGTCCTTCATTCAAACCATTACGGCAATTAACGATCTCTTTGCCGACATGGAAAATCTCACCGACCCCACCCTTCCCCACGAAGCCTTACTAACTGAGGTTCAGAAAAAAGGGATGCAAATGGTCCGATCGAGAATGCGCAAAGTCGAACGCGCCGGAGGCGAACTCTCGACGCTGTACGACTCTAAGGAATCCTATGGTTTGCGGGTGATGTTGAGAAGCTTAGAACAGAGTTTGCAGCGATCGCTTAGATAAGAAATGACGATTACGGGCGTTACAATGGTAATGGCGATCGCTAGGAGCATTCTCATCCCATGCCTCAAACATTACAAGCCCGAGAAGTAAATCTGGACCAGCTTCAGGAAGATTTTGGATTAGTTCATCTAAGGGATCAAAAGCTTTTTGCGGAAGGGTCGATCGAGTTACCTAGCCTGACTGTTGCTGAAATGAAATTATTAGATGAAGTCAATGAGGAATTTTCGTATTTATCGACTAAAGATGCCTTAGAGCCGATCGTCAAAATGGTCATATTAGCCCCGCTTTTACGCATTGCAGGCTTTTTTCGTCCTCCGTTTAAGGTTACTGCGGAAAAGAAAGTGGAATTGATGACCGAAGATGAAGGCTTAGTGGTGCGTGGGTTGATTGATCTATTGGTTTTTTATAACCAAATTTGGATTGTGACGATTGAGGCAAAACGGACAGCTTATTCCCTCAAGCTGGCGTTTCCACAAATATTGACTTGTATGTTAACTAGTCCAAATACACAGCCAATAGTCTCAGGACTCGTCACCAATGGCAGTGAGTTTCGGTTTATTCAATTGCACAAAAGTGAGAAATTAGAAGAGAAACCGAGTTATGTGATGTCGGATTTGTTGTCGATCGATCGGGGTGACGATTTTTACCGAGTTGCACAGATTTTAAAATACTTGGGACAGCAGGTGTAATTGCCCCAAATACTATCACCTTCAACTGCTGCTGGCTGCTAGTGCTAAAAAAATGTTAGAACGTGAAGGTCGTCCGAACGACAGGTACAAACACCGTGTTGTTTTGTCTAAATCCTTCGGGATTAAACACTACAAAGGCCCCAGGCGTAATGCTGATGTTATCGGTGATGCGAAGGTTCAGATACCCTTCCAAGTGAAAGGGCGTTGCTGTTTCTGGATCGATGCCTCGTCCTCCCGTGGAGATTCGGTTGAGGGGCTGCCCAAACAAAATCCCCGCCGATCCGCCTTTGGTAATCACATCTTTAACGTGAATGCCTGCGATCCAACTGAGAAAATTGGTGGAGGCATTCACATTGACCAGATTACTGGCAATATAGGTGGCCGACCCGGCTAGGGTAATGGTAGGTGAAATGCGGAACGCTGCCGACAGTCCTAGAGTATCCACGTTGATTCCTTGGTTCGCCACCGCACCTAGAATATTACCGCCTGCTGCCAACTCTGCACCAGTGGGCTGAAAGACTACGGCGGCAACATCCGCCGTGGATAGCCCCGTTCCCAAAATATTGATTTGGTGATAGCTATGGGCATAGTTGAGGGCGATGTCTAATTGCTTAGTCGGTTTGATCGTGAGTTGGGCCGCAGCGATGTAACTACCCCCACCGACTCCAGCCCCCAAGGGGGTTCCTGGAAATCCCAAATTGTTGGGCAATGCCGCATTAACGCTGCCATATAAGGCCCGCAGGTCGATCGCGTCAGAGATATTCCAAATAACCCCACCTGCTGACGCCAACCCAGTTTGGGAGGTGCCACCGGATAGGCGATGGGAGGCGGGCAACGTACCGAACCGAGACAGTGCGCCTTGTCCTTCACTGGCAAAGGGCAAAATTGCGGGGAACGCATCCGATACTTCGGCGCTGGTCCCCGCAAACAACGTCACCTTTTTGGCAACCGGGAAAATGTAGAGAAGCTTGTAAAGACTGACGGAATTGTTGCCGCCCGACGCAGCTAGGGTTTGAGGATTGACCGTCGGAAACTGAGGCTCGTAGCCAAGACGGACGTTGCTGGCATTCCCAAATACCGCATCTCCATAGCCCAATGTGCCTGCAATGCTGCTTCCACCTGGAAAAACAGGGCTGGGTCCACCGCCAAAGTTGTGCGCCTGGAGTCCAGTAATCAGTAAGTCTTTACCGGTAAAACTGGTGTTCAGATTGAGCCGCACTCGGTTGTTGAAAACGATGTTTGCATCTCGTCCCGCCGCAGGAGAAACTGGAAGTCCTGTACCGTTGCCTAGAATATTCGTATTGGTGTTGTTGAGAAATCCTGTATTGCCTCCACCGTAAGCACCGTAGGCTGTTGCAACACTAAAGATTGCTTCCCCAGATAGCTTGGTGGTGGTGGAGAACTGCTGTTTTGCCAGCGTTGCGGTCTTGCTCTCAAGTCCATCCACTCGACCCCGCAGAGTAGCGAGTTCGGCGCTGAATTGTTCTTGCAGTTTACGGATTGTAGCGAGATCTTCTTTCTTCGCGCTATCCGCTGTCGATGCGGCAATTAAGTCATTGATGCGGTCCATACAGGCATTCAACCCGGCGGCAAACTCGTAGCGGGTGATGGCTCGGTTACCGCGATAGGTTTTGTCAGGATAGCCTGCAATGCAGCCATAGCGCTCAACGAGGGATTGCAATGCCTGAAATGCCCAGTCGGTGGGTTTGACATCTGAAAGCTGGGAGACTGATGTAACCTGTGCTGTTGAGTTACTAGTTTCTAGGTCATCCGGCGCTGGCTGTGCTGTTGGCTGTGCGATCGTTGACACAGAGAC
>JAYVVL010000206.1:0-4552 GCA_043787035.1 Synechococcales cyanobacterium
GTAGGGTCTCGTGTGGCTGGATAAGTTCGTTTCCAGTGGACAGAACCCCTACTCTCACCCGCCGAAAAACGGGGACACTCAAAATTTGGGCTGCTGCAAGGACCGCGAGTTCAGCGCCGCCGAGGACCAAGCCGGGACTTAACAACCGATCGCCTGCGGTATAAAAACGGCCCCGATGTCGCACAAAATGTCCCAACTCCGGGGGCGCTTCGGTCAGGCGAAGTTGATCGGATCCCACTATTCGCTCCGTTTTTTCTTGCATCACTACCGTGTCAGCCCCGATCGGCATCATCGATCCCGTGAGAATTCGGGCCGCTTCGCCGGGAGCAAGGGCGAGGGTGGGGACGGATCCGGCAGGGATGTCACCAGCGATCCGTAGAACGACGGGACTCGCTGGACTGGCGTGTTCAACCTCTTGAAAACGAACGGCATAGCCATCCATCGCCGAATTGTCCCAGTGCGGGAAATCAAGTACACTCTCAACAGCACGTCCCAAAACTCGTCCGATAGCTTGCATAAGCGGTACGTACTCTAGGTCTTGGGCGGAAGAAAGCGATCGCGCACAGGACAAAATAATGGATTCTGCGGTGTCAACTGGCATCATGATGAGAACTCATTAAAAAGGATTAGTGCAAATGGGCTATTCCTATGAAATAATAAATGTCCGTGTCTGAAACAAGTACCTCTCTTAGGGGTTTTAAATTATGGCTAAGAATAAAGGCGTAAGAATTGTCATTACGCTCGAATGTACAGAGTGTCGGACTAATCCGGACAAGCGGTCTGCTGGCGTGTCTCGTTACACGACCATGAAGAACCGTCGGAACACCACAGCCCGTATGGAACTGAGCAAGTTCTGTCGGCATTGCAACAAGCATACTGTCCACCGCGAAATCAAATAATCAAGGCCATGGATGGGCGAGCTGTGCAGCCTGCGCTGTCGGTCAACCATTCATTCCTTTTTTGTGGAACGCGCTTTGGAAGTTTTGGGGAAGTGGACTCATTTCAACCAAAACTCAGAATGTGAAAATTCTGTCCAATTCATTGAGTAGGTAAATTCATGGCTTATTTTCGTCGTCGCATTTCGCCCATCAAACCGGGCGACCCGATCGATTACAAAGATGTTGAGCTGCTTCGGAAGTTCATCACCGAACGCGGAAAAATCTTACCCCGTCGGATTACGGGTTTGACCGCAAGGCAGCAACGCGACCTGACCGTTGCAATCAAACGAGCACGTATCTTGTCATTGCTACCGTTTGTGAACCAAGAAGGTTAGATTGCTCTAGGTTTTTTGCAATCTTCTCGTGCGATCGCTTGATGGGATTGCAGCTCTTATTGAATGGATAGGCGGAGGGTCAGAGGGACGGACTAGTTGCTCTCACCCTCTGCCTTTTGAGTGTCTAGTTACGTTCTTATTTGACGTTTGCGTGGTGGAGTACCCCATGGAAAAGGGCACTTTAGTTGAGTTTCGGGTCAATGGCGACAGGCGATTAGCGGTCATTGAAAAGCCTGAAGGAAAGAAAAATTTTATTGCAATAGATGAACGGGGACATGCTCACACCATTCATCCCCGTCAAGTGGACTACCCCGTGCCGGGGCAGGGCTATCAATCTAGGGACATCCCAACCTTTTTAAAAGCTATTCAAGACTATCTAGACCCTAGCAATCTAGAAGTGGCTTGGGAATTGCTGTCTGAAGAGGCCGGAAGCACTGTGCCTCAAGAATTGGCAAAATTGTTGTTCTCTGAAACGACGCCTGAAGTCTGCTATGCCGCCCATGTGTTGCTCTCAGACGATCGCCTCTATTTCAAACAAAAGGGCGATCGCTACGAGCCGCGCCCCGCGAATCAAGTCAACGAACTGAAGCACCAAGTCGAAATGGAACGCCAGCGCCAAGAAGAATGGCAAGGGTTTCTCGATCGGGTTAAAGCTCAGCTAGAGCGCCCAGAGGGTACGCCGCCCATGGCAGATTGGCAGTCGTCCGATCGAGTTCGGTTTGATGCGTTAGAGAAATATGCGACGTGGGGGGATGAATCTAGCCACAAGAGCAACGCCGTTGAACTCCTCCGTGCCCTTCAGCAATCTGAAACTGGACCCGGCGCATTGCAGCTCCTCGTGAATTTGGGACTGTGGAGTCCCCACGAAAACCTTCCCTTGCGGCGCAGTCCAGCGCCGATTCAATTCCCCACAAAGGTTGCTGACTTGGCTAACGAATATCTCGCCTCCGCGCCTCCCGATCTCCACCCCGATCGTACGGATTTGACGCATCTTAAGGTCTATACGATCGATGATGAAAGCACCCGCGAGATTGACGACGGCTTAAGTCTCGAAATCCTTCCCGATGGCCGCGAAAAAATCTGGATTCACATTGCGGATCCCACTCGCTGGCTGACTCCTGGCGACACCTTGGATCTTGAAGCGCGACGACGGGGAACAACCATTTATTTGCCGACGGGAGCTATTTCGATGTTTCCGGTGGAACTGGCGACAGGTCCCATGAGCTTGAACACAGGTGGGGCATGTTGCGCACTGAGTTTTGAGGTGATTCTGGCAGAGGATGGCAGCATTGAGTCTTATACGATTCATGCCAGCTTGATCAAAATCACCTACAGGCTTACTTACGAAGACGTCGAGGAAATGCTTCAGCTCGGTCTGCAAACTGAAGCCGAACTGGAGATGCTCGCTCAGTGGGCACGCAAACGCACGGCATGGCGGCAGTCTCAGGGTGCAATTACCATAGATATGCCAGAATCTAGCGTCAAGGTCATCGGCGGCGGCGAAGAGATTATCTTAGGCGTAACCGAAGATGTGTTTGCACGGCAACTCGTTGCAGAAATGATGATTTTGACCGGGGAGATTTCCGCTCGATATGCTCATGCCAATGGGATTCCCGTCATGTTCCGAGGTCAGACCCAGCCGGATCTTCCCCCCGAGGATGAGTTATTAATTATTCCGGCGGGGCCAGCCCGTGCCTGTGCCTTGCGTCGCTGTATGCCCCGGAGTGAACTAAGTACGTCTCCGGTACGCCATGCCAGTTTGGGCCTAGATTTCTACGCGCAGGTGACGTCTCCGATTCGTCGCTATAGTGATTTGCTGGCTCATTTCCAGATTAAATCTCATTTGCGCGGGGAAGCGCCGCCGTTTTCTGCGGGAGATGTGCAGGATTTGAGTGGGGTGATTTTGGGGACGGTTCAAGAGGCGGTGTTCTTAGAGCGCCAAACCAACCGTTACTGGAGTCTAGAGTACTTGAGCCGAAATACGACGGAAATCTGGACCTCTATGATGTTGCGCTGGTTGCGTGAGCATGAAGGACTCGCTTCTGTGCTGCTCGAAGATTTGGGGCTGGAGTTTGCGATGACCTTCGATCGACCGATTATGCCCGGTGATCGATTGCAATTGCGGGTGCTTCGATCGGATCCTAGGCGCGACATTGTTGAATTGCAAGAAGTGTTCAACCATCAGCAAGAACTCATCGACGCCTAGTTTTATTGACGCCTAGTTTTAAAGTCTGAATTAACCCAAAATTTCATTCACGGCGATCGAGACATTCGGTAATGTTTCGATCGTTACTGTTTGTCCGGCTATAAAAGTCTGGACTAATGAGTAGGTTGCAGCTACGGGATTTCGATAAACTTCGATGTGGTTATCTTGCAGGTTGACGATCCAAACTTCAACGACTCCAGCAGCGGCGTAGAGAGGAAGTTTGACGGTGCGGTCTTTTTCTAGTGTGGTATCTGAGACTTCGATCAGCAGGTAAATCTCGGATGCTTTAGGATGGCCCGATTCGTAGAAATCGTCTTTCCAATGAAGGACGGCAAGATCCGGTTCAGGTTGAGAAAAAGCGCCTAGTTCGATTGGATTTTGGACTCGAATAATGATGGCGTCGATAATCTTTCGGTTTAAAAACGTGCTAATTCGATCGACTTTTGCAGCATGTTTTCGTCCGACCGCAGCCATTTTAATGATTTCTCCATCCAATAGTTCATAAGGTGACCCTTCTTCCAAAATCCCGGCTTCGATCATGGTTTGAAAATCGGATACTGTGAACCGTTTGCGATCAGAGTGTGGCAGATTGCGATCGAGTTGGAAAACCATGGGGAAACCTTCTACGATGAGCGACAAAGATAGGCAACAAAATTTAAGTCTAACGAATTTTCTCGTGGGTTTAGTCAGCTTGATCCTCCTTGTATCTTTCTTAACAATTTTAGACTGACCTCCAGTCGAGGCTGACTTATGCTAGGCTAAGCGACGGTTTTATATTAGGACGGAATGCACTGTGGTGACGGCCAAGAAGAATTTTGAGTTTGAACTGTTGGCACAATGTCCGGTCACGGGTGCGCGCGCGGGGCAGTTTATCACGCCTCATGGCATCGTCGAGACCCCGCGCTTTATGCCCGTCGGGACCCTCGCCAATGTCAAAACCGTCACGACCGCGCAGCTCAAGGAAACGGGCGCACAGATGGTGCTGTCCAACACCTATCATCTCCATCTCCAACCGGGCGAAGACCTCGTTCAGAAAGCGGGCGGACTGCACAAATTCATGGGCTGGTCCGGAC
>JAYVVL010000207.1:0-4551 GCA_043787035.1 Synechococcales cyanobacterium
CGACGATGAGAACGGGGTCAATTATTTTGATGGTGCCCTCTTGGCCATTGAGGACGATCGCTTTTTCGTACTGCCGGAAGTCCATGCGTCCGTTGACAAGAATACGATTGCCTTTGCCGAGGTATTGTGCGATTGCTTTTCCGCGACCGTTCCAAGCTTCACAGCGGAACCAGGTGACTTTCTCTACTTTGTCTCCAGCTTTGGATTTGTAGCTTTCGTCTACAGCGACGTCGAAATGGGTGACAGTAGTTTCAGTGCGGGTGTCACGGGTGATGGGGTCATTTCCGAGACGACCGAGGATGGTGATTTGGTTTAGTCCAGCGCTCATGATGAATCTCCTTCAGTAGTGAGGTTTAAGGTCCTGAAGGTTCCTATTTCATCACGGCGTTAGCCCGGTTTGGGTCATGTTTCAAACGTATATTATTGGGAAACAACTTGGCTTAGATTTCTCAGCGGCGGAAGATTGAGAACAGCCTTTTGAAAGGTTTCTGTTTCCTCGAAGATGTCCCGTAAACTGAGTAAATGCAGTTGATATCGCTGGTGAAGCTGCGGGTCTTTCGCAAGTCGCTGAGCAAAGCCTATGGTGTATCTGGCACCTGCGATGATCACACCAATCTGAGCTTGATGGAGACCTAAATTTCCGTAGAATTCGGCTACTCTAGATGCATCTAACCGATCGCGCTCTAGCTTCGACTGAAAGTAGATTCGTTTTCCCTTAATTTCGCCTGAACCATCACAACCGCCATCGCTTCCGATATCGCCTGGTGTCAACCCTAGATATTGTGCGAAACGTCGTCCCAGTTCACCTTTTAAGGTGGCATCGGCATAGAGAATGCCATTCACCAGCGCTTCGGTTGCCAGGAAATCAGTCATGAATCGGGATCTCCGGTGCAATGAGCCGATCGTACAACAGGTTAATGCCCATGATGGCGCAGCCACTGACGAATTGGCTCATGCCTAGCCGTTCTAGCTTGCTTGTGGTTTCGAGTGAAAGGCTGATCTGCACTGGAAAGGTACCGGGCATGGGCATCAGGGTTTGTAATTCAGCCGAGGTCTTATGGGTTTCGACTGCGTAGGCGTAGGTGTAGTTAATCGCCGATTCAATGAGAGTCCGAATTGAGAGTGACATGCTACTCGATAAGCGCTTCAACTTTTGTTTTGTGCGTTCATCAAATTCTAGGGTCAGCTCTTCGATTGGACTGAGCGCATTGATGGAGTCTAAGCCGAGTTCTATCGCTGACTGCCCTAACGGGTCTAGGGTGTGAAATTGAACGTTAGCCATCGATCGGGGGCGTTGCTGAAAATAGGTATGAAAAATTTGGGCTGCAAAACTAAACATTCAAGCTGACTCAATCTTCTAAATATTCAGTTTTACAAATTCATCCCCTGATTCAGCAACGCCCCTCCCAAAGGGTGAGTAAATTTGAGAAATAATCCAACAAATGCTCATAGCCGGGATATTGCCAAATGTACTGTCGGTCTTGATAGAGGGCAAGCTGCATGAGATCCTGTAGGTTAGGCATTGAGGGGGCAAGCCTCCAGTTGAGATTTTGTAAATCGGTCTGCTGTAGGACTACTTGAACATCCTCAATGGGTACACCCAAGGGAACGATGATGGTTTTGGGTGAATGCCCAGTTTTCTCGGCAAGCTGCGCAATCACATTGAGGGTTCTAGATAAATTCTGAAGCGCCTTGATTTCCTGAGATGTGTTGACAGGGACCAATACAATATCTGGTTGACTCCCGAGAATCATTTCTACTGAATGCTGCAAGGCGCTATCCATATCTAAAATAACATTGTCATATTGTTCCGGCTTGACTATGCGGCGAATCGGCTCTCGCTTACGATTCCAGATGACGGAAATATCATCGCCTCAAAAGATATCTTTATTTTGCTTAGAGAGCGAGTTGCTGTAGAACTGCCAGGAATCCGCCTGGTCGTCGCAATCAATCAACAAGATTCGGCTGAGTCTGGTCTGGAGACTTCCGGCCATGTGGAGGGCTAAAGTGGTTTTACCAACTCCTCCATCATTATGGGTGCATAGAACAATCATACTGATTAATTAACCTTCAACCGTCGTTGCCCTATCCTAGCTGAAATTGCTATCTTGCCGTAAATTCGATCGCTGACTGTCAGGGCCTGATTCTCAGGGATCTCAATATTACGATAGCTCGTGCCGCTGGATGCTCACAACTCTTAGCTGGCAGGGATTATCTCGATTTTAGATAAAATTTATCTCTGGCTCAGTAAGCTGCTCCAATTTGCATGATTCGGAATGAACAAACCGGACTTGAGCACTTGGTCTAAAATTTCAACAGATTTTAAGGTCATGTCTACACGACATCAGTCTATGATGCTTACTGCTAGAGATTAATTGATCGACTGCCATGCAATCAAATGTGGGAAATAGTGTAGGAAATTTGATGGGACGCATCGCTCCGGGTGCGCGAATCTTATGTCGGGATGCAGAATGGATGGTCAAGTCCATTGCAAGGTCATCTGACGGCAACTCAGTTATTGAAGCGGTCGGGGTTTCTGAGTTTATCCGGGGGCGCACAGCGCGGTTTATCGATGAGCTAGAGGACGATTTAGAGGTTTTGCGACCGGAGGAGACGAAGTTGGTCTCGGATACCTCGGCGGGGTACACCCACAGTCTATTATTCCTCGAAGCGAGTTTTCGCCAGACAGTACCGGATGATAGCAAGATTTATCTCGGTCATCGGGCAGCAATGGAGGTGATGGACTATCAGCTTTGGCCTGCGAGTAAAGCATTAGCCGCACCAAGACAGCGGATTTTGATTGCGGACGCGGTCGGTTTGGGGAAGACCCTCGAATGTGGCATACTCTGTGCCGAGCTAATGCGCCGGGGACGAGGGCGACGGATTTTGGTGGTGACCACTAAGTCGATGATGACTCAGTTCCAGAAGGAGCTTTGGAGCCGTTTTACTATTCCCTTGGTGCGGATGGATTCACAGGCAATTCAACGAATTCGGACACAAATTCCAGGGAATCATAATCCTTTTCACTTCTACGATCGCACGATTATCTCCGTCGATACATTGAAACAGGATCGAGAGTATCGCAGTTATTTAGAACAGGCTTACTGGGACATCATCATCATTGATGAGGCTCACAATGTGGCGCAGCGCGGGAAGGGTCAAGGGGGATCGCAGCGGTCAAAATTAGCAACACGGCTCGCGACTCGATCGGATACGCTGATTTTGCTGTCGGCAACGCCACATGATGGCCGACCGGAAAGTTTTGCCAGTCTGATGAATATGCTTGACCCGACTGCAATCGCCAATGAGTCGAGCTATACCAAAGACGACATTCGGGATCTGTATGTGCGACGCTTCAAGAAAGATGTGCTGCAAGATTTGCGTACGCATGTTCCAGAACGTCATGTCGAAGCCGTCGAGGCGCAAGCTAGTGCGGCTGAGGAGCAGGTATTTGAGATTTTGAATGAATTGAAGCTTCCGGGCATTGATGGCAGACGGAGTGCAGGGCAACTGTTTAAAACGACGTTGTTGAAAGCGATGCTGTCGAGTCCTCAGGCTTGTTTGCAGACGGTGAAGAATCGGTTGAAGCGACTTATCGAACAGGGCGGAGCTTCCCAGGATGCGGAAGAACTAGAGATGCTGCGGGATGCGTTGGAGACGGTAGGTGACGCGGATTTCTCCAAATACCAACGGCTGTTGCATCTGATTCGGAAAGATTTTGCCTGGAATGGAAAAGACGCACAGGATCGGTTAGTGATATTTACTGGGCGTTTGGAGACACTGGGATTTTTGAAACGACAGTTAGCGACGGATTTGAAGCTCAAGCCAGAGGCAGTGGTCACTCTAGATGGAGGCATGGCCGATGTGGAGCAGAATCAAGTTGTTGAATCGTTTGGGCAGGAAAGCTCGAAGGTGCGAATTCTGCTGGCGACGGAGGTGGCTTCCGAGGGTTTGAATCTGCATTACCTGAGCCATAAGCTGGTTCACTTTGATATTCCCTGGTCATTGATGACCTTGCAGCAGCGAAATGGACGGATCGATCGCTATGGCCAAAAACGTCAGCCAGAAATTCGCTATCTGCTAACCCGATCGCGGTTAGAGCGGATGGATGAAGTTGAGCGAATTATTAAGGTCTTGCTTGACAAGGATGACCAGGCCATTCAGAACATTGGTGATCCGTCCGTGTTCATGGGGGTGTTTGATGCGGAGCAGGAAGAGTCGGTGACAGCGCGGGCGATTGAGTCGAGGATAAAAGCCGAGGATTTTTCCAGTCAACTGGATCAGAATGCTGCGACAGGTGGTGAGTTTGATATATTTGCCTGGTTTGAGAATCCGGACAGTTTCGAGGCGGAGATGGATCAAGTGGAGATACCAAAGGTTGAAACAGGTCAAGTGATGCAACTATTTTCGACCTTTGAATTCACTGCCAAGGCGCTACGATCGCTGGATCTGCCACCCGAAAATTTAAAAATCGATGAGCGTGAGCATTTTATTGAACTGAAATTACCGCCGGATCTGGTTCAACGTTACAAACGGCTACCGAAGGAGGTC
>JAYVVL010000208.1:0-12363 GCA_043787035.1 Synechococcales cyanobacterium
ACCTTATATCCCCCATCGCCAAACTTTCCCCCCGCGTGGAGAATCGTCATCACCGTTTCTAGCGCCGATTTTCCAGTCTTCGCGTGGATGTCCGTCGGAATTCCACGACCATCATCACAGACACTCACCGATCCATCGGCATGGATGATCGCTTCAATATTTTTACAATATCCCGCCAGCGCCTCATCAACAGAGTTGTCTACAACCTCGTACACTAGGTGATGCAACCCTCGTGGCCCTGTGGTCCCGATGTACATACCGGGGCGTTTACGAACGGGTTCTAGTCCCTCAAGGACTTGGATTTGCTGCGCACCGTAATCTTGATTGTTGGGCTGAGTACTCATAGGGGTTGCGGTCTCTGTCAAGGCAAGTGTTCGATTTAATATAACAAATTTAGCCTGACTTTAAACACAAATGGGTTGGAGGCGATTTTAGAGCGGTTTGGTGGTCTTTTGGGAGTGAAGTTAGGATGAGTGTATGACAGATGTAGTGACAGTTCCAAGTTTAATCGTGATTTGTGGGGCCACCGCCACCGGGAAATCCGGGTTAGGCATTGCCATCGCCCAACGGTTAGAATCCATGGGCCGATCGCCCTATGTCATCAGCGCTGATTCTCGGCAGGTATATCGGGAGTTTGACATTGGGACCGCTAAAGTGAGCACTCAGGAGACGAGCGCAGTGCTGCATTATATGGTGGATGTCTGCGATCCGACAGAAACGTTATCAGTAGCGATGTTTCAGGATCAGGTGCATGAGATTTTGCGCAAGCTCTCAAACAACCAGCCGCCGATCGCGCATCCTATCCTCGTCGGCGGTACAGGACTGTATATTCGATCGATTACCCACGGAATGCGCATCCCCCGCGTCGCCCAAAACCGGGAACTCCGCGATCAAATTGAGTCTCTCGGCCAGCCTGTTTGTCACCAAATTCTTCAACAGGTCGATCCTGCTGCCGCGCTGAAAATTCACGCTAACGATCGACTTCGTACCGTTCGCGCCCTAGAGGTTTTCTATGTTACGGGCGTCGCCATGAGTGCCCAACAAGGCGAAGTCCCGCCGCCTTATCCCATCTTGCAAATCGGGCTACAGTCTGAACGGCTAAACGATCGGATTATGCAACGCACCCGCCAGATGTTTGAACAAGGATTTGTGAATGAAGTCAGGGCGATCGTCGCTAAATATGGCGATCAGCTATCGCTGTTGAATACGCTGGGCTATCAAGAAGTGTGTCAGTTTTTGCGTCATGAAATTACATTAGGTGAAGCACAAGAACTCACAGTACTGCACACTAAACAATTCGCAAAACGTCAACGCACTTGGTTCAACGGGATTACAGAAATAGAATGGTTTGATGCTGATATCGATGATTTGGTCGATCGAGTTTGGCAAAGAGTTTTAGCCTTTGTTCATTCGGATCAATAGTCACCAAAACCTGCCGAATCTATTTCTCAATTCTTCCATAACAGGCGACCCGATCGGCTGACAAATCTGATCGCATGTCACTCCAAACCTGAAGCTGATCGCCCCAGGAAAAATGCCACCACTCGTGATAATGTCGCGCAAATCCTGCCGATCGCATCACATGGTGCAACAACTGACGATGGTGGTCAAAATGTTCAGCCTGAGCACAGCCCACAAAATGATCCGGATACGATCGCATTGAAATCTCATCAATGGGCGATCCCATATCCACCACCTGCCCTTGGGCGTTGACCAAGGTGACATCCACGGCGGCTCCGGTGCTGTGGGGCGGTGGCAAGGTGGGATCTAAGTTGGGGACTGCCCAAAATTGGTAAACCTGAGTCAGCGCTTCTTGGTGCTGGTCTGGCGTTAACTGGTGAGGGTGCCAACCGCGATCGCAAACGACCTGTCCAAACGCATGATCCACCATAAATTTCTGAACGGCGATCGGACGATAGGCATCAAAGATTTGAATCCGCCAACGAGGATTGAGGGTTTGCAAGGTCTTCTGAGCCTCTCGCAGCCGATGGAGCACGCCCGATCGGACATGGAAGGGCGAATGGTCTCCGTAGGGCGCACCCAAGGCAACGTAGGGATGCGGCGCGATCAGGTCAAACTCTGGCGTCGGAATAGCGACTAAGGGTTCGGGAGAGGGTTCGATCGCGACCCGTTGGTAAGGTTTCAGGCTCAAACTTCAGGCTCAAACTTCAAAGATTAGGGTTTAGGGAAATCAGACGGAGGGCGGAAGCTTTCCACCGGCAAATCGCGCACCGCCTGACTCATGAAATCGCGCCAAATTGGAGCCATCACAACGCCCCCCGTCGCCCCCGATCCCAGCGTTGTATTGTCATCATTCCCGGCCCACACCGCCGTCGCCAACTGAGGAATCATTCCCACAAACCAAATATCCTTCTCAGACGAAGTGGTCCCAGTTTTCCCCGCCACCGGACGCCCGAGTTGGGCAGACGTGGCCGTTCCGCGCGTCACCACCCCCTGCATCAATTCATTGGTGGCCGCCGCTGCCCATGGATCAAGCACTAGCCGCAGCTTCGGACGATTGTCGATCACCATACCGCCCTTGCTATCCGTGGCTTGGACGATGAGCGTGGGGTCCGCGTGCCAGCCGTTGTTGCCGATCGTGGCGTAGGCCGTCGCCATTTCCAGCGGGGTCACATCGACGGCCCCTAAGGGAAGTGAAATCACGGGTTCAATGGGACTCTTAATCCCTAGACTTCGACAGATTTCAATCACTTTATTTAGGCCCACTTCTTGGCCTAGCTTCACCGCCGGGACATTGCGCGACATTTCTAACGCACGCCGCAGCGACATCGCGCCGCCAAAACTCCGATCGTAGTTCTGGGGATAGTACATCTCGTAGCCGTCAGGGTAGGCAACGGGCGAATCCATAATGGTCGAATCCGGCACATATTTGCCCGACGCAAATGCCGCATAGTACACAAAGGGCTTGAACGCCGAACCGGGCTGACGCAGGGCTTGAGTAGCGCGGTTGTACTGGCTTTTCTTGTAGTCTACGCCGCCTACCATGGCTTTGATGTAATGGGTTCGGGGATCGACCGAAACGAGGGCCATCTGGTCGGCTCCAGCTCGATAACTCCGACGGACGGTATCTTCAGCTAATCGCTGGAGCCGGGTGTCTATTGAGCTTTGGATGCGCAACCCGCCTTTGAAGATGGCTTCGCGTCCTAATTTCTTGGTCAGTTCCTGGACGATCGCTTCTGTGACGTAAGGCATTTTACTGCCTTGGAAGGACGAAATTTTGCCCAGCTTAATTTTGTAGGCCCGAGCCTGTTTTTCCTCTGCTTCAGTAATCCATTGCAGCTCTTTCATCCGTTTCAGCACAATATGCTGACGGCGGATTGCGCCCGGCAAGTTGAAGAATGGACTTAAGTCTTCAGGAGCTTGAATCACCCCGGCCATCATGGCCGATTCAGCGAGATTGAGTTCCCGGACGGACTTGCCAAAATAACTCTGAGCAGCGGTTTCTGCGCCGTAGTTGTTGTGTCCCCAGTAGATCTGGTTCAGGTACATTTCAAAGATTTCACTCTTCTTGAACACCTGTTCTACCCTTAAGGCCAGCACCGCCTCCGCAACCTTCCGGGTGACAGCCCGCTGCTGAGTCAGGAATAGATTCTTCACGAGCTGCATCGTCAGAGTCGATCCCCCTTCCACCGTTTCGCCCTTTGTAAAGTTAGCCTTTGCTGCCCGTCCAATGGAGTTTGCATTCACACCAATGTGGGAATTGAAATAGCTATCCTCAATGGCCAACACCGATCGCTTCAGGTGCGGCGAAATTTCGTCTAGGGGCACCACCTCACGGTTAGCTTCACCGTGGAGACTGGCTAGGTGCTTGCCCTTCACATCATAAATGTGCGTTGTTTCGTTGGGAGCATAGTTGCGTAATACCCGGACATCTGGCAAATTGCGAAAGCTGATGGCAAGCCCCACCAAGCCCCCGGCCACCACTGAACTTGTCAACAAGACCAGTCCCAGCAGCGTTCCACCTGCTACTTTGGTGACGCCGCCCAAAAACTGGACCGCCGATTCATCATCTGAGTTGTGTTTGGGGAAGGTCTTCGACGACACGGCGATTCTCTCTGGGGAAATATGAATTAGGTGATGAACTGAATGAACCCCGATGCCAGCGATCGAATGTTAGGACCATTCCAGCTATGCCGCTTGATTGCGTCCCAGTAGGATAGTCGAAGCTGAAATGATTGACGCAATTTTTGTCAAAATCTACTCCAATGTGTGTCAGCGCCATCTCTCTACTATAGTAGTTTCACGGTATTTTACAGGAAGTGACGATTTAGGTTATGGCTGCAACTTTTGATTGGCTACATCGGGGAACCGTTGAAGTTTTTCCGTCGGTCCCCGCGTCCTCCAACGTTGATGAGAACCTAGAAGCCCGAATTTTGCAGTGCAACCAGCCGCTGCGAATCAAGTTAGGTATCGATCCGACGGGGTCTGATATTCATTTGGGCCACAGCATTCCAGTACGGAAAATGCGATCGTTTCAAGACGCGGGCCACACGGCTGTGCTGATTATCGGTGACTTCACCGCCCGAATCGGCGATCCCACTGGAAAGTCCGAAGTTCGCAAGCAGCTTACTGAAGACCAAGTGAAAGCTAACGCGGAGACCTATCTCGCGCAGATGCGTCCGATTTTGGATTTTGAGACGCCGGGACGCTTGGAGATTCGCTACAACTCCGAGTGGCTAGCGGGGATGGACTTGACGAAGATTTTGGAGATTCTAGGGACGATGACGGTGGGCCAAATGTTGGCGAAGGAAGGATTTAGCGATCGCTATGACAAAGGCAATCCGATTTTCCTTCATGAGTTCCTGTACCCAGTGATGCAGGGCTATGACTCAGTAGCGGTGAAATCTGATGTGGAACTCGGCGGCACGGATCAAAAGTTCAACATTGCGGTAGGGCGCGATCTGCAACGGCACTTTGGGATGACGCCGCAGTTTGGCTTGCTGATGCCGATTTTGATCGGCACCGACGGCACCCAAAAAATGTCGAAATCCCTCGGGAACTACGTCGGCCTCAACGAAGATGCCTTGACAATGTATTCCAAGCTCGAAAAAACGCCCGATGCGTTGATCGAAAACTACATTACATTGCTCACGAATCTAGACTTTACGGCCTTGCCGCCCAACCCTCGTGAACAGCAAAAGATTTTGGCCCTAGAGGTCGTAAGTCAATATCAGGGTTCAGCGGCGGCCATCCAAGCTCAAACGGATGCGATCAATTTGATTGGTGGGTCAACGCAGGCGGATTCGGTGCCGGAATTTTCGGTAAGCGCGATCGAATTTCCGGCCAAAATCTTCTATCTCACTAGCGCCTCGGGCCTATGCAAAACCAGTTCCGATGCCCGACGCCAAATTCAAGGCGGCGGCGTGAAGCTGAACGGCGAAAAAGTGGTTGATCCTAACTTTACGTTTGAGACCGCCGAGGATTTAGTCGGCCAAGTTCTCCAATTTGGCAAGAACAAATTTGTCCGATTTATTGCGTAAATTTATTGCACTAATTGCATACAGGGGTGAGGGCGATATTGTGGCGCGATCGGGTCACTTTCAGGTCATCCATCACGTCACAAAATGTGACTCGGGTTCCTGCGATCGAGCTTTCTTGTTCAGTTCAAACAATGTTGAGTTTTTGCTCTGACACCACAGTCATATTGCAGACCATTTCGTCTAATGTATCTATCTTATCCAAAGATTGGAAAGGTTAAGAGGATGAGCTAGCTAATAGGTTTCCAACTATCTTTTTTCTAGGTGCCACTTTAACGATCGGTCTGTGCCCCAACCCCGGAACAATCCTAAAGAATGCGGAGTCAGGTAAAGCATCAGACGTTCACCGACGCCTGTTCAATTCGCTTCCTACACTCACGACTCCAGTACTTGACCTATGCGTTTCACTTACGTTGCTGCCACTGCGCTCACAGCCGTCTCGATCGCCCAACTTCCCTCGAATGCAACGGCCATCCCGATCGCTGCGCCCACAGCGGATGTGATGATTCAGACTGACGCTGATGCGATCGCCATTCCTGCCAAAAAAACGGTCGCATCCCCTGAAACGCTAGCTCAAGTTCCCGAGTTTTTGGCCCCTACGCCTCAAGGGACGCCTACCATCCAGCCCGCTGCCGATCGTTCTGATGTTCCTCAATCCATTGCTAAACCTGTTCTAGTTGCAGTTAATTCTGTTCCTCAGCCGATTCAAGAACTTACTCCTCAACCCGTTGTTCAACCTACCATAAAACCTGTCATCAAACCGATTGTAAAATCGATTATCCAACCAATCGTAACTCCGATCGCAGACCCGCAGGTTCAGACTGTTGCCAAACTAGATGCTAAATCCATTGCAAAAGCATCTGTAAAGCCAGTTGTAAAACCAACAACTCTAGCGCTTCCTAAAACATTACCTGAATCGATCGCAACTCCGACGACAGATGTAAAAATTCTCGGAGTTGATCCAGAACTTAAAGCGATCGCCCAGCAGGTTATTCTGACGCAGACCGGAAAAATGACTAACGGCATAACGATTAGAGAAGATGTCGCAGCCGTCTTGGAAACGGGACTCTTTTCTCAAGCCGCAGCGAACCCCACGATGAACGCGAAAGGTGTCGATGTGGTGTTCAATCTCTCCCCCGTCATCGCACGCTCCATCCAGCTTGTCGATGCAAAAATTCTCACCCAAAACACCGCCACCCAACTTTTCGCATCCCAGCTCAACCACGCGGTCCAACCCTCGAAGCTGAATCAAGGCGTGCGTGATGTTCAGAAATGGTACGACGATCAAGGCTACACCCTAGCCCGTGTCGTCGGACTCACGTCAACGAAAGAAGGCGTGATGAAAGTCACGGTCGCAGAAGGCAACATCAGCGACATCAAAATTCGGTTCATTGATGAAACAGGCCAAACTCAAGACGCCAACGGAAAGACCATCACAGGCCGCACGCAAGATAGCTACATTCGAGAATCGATCGGACTCAAGCCTGGAGCTGCATTCAAAGAATCCGTAGCCCAAGAGGATCTCAACCGTCTCGTTCGGACCGGACTCTTCGGCGGTGGACGAGTGTCCCTAGAAGGCGACTTGCGTAACGCTATTGTCGTCTACAACCTACTTGAGCAACCCCTGCGTCGAACCAACCTCGGCGGCGGCTATAGCAGCGACACCGGACTCTACGGCAACGTCTCCTACAGCGACTTCAACTTTGGCGGAGTCGGGCAACAACTTGGCGGCAATGTCATCGTCGGCACCAAAGACTTTCAATTTGACGGACGCTTTGCCAACCCCTACCGCGAAGCCAAGCCTGACACCTGGGGCTACAGCCTGCAAGGTGCCCGCAACCGAGGACTCTCTCGCGTTTTTGATGGCGATATCAAGCTTGCGACCGGAGAGGATGTTCGCGAAGGACGCTTTGGCGGCGGGATTACCTTCAACAAACCGATCGCCCCAAACTGGAATGCCAACCTCGGCGTCAACTACACCCGCCAAAGCGCTCGCGACGCCGCTGGCAACCTGGTTCAAACCGACGCCGCTGGCAACCCCCTCTCCAAAAGCGGTACAGGTCTCGACGATCTCTACAGCGCCACCGCTAGCCTCAGCAGCGATCGACGCGACAGCGCCCTCGACCCAAAATCAGGGTCTCTCATCAGCCTCAGCACCGAACAATACGTCCCCCTCGGCGTCGGCAACCTCTTCGCCAACCGACTCTCTGCCAACTACAGCCAATATGTTCCCGTAAATCTGTTTGGCAAAAAAGACGGTAAAAACCAAGATGTTCTCGCATTCAACGTCCAAGGCGGAACCACCTTAGGCGACTTGCCCCCTAGCCAAGCCTACTTGCTCGGTGGCGTGAATTCGGTCCGAGGCTTCGAGCAGGGAAAAGTTGGCATTGGGAAAAGTTACGCCCTCGCCTCGGCGGAGTACCGATTCCCGATTTTAAACGAAACCGTTGGCGGGACTCTTTTTGCAGACTACGGGACGGATCTAGGATCGAGCGCTTCGGTCCTAGGCGCACCCGGAATTCAGCGCGGCAGGTCCGGCAGTGGATTTGGGTATGGAGCAGGTTTACGAGTCAAGGTTCCCGTAGTTGGGATGTTGCGGGCTGATTGGGGGTTCAACGATCGCGGTGAAAACCGAGTCCAATTCGGCGTCGGTCAAAAGTTCTAAAGCGATTTTTAGGAATGAGTTTACCGGAGGCTCCCAAAATTTGGGGGAGTAGGTGCCTCCAGGTAAGTTTTTTATTAGAAATAACATTAAGGACAATCGATCATCCCTACGTCAGGATTGCCTAAAGATTTGTTTAAAGTATGATCGGTCATTGAAATCACGATCGCACCATTTGGCATCGAATCTTCCTCGAACAGACAACCCCAATCAATCCTCAATAGTTCACCGAAGCGATTAAAGACTGCGGACCAACAGCATCCACAAGCGTCTTTTATGCTATATTTTACCTAAGACTAAAATATAGTCCGTTAAATACTATTATGCCTAATCAAACTTTTGTAGGATCTGCATATCTAATTAATGGTGCAGTAACGGGCGGTTTATTCGCAGCGAAAATAGGCCGAATAGGAATCATCGGGGGTTTTGGAGGGGCAAGCTTAGGAGCATTACCGATTGTCGGGGCTGGAGCTATTATCGGTGCAGCCACTTATGGGGCGCTGACGGCACTGGCTCAGGGCGATCGAACAGCAATTGGATCTGTTGGCTTAGGCATTGTAGGCGGTATGGGGATTTCTCACACCATCGGGAGTCTCGGTGTTGCTGGAAGCTTTGGGGCGTTTAAATTTGGATTGGGTAGTTTTGGGATTGCGGGTGGTGTAGTTGGTTTGGGTGTCTATGGTCTGGCAAAGATGTTAGATTCGGGTCCGCAAGAAACAGCCCATCAAGCCTTCGATCGGATGGCGGCTAAGATTGATGAGGATTGTCTATATCAGCAAGCTTACACAGAGGCATTCTTAGAACTTACCTTGGGAGAAGACGATCAGCTTGTTCAATTTCTTAAGTGGGATGCTGATGCTGAACTTGAGCGGGTTAAAGTAGAGTTCAACCGTCAGCAGCAACATAACTTACATCGTGCGGAGATTCAAGAACGTCCTTTTGGGACTTGTTTGCATACCTTACATCATCATTCAAAATCGATTAATGCGATCGCCCTTCATCCGAATGGCACACTAGTTGCAACGGGCAGTGATGACCATTCCATTCTACTTTGGGATTTGATTTCGGGAAATGTGATCCACTATTTCTGTCTAACGGGACCTGTACAAGCGATCGCGATTAGCTTAGATGGGAAGACATTGATTGGGTCGAATCATCAAGATATTTCAATTTGGAATTTAGAGAGCTATCAATACATTGGAACTTTTCGTCAATCTTCGGCTGCGAATAGTCATAAGAGCTTAGTTCAATGTTTAGCCATGAGTAGAGATAGTCAACTGGCCTTCAGTGGAAGTTACGATCGGACCATTCGAGTGTGGAGAAACGATCATCGTGCGGTGATTCAAGAGAAACTGAAACGAACGCTCAAAGGACATGAAGATACGATTTTTTCTATGGTCGTTAGCCGAGATGGTCAACACTTAGCTAGCGGTAGTGCAGATTCAACTCTTAGGATTTGGAGCTTATCAGGCTGGAGTTTACCCCAAGTCATTCTGACGAATCAGGGATGGGTCAATACGATCGGACTGAATGACGATGAAACTATGATTGCTAGTGGTGGTAGTGATTCAACGATCAAAATCTGGGACTTCCAGACAGGTAAAGAATTAGTTAGTTTTAAAGCCCATCAAACAGCGGTTCGATCGCTTACCTTTAATCCCCGATCTAATGTACTCGCTAGTATTGGAAACGATCGTGAAATTAAGATCTGGTCCATTAAACGTGAGAACTCAGCCTTGCTCAAAGTACGTTGTCTTCACACATTCTCTGGTACTGGCATACTTGAATTTAGTCATGATGGTAGTATGCTGATCAATGCACAAGATGATGGAAAGATTCAGATTTGGCATCTTAGGTGATTTCTAGGAATAAGTTTACCGGAGGCCCACTAGCCTCCAATTTTGGGGGCTTCGGAATCATGCTCCCCCAGAATCGGTGGCCGGGGAATTCTAGGTAAGTTTTTTATTAGAAATCACCTAACTCATCAAATCATCCAGTTCCCCATAATCCGGCAACGTCTGGTCGATCGGTCGGCCCTCCCGCAGCACAATCCGATCGTGCTGACTTCGGGATAACAATTCCCCGAACGATCGACCTTTAAATAAAATCAAATCCGCAGGCAATCCTACCCCAATCTGTCCTACGGTGGGAAGCCCCATCACTTCTCCTGGCGTTAGCGTAATAGCATTCACCCAGTCACCATAGGGCCGATCGAGGTGGGCAATTCGGACCGATTGATTAAACACTTCTAATCCATCATGATCGCCAAATCCAAAAAAAGGATCGCGGCAATTATCACTCGAAATCGCCACCGGAACTCCCGCTTTTTTCAACTCGTGAAGCTGGGTCACACCGCGCCAGTAGGGCGTTTTGCTGGGCGATCGATCTTGGAGATATAAGTTACACATAGGAAGCGATACCACCGTAATTCCAGCTTTCTTTACAAGGGTTATCGTCTCTGCAACTTCTTCCTCAGGCTGCACCGACAAACTGCAACAATGTCCACACACAACCTTCCCTTTATAGCGATGTCGAATAGCCGCTTCTGCTACTAATCTTAAACATTTTGAATCGGGTTCGTTGTTTTCATCAACGTGGAAATCTAGGGCCAATTTCCGGGATTTTGCTAACACAAACGATCGATCGATTTGCGCCTCCAAATCCGGATTCGTAAACGCAACACCGCCCAAGATGCCACCTTTTTCGGCCACCAAATCCGCTAATTTCTCCCCCGAAGGCGTCAGATAATGATCCAACGACACCAGCGCCACCGCCTGAAGATGTAACCTGTCGGCCCACTTAAGTCGCAACTGATCAAACACCTCCCAACTTACCAAGCCCTGTTTCCCCGCCGAATCAATATGCGTCCGAATTGCCCGAGTCCCATGGGCATAGCTACACTTCAGCCCAAACTCCATCCGCCGATACACATCCTCCGCACTCCAATACTTCTTCGCATCCCTGGAACCCGCTCCTAGCGCCCCCGCAAAGGACCCATCGGGATTGGGCGATCGGCCTTCGGTGTGACCCTTATCTAGATGAGTATGCAG
Organism: Synechococcales cyanobacterium; assembly: GCA_043787035.1. GTDB lineage: Bacteria > Cyanobacteriota > Cyanobacteriia > Leptolyngbyales > Leptolyngbyaceae > JAAFJU01. The sequence goes on from JAYVVL010000208.1 coordinate 11,211, forward strand.
TTCTGCAAAGCAGGCCCAGACCATACCGCCCTGAAGATCCACCGATGGCGCGCTCACACTCGTAAACGTCCCCGCCGCCATAATGGTCGAAATCAGCCCATCCTGAATCTCAATATCCACCGTCAGCAAATTATCTACGGGTGGCTTCCGAGGCGTCCACTTCGACCCGCCCATAATTAGCGATGCAGGCACATTCGCATTACGTAACCAATAGTGATCGGATTCAAACAGCATAAACACGGTGTTCTAAAATACGGTGTACGAAGGACTCAGATTTGGTGTGCTCAATCGGTGTAATGAAGCTGTCCTAAAATAGTCGCACTTGAATAGTCTGTACTAAAAGTAGTCTGTACTAAAAGTAGTTCGTACTAAAATATTCTGGACTAAAGTAGCCTGTACACAGACTCATTAGTCCAAGACTTAGAGGTGCTTTTGCATGATTAAATCTCAAGCTTTACTCAGCGATCGAGTCTCTCATTGTAAACCATTGGTTTCGATCGCCCTTGCCTTCATGGCTTTAGGTGCGATCGTTCCGGTCACGCTTGCAGGGTCTGCAACATCATTGAAACCCGCCGATGCGCCGCGCTCAGCCGAGAAAGCCCCTAGAAAACTCCAAAAAACCCGCCGATGCTTCCTTCTAGGTTCCCGCAGCGCGACTGATGACGGACAAACCTCAACGCATTGAAGTCAACAACAAAACGGGTATAACGCTCGATTATTTGATTACAACGCACACGGATTTTCGGACTCTAAAACCCGGTAAATCCGTTACTCTCACCAACTTTTCTACCCCTGTCTTCGTCAATATTAATCCTCAGGAAAGCAACTACCTCGTGGCTTACACCGTCTCCGTCACTGCCAAGACTAACACCCTCGTCGTTAACGTCACCCTAGCAAATAAGCTTGATAACCGGACACTCAATCTGGACGAAACGGAAGCGGTATACTTGTATTAATAATCTGTACTTACAGGACTTTTACTCAATAAGCCTAGGACTACGAGAGTGTTCCTAGGCGAAAAGCGGTAGTGAACCGGCGGATTTGCTCCGTTGACGGTTGAATAAAAGCAGGGAGGGCGTTGGCTTTGAATTCGTCTTCCCGCTGGAAAAATGGGACCGATCGCTTACTGAACAGCGGACTCCGGTAAAGGGTC
>JAYVVL010000209.1:0-4490 GCA_043787035.1 Synechococcales cyanobacterium
AGTGCATTTGCCGATCGTGATGACGTGGATACCATCACCTACCGCATCAATGGCGGTTATAACGGCTACGACGAACGGGTGGAATTCTTGAATACGGCGAAAGCGGTGCTTGGGGTTTAGGTGCGCTTGAGCGATCGGCTTCACCAAACTAAATCAATCCATAGGTTAGCGCTTTCTTCTGGGTGGGCATTCTGCATATAAGGATCACTACCCATGAGGTCAACTCCTATGCTGAGTCAGATGCAGCGCCTGAGCCTTGAAGCTGAAGGTCGCTATGCTACCGATGAGGAACTCAAGTTCATTCCTGAGTATCTCAAAACCTACGAACTGCGATTGCAGACCTATCAAAAACTTCAAGAAATTGAAGCTGTGGTCATTCAGCAAGTCTACGAAAAAATGACGAATCAAGATCCAACCGTGTTCAAAAGTGGAGCCACTGACATTGCCTCGAAATGGAAACGAGATACCATTCGCACTTGGCGATTTTCGGCAGCAACGCTATTGATTGATGACCAAGAAAGTTTGCGTGAGCGGTTCTTATTTTGGTATCAGGGCGTGATGCGAGCCTTTGGATCTCAGCGCGCTTCAAATATGACTTACAGCATTATGCAAGAGGTCGTCAAGAAACAGCTTATCCCATCACAAAATGCCTTGATTATGCCTATTCTAGAGCTAAATCGTCGCATGTTAAGCGTCTAGTTCTGAATGCTGGATTCCTCGATCATTGCCCTGTTCCACCTATCCAACTGAGTTCTTATGTCGCTGATTCTGACTCACGAAACACCTGCTAAAAAACGAAACCCTAAAAAGCATAATCACTACGGGTTTAAAGATTTCTTCCAGTTCGATCCGGACAAAGGAACGATCGTAGATTGGAACGATTCCCAAAATATTCTTGTCACTGAAGATTTTATTATTGGCTTAGTCGAAGGTCTTGAAGAGGAAGTTGGGGAAGCTTCTGCGGCCATGATGTACTCGATCGGCTGTGATTGGGGAAAGCGCGATGCCTTCTTCTTTGAAAAATGGTTTGAAAAAGAGTTCGATCGTCCGGTTCGTCAAACGAGCTTGATGTTCTTACTTGAAACCTGGTGGTGGCCCTACACCGCCCAAGGGTGGGGTCGTTGGGAAGTGGATATGGGCGACAGGCGTCAGGGGTTTATGTTTATTAATCTCTTTGATTCTGCTGTGGCGCGGACGCTGGGAGATGTGGGAAAACCCGTGTGCTATCTGTATGCCGGACTCTTCTCGGGGTTCTTTACCGAAATGGTAAAGAAGCAGTTGAGCTGTATTGAAATCCAGTGCTACTCCATGGGTGAAACCTACTGTAAATTCCTATTGGGTGCCCAAGAGCGTATTGACGCCGCGTCTTTCTGGATGACTGAAGGCGCGACCTCAAAGGATATTGAAAAACGGTTGCGTGCAGGAGAGTTGCGATGACGATCGCTTTTGCGCGTGCTTCTAGTGGGATGTCTGGTGGTGCTTCAGTGAGCGCATTTGCCGATCGCCCGCTGTGGCAACAGACGTCGGTTCAGCAGTTTTTGGCCGACGTAAATTGGGATGGCTTGGCCGCTCCGGTGCGATCGCCTAAGCCAAAAGCCGTCGATCGTCCATCGGATTCCTCTCGCGTCGATCCTAATGCCCCATTGCCGATGACGCTGTCGGTGAGTCAGTTTATGACCTCGGTGAATTGGGATGGTACAACGCTGGTGGCGGTTCCGATGAAGGGACTATCTGCGGTGATAGATGCTGAAGATGAGGGCGATAAGGCTTCGATGTTTACGTTGAATGATTTCTCAGATCTCTTTTGAAGCGCTCTTTTGAAGTATTGAGCCTTGAGATGGTTGGGTTGAGTAAAAGAAGACATTTAATTTAGGAGGAAATTAACAATGACGCCTGTGATTGAAAGCTTGTTTGATGAAGCGGATAGTCGCTATCTCAAACCCCCGGCTCTGAAGGAAGTCACCACCTATGTAGCCTCCCTGAATGAGCGTGTGTCGGCCTATCGATTGATGCGCGATAGGGAGTTGAAGATCATGCAAACAGTCGCAGATCATTTGACGGCGTCATTGCCGGATGAGTCGATTTCACGCGTAGAGCAAACGTTGAAAATGGCTATTTTGATCTTGCGGCATAGCAGTATGGCGATGCTCATGGAGGATGCAAACTATCTAGAAGAACGCTTTTTGCCGTATTTGCGGGAGACACGAGAAATTCACGCCACTGAATCCGTAGATGCGCTGCTTTATCCGGCACTAAGAAATCAGTTAAATCAGCTTTTTAACGATCGTCAATTGGCTTTGTTGACGCCTTATCTGGATCAAGCCCAACGAGTTTTGATCTCGAATGTTGTGGATGTGGATGAGTCTCTTTTGACGATGTCTGGAATGTTTTAGGCTTGCTCTTCAGGATTTAAAGGTTAGTTTTAGCGTTGTTCTAGATTTTGTTTTAGCTTTAGTTTTAGGAAGTTCAGCATGATTTCTGTTGCAGATTTACTCACTCAAAATACGCTTCCCGGCCACTATTATTCCAGCCAAGCCTATGTACGCGGGGATCTGGAAATGGGTTTGCTTGAAAATCGTCAGGGCGATCGATTACTTGCTATTCCTTCCCCATTAATTGAGTCAATTTATTCGGGGTTGATTCGGGAGACGGGGAAGGCGACGGGATTGGTGTTGTTTAACTGCGGACGATGGTGGGGGAAGAATTTCTATCGCCGTTTCCGTGATGAGGTGACGGGTTATTATGAGACGCCGTTGGTCGATATGAGTATGGCGGAGTTTTTGCAGTGTTTACGGCACTGTTGGGCTACCTACGGTTGGGGAAAGCTGGAGTTTGACCAGAGCCATCATCAGCGCGGTTTTTTGGTGATTCGGACGACGGCTTCGGCCTTCGCGCAGAATGTCCCGGCGGACTATGGTGTTCCGGCCTGTTCGCTGGAGGCAGGAGTGTTGTCGGCGTTCTTTAGTCAATTGGTGGGACGTGATTTGCATGTGGTTCAGACGGCCTGTGAGTCTTTAGGTCATGAAAGCAATACGTTTGTTGTGGGGATGCAGCAGCGATTAAGTAGGGCTGAACTGATGGTCGAAGGTCTACAGACCCATGAGCAAATTATGACGGTGCTGTGTGCGTAGGGGTTGACTTGTGACGAACGTTCAGAATTCGGGTTCATCGTCGCCCTGGGGCCGTCGATCGTCCTCGCCGCGAGGGCAATCAGGCTCTGGAATCAGGGTTCGATCGCACTATCGCATTTTGGGTCTGGTAGGGCGGGGTCAGTTTGGGCGGGTTTTTTTTGGGATTCATCGAAAGACGGGGTATTTGTATGCGCTGAAGGAGTTGGACCACGATCGGTTTCCGACCCATCAGTTTTTGCGAGAACTCCGGTTTCTGGTGATGCTTCAGCATCCGAATATTGTGACGTGCTGGGCGTGCGAATATGTGGGTTCTCATCGGTATTTGGTGACGGACTACTGTGAGGGTGGGACGCTGCGGCAGATGATGGAGCGATCGGGTGCGGTGGCGGTGGCGCAGGGTCTTGAATTGGTGGCGGGAATTTTGGCAGGGCTGGAGCACGCGCATGATCAGGGAATTATTCATTGCGATATTAAGCCAGAAAATATTTTGATCAATCTCCAAGGCGATCGGCTGATTCCTCGGATCGCCGATTTTGGGATTGCCCGGTTGTCGCAGGAGTTGGCTCGGGGGGAAACGGTGTCGTCGGGCATGTCGGGTTCTCCTGCTTATATGGCTCCGGAGCGGTTTTATGGGCAGCATTCAGTAAGCGCCGATCTGTATGCGGTTGGGGTGATTTTGTACGAGCTGATGCTGGGGACTCGGCCTTTTAGTGGGACGCCGGGAGCTTTGATGAGCGCGCATCTGAAACAATCAGTCAGCCTTCCGCACCATCTTCCAGAGTCTCTACGGGAAATTTTGCTGCGATCGCTGGCGAAGCTGTCGGGGCAACGCTATCACACGGCGAAGGAAATGTTGCTGGCGGTGCGATCGCTGATGGTCGAAGTGGATTGTTTGCAGTTTCAGGATGCGCAGTGTCGATCGATGCCCTTGGTGGTGGGGGGTGAATTGGAGATTCAGTGCGGCGTGATAATGGCATTGCCGCTGTGCTCATCGGAGCGGCTAGAATGGCCTTTGCAAAGGTTGTTGGTACAATATCGATCGCTTCAGGGATCGCTTCAAGCTCCGGTCCTTTACAGAGTGGAGGCCGAACAGGTGCAGTTTGGGCTGTTTTTGGCAATGGATGTAAGTCGGAGCCGGACGGGCACCCACGGCTTTCAGCATCCGATCGCAGCGGTGTGGGAAACGCGATCGGGATGCTATGTGGCAACGGCGACGGGGTTGCATTACTGCGATGAAGAGTGGCGTAAAACCTGTCTGCATCAGTTGCCCAATGTGGCGTCGATCGCGGTGGATCCCATGGGCAATTGGTTTACCCATGGCGATGCGCAATCGCTAAAAATGTATTGTCCAGAGCAAAA
>JAYVVL010000210.1:0-4483 GCA_043787035.1 Synechococcales cyanobacterium
CAGTCTTCTTTCTCAAAGCTTTTTGTTCTTAGTAGTTCTACTCTGTTCATGGATCACCCCATTGCTATTTGTCTAATTCTACACTGGGAAGGGAGTATCTATGGATATGGCGGTGGCTAAAATCTCAATGCTACGATCGACCATTGAAGACACGTCCCAAAAGGTTCGCCAACTGGGCCAATCCTCCGCCCAAATCTCGCGAATCGTATCGTTGATTAAAGAATTTGCGGTGCAGACCGATGTGCTGTCGGTGAATGCGGGACTTGAAGCCAATCGGGCAGGGGAACAGGGCCGAGGGTTTGCGATCATTGCCACCGAAATCGGCGGATTGGCGTCGCGATCGTCCCAGGCGGCTCGTGAGATTACCCAAATCGTAGAGTCCATCCAGCTTGAAACCAGCGCCTTGGCCGAAGCGATGAGTGAAGGCACGACCCAGGCCGCCGACAGCAGTCACCAAATCCGCAACGCCAAGCAAACCCTCGTCCAGCTTACTGTCACCGCCCGAAAGGTCAATACGCTCGTCCAAAGTATTTCCCAAGCGGCGCTGACCCAATCTGCCACAGCTGAGTCGATTCAGTCGCTTATGGCTACCGTCGAGACGCTCTCAACCACAACCGCGAACACCACTCACCAAATCTCCAAAGCCCTCACCCAAACGATCGAAACAGCGAAAGACCTCCAGCGATCGGTGGAAATCTTTAAGGTGTGATTCTAACCAGCAGAGTGAGAACTTAAGAAACCTTTTCTGCAATGACTGCTAGCATCTTCATCACTTGATTTAAATCAGTTCGCAATGTTTTTAAATCGATATCGATCGCCTCTAAACGTTGAGATACAGAAGATTTGTCGAGGCTAGGAAGGGGCTGTTCTGTTTTCGCATTAACTTTTTCCGTGAGCGCTATCCAGCTACCCGCTTTCACATTAAAATAAGCCTTGGCTTGAGCTAGGGTTTTAAATCGTTGTTTCAATTGCTCAGTGGTAATAGGTTCCATCGACATTAGAGCAGATGCCTGATCTAAATCTCCTTGGACCATATCACTCACTTCATTGATCAATCGATCGTGATTTTCTGAAATCTGTGCGGCTGCACCCAGAATCCTTGACGCAGCTTTAATGTGAATCTGAGTTTCTTGCTTGAGTTGCTCGGCAATACCCCGAATGCGATCGCCGAGGTGCATCTGATTTCCTGCTTTAACATCATTGACAATCATCAACGTTACTCCGCAAGAACTTCTTTTATAGCTTGCCACATCCGCTGTAGCTTTTTCATCATTCCGATTGGGTTGGTCGCTGTCGTGTCATCATCCACTAACTCAACCATCTGTTGGATGCGATCCATACGCTCTGCTACTGCATACAAACTATTAATCGCCTCATCCTTGCGTTCCATGGAGTCTCGAAGAATAATGGCCATTTCAGAGATTTCCTTCTTTAGCTTTGCGTTTTCTTTCTTACGACGAGTTTCCCAACCCTTAATGCCAGCTTTTGATTTTCGCTCAGTCTTCAGTTGTAATTGAGACTCATTATATAGCGTCAAATATCGATCGCGAGATCCCTCTACTTCTTCAAATTTAATCGTCAGCTCATTTCCTTTTACCTTTTCTCCCTGATACATTGTCAAATAAGATTGTGACTGGACCTGAGCTTCTTGGTATAAGGTGAAATATGACTGTGACTGAGTTTGAACTTCTTGAAATTCAAACATCACGGATTGGCGTCTCTGTTGTTCATCTTTATATAATATTACGGTTGATTTGTACTTTTCTTCTGACTTTTGATACAGTGTTAAAGTTGACTGATATCGCTGCTGTTCTGCCAAAAATAAATGATGCGTTTTCTCTGCTTCTTGTGCCTTTTCTTCGGCTAGCCGTGCCTTATCCTCAACTAATTGATCCCGTGCTGCGACTTGACCCTGTAGCTCTTCTTTGTCTGATAGTAAATGCAACACCCGTTGTCTCAACTCCTGGGGAGAACTTGACTCATTTTTTGGAGAACGAGGATGATTTATTTGATTGATATCCGACTCGGTTTTTCTGGAATTTGATTTCATTGTTACATCATCCTCATTGAGAAGCTAGTGTTTCAGTTGTATCAATAGTGCCCTTATACACATCGTAATTACTGATTCCGGAATTTGCCTGATCTTTATCATTGAGTTATTTCAATGATTTCAGTCAAAATTATCGCGAATTCCTAATATGCTAGCCGATCGCCTCTAAATCAACCTCCGATCGCTCCTAACCCAACAGCCAATCTAAGGTCGATCAGAGCCTATGTACCCAAGCTACAATCAAAACAACTTAATGTGAAACCGCTCCAGAGGTCATGATGACGATCGCTCAAGCCACTGATACCCATCCCGTGTTATTGAAAGTTCGCAGTCAGGCACTCCAAGTGAGTTCTGAGGAATTCGATCGGTTGTGTGAGGACAATCCTGACTTGCGACTAGAAATGACTCATGAAGGAAAATTGATTGTTATGCCACCAACATTTGGGGATAGTGGGAAAAAAAATATTAGTTTATCGGGTCAAGTATGGGCTTGGAATGAATCATTAGACTTGGGAGAAGCCTTTGATTCTTCGACAGGGTATGATTTTACGGCGATCGGGAGTGGGAAGATGTCACCCGATGTTTCTTGGATTGAGCATTCGCGATTGGTCGGAGTTTCGCTAAAGCAATTTATTCCAGTGGTGCCAGATTTTGTCATTGAATTGCGATCGAGTTCTGATCGGTTGAGCGACGTGCAGGAAAAGATGCGCGAGTATCAGAGACTAGGGGTGCGGTTGGGACTACTAATTAATCCACAGAGTAAGCAGGTGGAGGTTTATGCTGTAACGGGACAGGTGGTGATTTTGGACAAGCCGATGGAGGTTGATTGTGAGGCTGTTATGTCGGGGTTTAAGTTGAGTCTGCGGAAAATGTGGTGAGGGGATGAAGAGGATAGCCTTGCGATCGCCCCTAGACTCTCAATTTTCCATACTTCTTTCGACTCTTTAGACACCCGCTTAGAAGGACGATCGGAAGATATGATAACTTTATAGAAGCTAGGGAATTACCTCTTTCACTAGAGGTAGCAATCTTCTTTCTAGAGATAGTATTAGCAGTATTCTTTTATATAAATGTTAATGTTCAATCTTGGATTAAGGTATGCTCTTTTATGTTGAGTACTTCTGTACAACAGCCTAGCAGTAAACTATTACAGGTTCATTTATCGTCGATTCACTTAGATAGGTTAGTCTCTATTCCTCCTGCTTTTGATTGCGAGGTTTGTGTCATTGTGCCTGTGCGAGATGAAGCCGAACTTCTGGAACCTTGTTTAACTGCACTATTGCATCAAGTGGATTTGCAGAACAAACGGCTTGATCCTAGACGGTACGAGGTGATCGTATTTGCGAACAATTGCCGTGATCATTCAGCGGCGATCGCGCGACAATTTGGGCGGCAGCATCCAGAATTTAGGCTACATGTTGTAGAGCGTCATTTAGCTCCGGCTGATGACTATATTGGCCGGGTACGGCAGTTGCTGACTGATGAATCTCACCGTCGGCTCATGAGTTTGAGACGACAACGAGGGATTATTGCTTCAACAGACGGGGACACTCAAGTTGCACCTAATTGGATCGCTGCAAATCAGCACGAGATTGACCAAGGTGCTGATGTGGTCGGTGGGCGAATTATTTCCGATCGTTTGAGTCTATCGCAGCTTACTCCCACCGTTCGATTGAGCTATTGGCGCAGTGTTTATTATCATCATCTAAAAGTTAAATTAGAGTCTTATCTTGATGCTGATCCAATGAATTGTTGGCCTCGACATCATCACAACTATGGGGCTAGTTTGGCCGTTACTACTGAGATGTATGCGAAAGCAGGTGGAATGCCCAATGTGCGAACGCCCGAAGATGTTGAATTTTGCAAAGCACTATTGCGCGTTGATGCCCAGTTTCGCCATAGTCCACGAGTACGAGTTGTCACTTCAGCTCGGCAGGAAGGACGGACTGAAGTGGGATTTGCTAATCAATTGGCTCAATGGACGGCAATGGGTGAACAAGCACATTTAGTCGAATCTTTGGGAGCGCTTGAAACTCGGTTTCGGACGCGGCGGCACCTTCGGATGCTTTGGCAACATGCTTTGAATGGGTATCCAATTCAGCTTGAGGAGATAAAGGACGCAGCATACACTTTAGGAATCTCTGGCTATTGGTTGCAAAACGAGTTGAAGAGAGCCTGGACTTTTGGGGTTCTCTTTGAGCGAATTGAGCAGCAGCAAGAACAAGAAGGAATTTGGGGGTCGCGTTGGGCTTTGGTTGAATTAGAATCAGCGATCGATAGTTTGCGTCGTCGCACTTACTGGCTTTATAAAAATCAACTTGAAATGTCTTTAGAACATCCAAAATATGAGCATTATGAACAACAAGCATCAAACTGATTCCTCATTTAATTCGCCCTCTTCTGCTAATCTTCAGGACTTACCAAGCTTCAATG
>JAYVVL010000211.1:0-12246 GCA_043787035.1 Synechococcales cyanobacterium
GGGCGCTGTCGATGACGGGTAGACCCTCGGTGATGCTGGTCAGTTGGGTTTTATCGTTGGCACTGACGACCATCACACAGCCGTCTTGATATCGCTGACCAGCGCATCTTTCTGCTTTGCTGCGTCCTGTGAGAGGGTTAGCTTGGCTTGCTCTTGCTGCTGTGTGGCACGTAGGACGCGGTTCTGTTCTCCCTGTACTTCCATTTCCTGTAGACTGGAGAAGCCCCCACCTAACCAGTTCTGGAGTGCGATCGCACCGAGGGCAATCACGCTATTTCGAGTACTCAACATGCTGTTACCTCCACTTCGACGGCGGGCAATAGGGTTGGGCTTGACCGGGCAGGGGACAGTTCGTCCCCACTGCCGAAAAAATCCGCAAGGTCGATCGCATTGATGCGGGTTTTGGCTCTATCACGGCATTAGGTAAGCCAGTCACGGACCATAGTTTCAGCACGATCGGCATAGTCTTCACTCAGACTGTCCAAGGTGGTTTGAAGCTGCGTTAGTTCGGCTTCCATCTGTTGACGCGCCAATCGTAAGAGGTGACTATTCTCTGGACTGGGTTCGGTGATCGGTTCGATGGGTACTTCGTCGATGGTCTCTGACCGACCGGAGGTCATCGATTGAACTGATTTCAGTTTATTGGCCATAATAGAAATTCCTGAATTGTTTACGTGGTTTGGGATTTGGGCACTTTTCCTTGGTTGGGGATGCCCCTTTTGATTAGGCGGCGCTCGGTTCTGACAGAGTGACTGAACCTTCCCCTGCGTAGGGCAGTTCCCAAGGGTCAGGGCACTGGTTAATAGGGCAAGGTCGATTGCCTGTTTTAGCTCGACTGCACTGTCAGCAACGATTTTGTTAAACATGAAGTCATCACCGATCGGAATGGCGTAGAACCGTTTTGTGATGCGGTTCCGGTAGCATTCGTAGCCTTTATAGAGAGTCATGGGTTTTAGATTGAGAAGGGACCGATCGGGCTTCGCTTGGGAGTGGCGATCGTCTTTGTCCTTAAATTCAATCGTATACGATTACTTTTCAAACGTCTACGACTGATAGAATTGTTTTGCTTATGTATTTAATTGAATTATTTTGAGCTATAAAGCTCTTCTGATAAAGTTTTATAGCTCATATTGAACGAATTTATTAGATAAGATTTTCTGACTACAAACGTATACGATTGAAAAGGATTCTTTGTTAAACTGCGTTTAATAGATTTAATGGAGAGGCAAAATGTCCGAAGCGATTGAACTCATGCCCCGTAAACCCCGATCATTCCGAATTGATGAGAGAGTCTTTGATGTCATCAAGACTCTGGCGGAGCGTTCTGGTGTGGAGCCTCAACAATTTTTAGAGAATTATTTCTTTGCGCGTGGCAAGGAATTGGGCTTGATTTCACCATATGAGAAACCATTGGGGGAAACACGGGGTGGGAAACGTGAAAAAGCAGGGCGCAAACCTGCAAAAAACCAGGATGAAGAATCGATCGACCCTTCCGCAAAATCTTCTGAGGACAATTGAGGTAGTGATATGAAAATCGAGAAACGAGACAAAGAGCAAATGTTGCTTGCTACTTCGTCTCACCCACTTGCTATCTATTGGTTTCAGTATTGCAATACAGATAATCGTAAAAGACACTTTGACGAAATCAGGCAATACCATCAAGTGCTACATTCTTACCTTGATTCTTTTTTTACTGGAGAAGAGAACCAAGTTGAACCTTACTTAACTCAAGAAAGAAAGAAGCATTTCAAGACGGCGCGCGATGAGATTCTTGCGCTCTACACCCTGGTTTTAGATGCGTGGCTCTTCGTCGAACCCGCATTAACCCGCGTCGGAATCACCGACCTACGATCGCCGGGTGAATTAATGCGTCGTCTAATCGATATTGAAGCGTCGGGCAGATTCTTTATCTGTTGCCCTCTAGTTGATGACTTGAATGACCATGTTGAATTCAGCCCGCGCAAAAATGCTAAGGCGCTCGTAGAGTCCAAAAAACGAATGGGAGACTACAGGCACTATTTAGCAAGTCCCGACTACAGAGAGCAATCCTGACCTAGAAAAATTCCCGATGGAAATCTTTGATCGACTAGACAGATATGAACAATTCAAGGCGTGGCTAATCATGAGCTGTATTGATGCTGCGAGTAAGGACGATTCGCTGATGCCGCAAATCAATAAATACTTACAAGCACGTAAAGACCTTTGGGATCCAATGTTCAAGGCCAAACCCAAAGGATTCTCTTGGAGCAAAGGAATTCTCAAACAAACTCGTAAGCACGGTGGATTCTGAATTGTGACATTTACTTAACATCGTTGAAAAAAAGTGACGTTGTTTTTTGACCGTCGTAAAGTCGATTGCATCCCCTAAGAACAACCGTTCTAAACCATGGCTCAAAAGTTCGCAACGACAAAACAGACCGCTGAAATTTTTTCAATCAGTAGCAGTACGCTCAAGGCACTACGTCTTGGACATCTGAACCGACCGCCAATTCTTACAGAAGGCGTTCACTGGGCCCGGCTTGCTGAAAAAAATTCTCTTCAATATCCCGTTATTAGAAGATTTTTTAGCCAACCGATCCAATCCCACGGCACACCAAAAAGCAATCGAGTCTTACCTTCGATTACTTCCATCTTCCCAAGTCTAAAACCCTGTAAACCCCGATTTTGAGCGATCGTCCTCTCAAAAATTTGCCCCTACCACCGCAAATGGTAGGGGCGATCGATCGAGATCGGGATTCAAATTTTCTACTAATATGATGCCAAATTCTGACCCCGACCGCAACCGTGCGATCGATCGATTTGTCGATTCTCAACTCGGATCGGACGATTGGCGCGATTACGCGACACTCCGATCCACCTCCCCCGAGATGTATCGCAAAACTGTAGCTACCCTCGGAAAATTCTTGCGAAAAAACTAACAATTCAAATTGATGCTCGTCTGGCATCGGAGGAAATGTATGCGGATTTCTAGCATCCACGCAGACCATTTGCGCTCCGAGGGCCTTACCGATGCCGATATCGCCTGGATGGCGAGGACGACCGGAGTGCGATCGATTTCCCAGTATGAAGCCAAGGAATCAGGCTTCTCGGTGGAGTCTGGCGGGGGATTGATGTTCCCGTTCACGGCTGATTTTGCCCAGCTCCGGACAGATAATCCGCCGATCCGTGGTGGCAAACTTTGCAAGTATCTGACCCAAACCAGACGGACATCTAAAGCATGGATGCCCGATGGGGTAAAGGTTCTCACCGAGGGCGCTAAGGATGCCTATGCGGGAACTTTGCGGGGTGGTGTCTACGGGTGCATTGGCTGGGGTGTCGCACTACCGAAAGGCTCTGCCCAAAGGGTGCGGACACATCATCCTATTTGATGCCGATGGATGGCAGAATCCGGGCGTGTTCGCCTCATTGGTGAAGGCGGCGGAATGGTGCGGTGGGAAGATTCAGCTTGTTCCGGAAATTGTAGGACAGCCCAAAGCAGGTCTCTGTGAATACTTCAAGGCGGGTCACACTGCCGAGGATTACGCAAAGCTGATTGCGTCGGCAATGACCCCAAAGCAATTTCTTTTGGAGCTTCCAAAACACTGGACAAACCTATCCGCCGATCGGATTGGGCGGACACTCCGAACGATTTTCAGTCTGGTAGGTGACGTACTCGATCCGGCGTCCCTCGACTTGTTCACCAAGACTTGTAAGAGCGCGCTCAAACTCCACGGGGTATCCGGTGCAACGGTTGATCGGGAACTGAAAATAACTCAGTTCCGAATCGTCAAACGTAAAAGGGAAGCAAAATTAACGCAATGGGCGCGATCGCGGGAACGTCATCCCGAACTGGACTTAACCGATGTTCCAGACGGTGCAGAATCGAAACTCTTAAAATCAATGCGATCGGTAAAAATCGCCGTAGGTTTGGATTTAAGGTTAAATGAATTGACCAACAATCTGGAATTTAAAGGCTCACCACTCGATCCAAACACCTATAAATTATTCGTTGCGAAAATCACCGATGCCGATGTCTGTGAGGCGGATTGTGTTCAAATTCTAGGGGCGATCGGCAAGAAACAGGCGTATCACCCGGTGAAGGATTGGCTTGAAAAACTGCATGACGTCTATGGTGAAACGACGATCGAGTTCCTCGACGCACCCGCCAGTCGATACCTGAAAACCGGAAATACGCTTTATGATACCTACCTGAAAAATCAACTCATCGCAGCCGTCGCACGCATCTATCAACCCGGTTGCAAGTCCGATCACTCAGTCATTTTGCAGGGTGCTCAAAACCTCCTCAAATCTACCTTTTGGAATACTCTCGCAGGCGATGATTGGTTCGACGACAATTTAGGGTCTGACGTAGAAAACAAAGATGAACTGTTGAAACTTCACCGAACCTGGTTTGAGGAGTGGGGCGAAATCGATCGCATCACATCCAAAAAAGAACTCGGTGTTGTGAAATCCTTTCTCAGTCGCAAAGTAGACACCTTCAGGGCACCGTATGAGCGAACGGCTGTAGAACACCCTCGACGAGGCATGATCGTTGGAACGGTCAACCCGTCAGAATTTTTGCGGGATGAAGAGGACCGACGACTCTGGATTATTCCGGTGACTCAGAAAATCGACATCAAGGCGGTGCAACGCGATCGAGATGCAATTTGGGCGGCGGCGGTAGCGCTCTACAAATCGGGTGCTCAATGGTGGCTCACCCCTGATGAAGAAATTCAGCAACGGGAGAGTAACAAACAGTTTGCGGTGCGGGATGTTTGGGAAGAGCCGATCGGATTACATCCGCATTCAAGATGTGTTAATCGAGTGCCTTTCCATGAAAGAAATTCAACGCCACACGAACCTAGATAAGAAACGGGTCCAAGACATTTTGCGGAGGTTGGGTTGGCAGTCAAACGAAAAACCGATTCGTCTACCCGGATTCACGCAATCCCAGCGGGCGTGGTCAAAATCAACCCCACCTCCAGCACTAACCCCACCTCCAGCACTAACTCCACCTCCAGCACCAACCGATTTAGGAGATTGGGATATCGAGCTTGAGACTGGTTCAGAGGAAGCTTGGCTTTCAGAATCCGTGAATCATGCGTTACGGCACGTTACGGCACATTGACTGTCACTGTAACGCTTTAAACCCGCTCATAAAGGCAATGTTACGGCTGTTACGGTCTGCTACGGTGTTTTAGAGTTTGATACCTATAAAATAAATGAGGTTAAACCATGCCAAAACCGAAACGCCGATCGAAGAAAGGTTCAGTCCAGATAGTCAATCGAAATGGGTTACTAACACTGCGTCTCAGCTACGAAGGAGCGCGACATCAACGGGCGCTAGGACTGCCAGACACTCCCCATTAACCGTGAACTGGCAAGGCGGAAAGCTTGTGAGGTGGAGATGGATATCGCTTCCGGGAACTTTGACCATCCGCACGTATTGCCAACCAAAATCTAAGCCTGTTACGAGGTTTTGGAAAATGGTGCATTAGGGAACGACAGTGGGACGCAAATCATTTCACTCCGATCGCATCACTGAAAGTCAGCGAACGAACCCATGACGAGATTTTTGAAGTAGAAGATATTCACCGACTAATTGAAGCGGCATCAAAAGACGAAGTTCTAATTCAATACCGAGACTTCATCATCTTTTTGTTGAATTCAGGATGCAGACCTAGTGAAGCGATCGGCTTACGTTGGGAGCATGTCAACTTCAGACGAGACGAAATCCATATTTGTGAATCATTAAGCCGATTGCCACAAGGGGGAAGAGTTTGCAAGACAACAAAATCCCACACCCGATTTATCCCGATGTCACGGGCCATTCGGACCATGCTCGAAGGGAGAGCCAATGGAACGGACTTGGAAGGCTTAGTCTTTACCAGTCCAACCGGAAGACCGATCGATGACCATAACTTTAGTCAACACATCTGGAAGAGACTTTGCGCAAAAGCAGGTATTCCATACCGATCGCCCTACAATACCCGGCACTCTGTAGCAAACCACATGCTCGACAGCGGCGCGACCTTCCACCAAGTCGCCTACTCCCTCGGTAACAGCGCTCGAATGATTTCAGATACCTACGGACGGAAGAGACAGGGTGCAAAATTGCCAGAATTTTGATGCACCAAACTTGCACCTTATGACGCATCCAATCACACCCGATCGCACCCAAGTACAACCGCACTAAAAAGCCCTCAACCAATTAGGGTCAAGGGCTTTGAGGCGATAAACTAACTTCAGTCAAAAATGGACGTAACTGGATTCGAACCAGTGACCCCCACGATGTCAACGTGGTGCTCTAACCAACTGAGCTATACGTCCTTGCTGTCGCTCACATTAGCATAGGTCGATCGAGAGTTGCAACCTCGCGAGTCATTTTCTTGAGAAAGGTCTGCGATTAGGGTCTTAGAGACGGTCTATCGTAAACATCTTTGAAGAAAATGGATGGAGATGGGTTAGAAGGCCAATAATAGGGACTGATACCACCGACTATATTCTCTTATCACTTATCCAACTGGAGCCTCCCCCATCGTGAATTCTAATCTCCCGACTCCTACTCAGTATTCTTCTCTGGCAAGTTTTCCTGTTGATCATTCCATCGTGAATGCTCAGCGTGAAGATTTTAGTGAGTATGTCGCACACCTTCAGCTTCACATGGCTTTGCAGACCCGCAATTTGGTGCCTAGTTTGTCTCAGTCCTTGGATAGTCGCAATCAGTTTTTGGCTCAGACTCAGGCGGCTGTTGAGAAGCAGGTTTCTAGACAGATTTTTTAGGGATGACTTATTTTGGGGGTTGTCGCGTATAGTCGGAATTTAACGTCAGAATTTAGAGCAGGATAGTACGGGTTATGACAGATCAGTCTCTCATGGGCGATCGAATTCGTCAGATTGAAGCGAAGCGAGAGGTGCTGGTTGCCCTTTTGACACAGCCGGACTTGGGAACCTTATCTATTGATGTGAATCAGGCTATTGAAGAATTGGATGACCTGGTGGCTGAATTTAAGCGGACCTTTGGGGAGTAGGTACAATGCCCCGCAGAAACCTCTGGTATGAGCGGCTGATGGCGGCGATCGCAACGGCTAATTTGGCTGTGGTGGGGTTTGATTTGAGCTATGTGTCAATGCGAGATTTTTGGTTGCGGGGGGCGATTTCGCTAGGACCGATGAGTCTTCAGGTGCCCCTGCCGCCTATTCCTCGTTGGTATGACCCGGTGAAGGGGATTGAACCGCACCGGGAGACGGAGCAGTATTTGAGTTTGGTGAAGGATCTCGAAGTGAAACTGCTGGCAACGGGGATAAATTCGCCTGAGGTGGATGAACAGTTAAAAATGCTGCGAGATGAAAGCACTAAAATGGTGGAGGGGAATTGGTTCCAAGGTGCGGGAAAGAGCGGGAATCTGGAGAAAATAAAGAATCGGTTTCGCGATCGGCTGGATGTGAAATCTTCTCGTCAGGCGTTTGATCAATTTTGGAGTCGGGAGTATTTATTAAATCGGGGTGTGGATTCGGAAATCAAGTTTTTTGACCAGAAAATCCGGCCCTTGATTACCACTAATTACTATCGATCGACGGGCGAGGATGGTCTGCCGACGGATTATTTTTGGCTGTTAGATATGCCGTTTGTTGCGTTGTTTGGGCTGGAGTTTTTGGCGAGGACGTTTTATTTGACTCGGCGACATAAGGACCAGAATTTGAAATGGCTCGATGCGATGCTGTGGCGTTGGTATGATGTGCTGTTTTTGGTTCCGATTTGGCAATGGTTGCGGGTAATTCCGGTGGCGATTCGGCTTGATCATGCGGAAGTGATTGGGCTCGATCGCATTCGAGATCAGGCCACGCAGGGGATTGTGACCAATATTGCAGAAGAGCTGACAGAGGCGGTTTTGGTGCAGATCATCGATCGGGTTCAGGCGGGGATTTCGACAGGCAGTTTGAGTCGGTGGATTATTGCGAGTGCTAATCGGCCTTATCAAGATCTCAATCAGCGCGATGAAGTGCGGGAGATTATCGATCGGGTGTTGAGGGTGACGGTGAAGCAAGCCTTGCCGAAGGTGAAGCCGGACTTAGAGGCGGTGATTCGTCATGTTTTGGAGGGCGTGTTGGAAACGTCGCCGATTTATAAGGGGTTTAAGTCGGTGCCGTTGATGGGATCGGTGCCTGCGCAGTTGAATGAGCAGTTAGTGTCGAGTGCGACGACGCTCGCTTATGAGGCTCTGGGCAAGGCGCTTGAAGATCAGGTGGCGGCGGGGTTAATTAGTCAGTTTATTAAGAATTTGGGTAAGACGGTGGTTGAGGAGTTTCAGGAAGGGGATTCGATTGACGAGCTGCAATCGTTGATGAGCGATTTGATGGAAGAGGTGAAGGTCAACTATGTCCAAACGAGTGGAGCGGCTAAGCAGACGCCCGAGGTTACGGTTTTGGGGACAGGTCTTATTAAACGAGAGTAAGTTGTAGGTCTTCTGGATGATCGGCATTTCTTCTTTTTGCAATGGACTGAGGCATGAATTGCGCTTTCGATCGATCGAATGATTCGTTAAGCCGACGAGCGTATAGCTTTTAGAAAATCTTTGACGGATTGGGGTTGACGTGTTGGGCAAGGAGTTTTAGGTCTAATTGGGGAAAGAATTGGCTACGATCGATGATCACGGGGTTGTCCGATGACCTTTGGTCGGTCGTAGACCATCGTAAGTCATAGAGAATCAGAGCTTTGTTTTCCCATACCAAGACTTCAGAAACACCTAAGCCTTTATAAATAGCCAACTTATCAAGACTGCCGCTGGTGAGATTAATTCCGATCGCAAAGTCTGGAACGTCTTTGATCTGGTCAATGCAGTAACATTCGTCGGGTTCTAAACCTTTTGCTTTGAGTTGTTTTCGGAAGGTGGCGGAACTCAAGCCGTGGGCGATGATGTCAAGTTCTTCGGCATAGCGTTCGAGAAGTCGAGCGATCGTTTTTTTGATGGCTTCATGCTCAGGGGATGGCATCAAAATCTCCAAGGTTCCGTCGAAGTAAGTTAAGCGATATCCAGGACGATCGCCCATGATGGTGAGTAGCGTTTCGTATTGTTCCTAGGTGATGTCGCTTAGGCTGATGTGTTGATCGTCTATTTCGGGTTGTGGAATTGAGTGAGATAACGATCGGTCGATCGGTGGGATGGCGACTACCATAGACAACCTTCTGCGTAGAGTGTTGATCTGATCTTTGAGATTTTAGTATATCCTATGTAGCTCTGAGGTTGATTGCTGTCCGATCGCCCCAAATCCCCTCAAAAATTCGATCGCAGTAGGCGATGTAAAAAAGGGCTAAGGCAGAAATACTAATTGCTTAATGGACTAAGGGCTAAGAAAAGAGGCATCACCGAAAAGACGACACGCCAAACCCACAACTCACTCGAAAACCAACATCGTAGTTGCGGTCATCGTGCGTATTGTTGTAGCGATTGGCAGAACGGCAATTCACGGGAGTGATGTCCCACGAACCGCCGCGCAGCAGCCGACTGGTATTTTTACGATCGCTTTCAACCCAAGCAGAACCATCATCAGGAGCGCCTTTATAATCAGAATGAAAATCGTCCTCGCACCATTCCAAAACATTTCCATGCATGTCGTAAAGACCAAAAGCATTGGATAAAAATGTTCCGACTTCGGTGGCTTTTTCGCGGTACTCGCCAAGGATTCCGCGATCGTATGTTCCTGAATAATTTTTCTTATTCATTTCACGATCTTGAGCGCGATAGTTAGCATGAACAGAATCGATCGTTTCGCCAAAATGAAAAGGTGTATTAGTTCCCGCACGACAGGCATATTCCCATTCTGCTTCGCTGGGTAATCGATAGGTTCGGTTGGTTCGACTAGAAATTCGGTTGCAAAATTCGGTTGCCTCGTCCCAATTTATATTTACAACAGGGAAACGATCTCCTTTGAATTCCGAAGGATCAGGATCAAGTTCTAACGCTACTCCGGGATAACTCGTTGCAACGATGTTCCATTGAGCTTGAGTAATTGGATATTTGCCCATGAAAAAAGACGGCACAGTTACTAGATGTCTAGGTAACTCGTTGAGAAAGAACTTTTGATAACCTTGTTCACTACTCAGACGAATTAGTTCTCTCTTTTCCGTTTCGGTTTGCCCCATCATGAAGCTGCCTAATGGGATAAGCATCATGTCAAGACCAATGTTATCGTTTAGCTCTTCAGTGAAATACTTTCCGCGATGGGTGCGGGTTTGGGTGATGAGTTTGCGGTTGGGCGTAGGAGATTGGGTGGGCATGGAATATGCTGAAGGATATTGGATTTAGAATCATAGAAATTAATCGACTTCACTGCTCGACTGATGGCAACAACGCCGCTAGCAAAGTCAAGAAATCAGGCAATACCGTTTGCACAATTTCCCAAAGTTTATCTTGTTCGACTCGATCGTAGCGATGAGAAATGATATTCCGTAGCCCAATAGTATTACGCCAATCGACTTCTGGGTGTGCGATTTGAAACTCTCGTGAAACACGTCTTGCTGCTTCTCCTAGAATCTCTAGCTGACGCTCTACTGCACTTTGCACCAGTAGATTCTCACAATATTCGATTTCCGAAATCCCAGTGGTGAAATTCTGAATGTGATAAATTGCCTGCCGCATATCCCATAAGGATTCCAAGTCATCTTCACTCGGCTGCATAAATCACCTGCGTCGATCGTAAGATTTTCGCTCGACGATAAGGATTATCAATCAGGTCTTTTTGACAAATATCGACGGTTCGTTCAAACAATTGTTCAGCCGCTTCTCGTAAATCTAAGTAAGTTTGAATCGATCGCACATACCCATTCTCAAACACAATCAAAAGATCCACATCACTGGGGTCATCCCCCTTCTCCCGAAAATCATTCCGCAACGCCGACCCAAACACGCCCATCTCGACAATCTGAAATCGCTCACACAACGCCACGATCGACGATCGCTGGACTCCAAATCGTGCCTGCAAAATTTCTTCTACCGATCGATCGAGAACTCCGTTCACCATACGTTCACCTCCTGTTATCTCCTCACTATTCTATCGCTAACGTTGTCTAGCGATAGATGATAGTTCAGACAAGCATTCGATCGCCGAGTCCAAATTTATGATCGCGGGGGAGTCGATTGAGGATGGGGACGTACCATTTGATAAGGTCGTAGGTTTTTAGAGGTGATCGGCAACTCACTTTTAACATATGGGCTGGAGCGTAGATGGGGCGATCGGGGACTAACAATGAACAAAATGGATTGTTAAAACGATCGATCGTGCGATTAATCCATTGGCTTCAATTGCTCTAGGAAAGCTTGATGGACTGGGGATTGGGTTCCTTGGTTCACTGTAGCGAGAACTTGTTGCAAATTGCTGTTGAGGAGCGCGGATATATCGAGCCAGAGTCCTGGGAAAATACGGCTGCGGGTGATGCCATCGGCGTCGGGTGCTAAGGGAATGTAGTGTCCGGCTTCTAGGATGAACCAGTCCAGCTCTTGATCTAGGACTCGCCACACGAGATATTCTTGGACGCTTCAATGTAGTCATCGTCGGTGATGCGAGTTTGTCCGCCCAATGCCGGATCTAAGATCAAGATAATGTCAGGCTGGGGGTCGTTATCCTCACCCATACGGACGGAGGGGGCATCAGCGACGAAGGTACAGGGGGTGAAGGCGGAGTAGGTGGTGATCCAGCTATTTAAATGGCTATGGGGCAATCCATGACTTCTAAATCGGAGTGCGGCTGACATGTAAACAATTCCTTCAATCCGTTCTGCTTTACAGTTTTTTGGCATGGCGGCGTAGCGACTTTCAAATTCGTCACGGGATAGCCGATCGCCGTTTTCTAAAGGCGATATCGATCGGGGTGTTGCACGGGGTGGGGTTTGGACCATTGGTAAAAATTTAAAATAGTCCTTTCACCTTAGCCTAAGATCGCACGATCGTTGATCGCTGTCCGATCGCCCCAAATCCCCTCAAAAAGTTCGATCGCCGTAGGCGATGTAAGAAAGGGCTAAGAAAAGAGTGCTAAGGGCTTAAGAGCCTAAGGGCTAAGAAAAGAGTCCTCACCGAGAAGACGCAACGCCTAACGAACAACTCACTCGAAAACCAACAATGTAGTCGCGGAAATCGCGCGTATATGTAGTTGCGAGTGGCAGAACGGCAATTCACGGGAATGTCGTACCACGAACCGCCGCGCAGCAGCCAATAAGTGCTTTTACGATCGCTTTCAACCCAAGCAGAACCATCATCAGGAGCGCGATCGT
>JAYVVL010000212.1:0-4478 GCA_043787035.1 Synechococcales cyanobacterium
TGCGCCATCAGCTTCCAATCCACCGACGCCACCCGGCCCTGAAGATCGTACAGTTCGGCCTCAATAGCTTCGATGTCTTCCTTCTGAGGCCGCAGATAAAACGTGGCGAGATACTGCGAAAAGCTTCGTTCGATTAGCTCCTTCGCTTGCTCTAGCGTATGCACCTGCAAGAGATTAAGCACCATGCCATAGCTCGGCGTAAACTGGCTTACTAAGGGATCGGGCGGACTTGTCGCCAGTCGGAATGCTTCCTTTGAACCCTCATAAGGCGACTGGACCGTCACGACATAGCCCACCTTATCCATCCCACGGCGACCCGCTCGCCCAGACATTTGCAAAAACTCGGACGCATTTAGCAAACGGTGTCCGGCATCGGTTCGCTTAGAGAGATTTGCAATCACGGTCGATCGCGCAGGCATATTAATTCCTGCTGCCAAAGTCTCAGTTGCAAAGACCACTTTAACGAGACCCTGCTGAAAAAGTTCTTCCACAAAGCCTTTCCAAGCTGGAAGCAACCCCGCATGGTGAGATGCAATCCCGCGCAGCATCGCATCGATTTGATTGATGCGAGCAATGTCAGGATTTCGTTCTATGAATTCATCAACCTTCGATCGAAGGGTTTCGGTTTCTTGAGGAGTCACTAAGACCAAGTTCGCCACATCTTCCATGGCTTTATCACACCCGCGCCGACTGAAAATAAAATAAATTGCCGGGAGCATGTGGTATTTGCTTAATTGAGATACCACATGAGATATGGGTGGAGCTTCAGGCCGTTTGGCACCGCGCGGATTTGCGCCGCGTGGACGGACTTTCCCACCATCAGGGCGAAGATGGGGATTGAGCTTCGTTCCGGAATTGTCGAAGAGGGGAAACAATCCTTTAGGATTCGCAAACGAAAATTGCAGCGGTACCGGGCGAAAATCTGAATGAATCAGTTCAGTCGGTCCATGAATTTGACTAATCCAGTCAGTTAGTTGATCGCTATTCGCCACCGTTGCGGATAAACCGACAAGCTGAACCTGGGGCGGACAGTAGATAATTGATTCTTCCCATACCGTTCCGCGCTGACGATCGTTCATGTAGTGACATTCATCTAGAATCACCGCTTCGACATGGGCCATCGCATCGCCCACTTCACCAATGACCGTGCCGTAAAGCATGTTGCGGAAAATCTCCGTCGTCATCACGACGATCGACGCTTCTCGATTAATAGACACATCGCCAGTAAGCAGTCCTACTTCGTCTGCTCCGAAGGTTTCTCGAAAATCCCGAAATTTTTGGTTTGAAAGGGCTTTTAGCGGAGTGGTATAAAAAACTCGTTTCTTCCGGGCTAGAGCACGGTAAATCGCATATTCACCGACAAGGGTTTTTCCTGAACCTGTGGGCGCGCATACCACAACGGACTTGTTATTATCTAAGGCTACGATCGCATCAAGTTGGAAATCGTCCAATTCAAAGGGAAAGATTTCGGAAGGGTCAACGCCAAAAATAGGGAGAGGTTGCGTCACTAGAGAGAAGATGTGAGGGTTGAAAGTATGCATAAATAGCCCTCTACTGGCCTTAGTTTACGCCTTCCGAGAACGGAATGACTGGATTAGACTCTGAATTGACCTGAGATGAGCGCCGAAAATCATTTCAAATGATCCAGCAAAAGCACGATAGATTGTTCTATAGACTTCACTCGGTCCCTGGATCATGACACCTGACAATATAACTGGATCCAATTTATGGTTGCAGGTTCTTGAGCAATTGAAGCTGAAGATGAGTCCTCCGACATTTGAAACCTGGGTCGCAAAAACGATCGTTGAAACCTTCGAGGCGGATTGTCTAACGATCCGGACCCCTCATCCATTCGCTCAGAAGTGGCTGACTCGTTACTATTTGCCGACCATTCTTCAAGTGGTTCGAGAAGTAGCAGGCCGTCCGATCGAAATCCATCTTGTCAGCATAGCTGGGATGAATGAGACGATCGCCGATCCACTTCCAGGTTCGCCGCCCCTTGCGAAACCTGCGGCTACCGTTTGGCAACCTCTGCAAACTCCTGAATCTCGTCGATCGGATCTCAACCAACGCTACGTTTTTTCCCGGCTGGTGGTGGGTCCAAATAACCAGATGGCCCATGCGGCGTCTTTGGCAGTAGCTGAATCTCCGGGCCAAGAGTTCAATCCGTTATTTTTGTGTGGTGGAGTGGGACTAGGTAAAACGCACCTGATGCAGGCTATTGGAAACTATCGGTTGGAAATCAATCCTGAATCTCGAATCCACTATGTCTCGACCGAGCGCTTCACAAACGATCTCGTGACGGCGATTCGGAAAGATAATATGCAGACGTTTCGGGAGCAATACCGGGAGGTCGATGTTTTGCTTGTGGATGATATTCAGTTTATTGAAGGTAAAGAATATACCCAAGAAGAGTTTTTCCATACGTTCAACACGCTTCATGAAATGGGAAAACAGGTGGTTTTGGCCAGCGATCGGCTCCCGCACCAAATTCCTCGTTTGCAAGAACGGTTATGTTCTCGATTCTCCATGGGACTCATTGCCGATATTCAGCCTCCTGATCTCGAAACTCGCATGGCTATTCTTCACCGCAAGGCCGAGTACGAAAACATTCGTTTACCGCGAACGGTGATTGAATATATTGCCTCGACCTACACGTCTAACATTCGCGAACTTGAAGGGGCGTTGACTCGCGCATTGACTTATACATCGATCGCAGGTCTGCCGTTAACGGTGGAAAATATTTCGCCCGTTCTGAATCCGCCGATGGAAAAAATTGAAGCGTCACCGGGCATCATTCTCGATGTGATTGTGAATCATTTTGGCGTTCCTATTATTGATCTTAAAGGTAATTCCCGTCGCCGTGAAATCAGTATGGCGCGCCAGGTTGGGATGTATCTCATGCGTCAACATACGGCATTGAGTTTGCCTAAGATCGGCGACGAGTTTGGGGGGAAGGATCACACCACTGTGATGTATAGCTGCGACAAGATTGAAAAACTTAAGGCAGCGGATCGGGATCTAGCGTTGGTGTTACGTCAGCTTAACGATCGGATTCAAGCGGCGAGCCAAGGCCGAAATCGCTAGTACAAGATTATTGATTATAAAATTAGATGTTAAATGGATTTCTAATGATTTTTTCTGATGATTGAACCTTGAGCTTGGGTGAATAGGGTGAAATTGTGCCTAAAGCTGTGGACAAGTGGCGTTAGGGTGTGGATAACTTTTGGAAATAGGGACAAAATGGACATGTGTAGCGTGGTGTTTCTAATCTCAAGCCCTATATAGTGCCTCTCTTTCAACCTGTTTTCCACAGTTACGGGCGATAGGTTTGCTGAAGCGGTGAGAAAGATTGGGTTTTCCACAACTGCGATCGCGACTGATCCGATACAGTTTGAATCTGAATCCGTTTGACCTTGAATCTTCGTTTAAAGCGCCCAACATCATTATGAAACTTGTCTGCACCCAATCTAATTTGAGTAGCCATCTCTCTATTGTCAGCCGTGCGGTGTCGTCTCGACCAAGCCATCCGATTTTGGCCAATGTGTTGGTGACGGCGGATGTGAGTACTCAGCGCGTGAGTCTGTCGGCATTTGATCTGAGTTTGGGGATTCAGACGAGTTTTGGGGCGCAGGTGGCCGCAGGTGGGACGGTGACGATTCCGTCGAAGTTGTTGGGCGATATTGTGTCGCGGTTGCCAGAGGGTGAGATCGCCCTAGATGATGGCGATGAAGGCAGTGGTGACGGTGGCATTTTGGTGACGCTAAAGTATGCGTCAGGTAAGTATCAGATGCGGGGTTTGGGGGCGGAGGAGTTTCCGGAGCTGCCTGTTATTGAAGACGGCGAGGCGGCGCAGTTGTCGGTGGAGTCGTTGATTGAGGGGCTGCGGAGTACGTTGTTTTCGTCGAGTGGGGATGAGACGAAGCAGGTGTTGACGGGGGTGCATTTGAGTACCCAAGACGGGGGGCTGGAGTTTGCGGCAACGGATGGCCATCGGTTGGCGGTGGTGGAGACGACGGCTCAGGCAGACGATGAGTCGTCGGTGTTGCCGAAGATTGCGGTGACGGTGCCGTCGAAGGCGTTGCAGGAGGTGATTAAGATGCTCGATCGGGCGAGTACGGCGGCGGTGTCGGTGAAGTTTGATCCGGGTCAAATTGTGTTTGAGTGGGCGGATCAGCGTCTGACGAGTCGGCTTCTAGAGGCGCAGTACCCGAACTACCGTCAGCTCATTCCGCGTCAGTTTATGCATCAGGTGACGATCGATCGTCGGGGTTTGCTGAGTGCGTTGGAGCGGATTTCGGTGATTGCAGATCAGCGAAATAACATTGTGAAAATGGGTATTGATGCGGAATCTCAGGCGGTGAAGCTGTCGGTAGATGCGCAGGATGTGGGAAATGGTGAGGAAACGATTCCGGCGCAAATTACGGGCGAGGGGCTTGAAGTTGCTTTTAATGTGAAGTATCTAGTGGATGGGCTGA
>JAYVVL010000213.1:0-12225 GCA_043787035.1 Synechococcales cyanobacterium
CGCTCAATAAAAAAGTAATGCATTACCTAGGATTTTATCTATGAAGCATTTTGGATCAAGCTGTTCTCCTTGTTTCGATCGACTGAGATATCCATTGGCAATGGTGCATGACGGCTGGTCGAGCGTTTCCATTGCAGTAGTTCAGGGTTATCTTTGCTTGAAAGCTACGACGACTGACAACATTCATTGCGTCCGACTCAATCGTATGAACCAATAAGTCAGGCTGTCTAGCAGTCTCATAGGGCAATCTCACTTCAATTTGATGGCCGATCGCCAAGAGTTTTCGAGCTATTCTCTAAGTCACTCAACAGAAAGACTAACATCATCGCAATGTTGGTATTCAAAGGATTTTCAGCACCCATTTCAACTAAGACTTCATCTCCAAATTCATAGCGGATATCTGTCCCGTTGTCATAGTCTAGATACTCCCTAAGCGTCATTCTTCGTCAGTCAGTTGCGACTGTCATGGGTATCGCCTTTCCTCAGAGATCGTGGTTTACACTCACGATACTTCCTGCAAAATCTCCTTTCGTACATTTGAAGCTGAAAAGCGGTATTGCTAGCGCCTACTGTCAAGAGGCTAGCGAGTCTCCAGCATCGCCGGATTGACTTTTCTTCAGAGCTTGAGACTTTGTGAGAGCCGATCGATCGCAGTTAGTCAAGATCCTTCCCAGATTCGCAATCCTGCGCTATATTGTGTGCCAATAGGAACCTTCACACTATCTGTAGCGCAATTCACCCATGGTCCAAGATATTCAACGCGTCCGCCCAGTCGAAACCACCTCAGCCCAAGCCAATGGTCAGTTTCCCTCGTCTGCCCCAGCCGCTAACCCTGTTTTCTACCGCACCTACAGTCGCAAGCTGACGGGAACGCGTCGGGAATCTTGGAGCGAAGTGACGCGTCGCACGTTGGGCGGTTTGGCTGAACTGGGCAAGTTTACAGAGGACGAAAAAGCGATCGTTAATCAGATGCAGCAGGAACTCAAATGTCTGCCGTCAGGGCGGTGGCTTTGGGTGGGCGGAACTGAGTGGATTAAGAAGCCTGAGAATTTTAATGGCGCTTACAATTGCACTAGCACAAATGTGATTGACTGGGCGGCCTTTGGGTTGATGATGGACTTGGCGATGATGGGCTGCGGGACGGGAGCCATTATTGAGCCGAAATACACCAATAGATTGCCTGCGATTCGCAATGTCTTGACTGTAAAAATGGGCTGGGGCATCGGAACAGTTCCGGAAAACGATCGCATTGAGACAACCGAAGTCAACATTAATGGCAACGCCGTCGAAATCATTGCAGGAGACAGCCGTCGCGGGTGGGTAGATTCTTACCAGGCATTGCTGGAAATGTCTACTGATGAGCGCTTTGATGGTCCGGTGACGATTACGATTGATCTTGGAAATATTCGTCCCGCAGGTGAGAAGCTAAAAGGCTTTGGCGGTGTTGCGAATCCGATTAAGTTACCGAATTTGTACGATCGATGCGCTCAGATTTTGAACAAGGCGATCGGTCGTCAGATGACGCCTGTGGAATGCTGTTTGCTCATTGATGAAGCCGCTGCCTGTGTCGTGGCTGGAAATATTAGGCGTAGCGCAGGGATGAGGCAGGGCAACAGTGCAGATACAAAATTTGCAATGGCAAAGGATGATCTGTGGCAACAGGCCGATAATGGGAATTGGCGCATCGATCCTGAGCGCGATGCGTTCCGGATGGCCAACCACACGCGGGTTTATCATCATAAGCCGACGAAGCAAGAAGTGCTCGATGCGGTGCGGAAACAGTTTTATTCTGGAGAAGGAGCCATTCAGTATGCCCCTGAAGCGATCGCCCGATCGAGCGCTGACTTACTAAAAACCCGCGATCAAAAAATCGAGTTCATTAATGCCTACGAATCTAGTAAAGGGGCTGAATTTCTACTCAGTCTAAAGCCTGAAATGGATGTAGCAGAAGTCGAACACCGCCTTGGACGTTACGGTTTAAATCCATGCGGTGAGATTATTGGAGAAGATTTTCATTGCAACCTTTCGGAGATTCATCTGAATCAAATTGATCCTAGAGATTTGAAAGCGCAGGAAGATGCATTTACAGCGGGTGGATTAACAGTTGCCGCATTGCTAAATCATCAATTCACCGAACCGCGTTATCAAAAGTCCCGATTGCTCGATCCGATCGTAGGCGTTTCGTTCACCGGGCTATTTGACTTCTTCGTGCAAGCCTTCGGGACTGAATGGCTGAACTGGTGGGAAGCAGGCCGTCCGAACACCATGCGTGGACTGGAATTCAAAGCCAAAGAACAAGAATATCTCTCCACCTGGAAAGCAACCGTCCACAAAGTCGTCGCCGAATACTGCACCAAGCATGGCATCAAGCCCCCCAACCGCTGTACCACCGTCCAACCTGCCGGAACCAAGAGCCTCCTCACAGGCGCGTCCTCCGGCTGGCATCCGCCCAAGGCCCAACGGTTTATCCGTCGGATTACCTTTGGCAAAAATGATCCCGTGGCATTAGCTTGCTTAGATTATGGTTACAGCATTGTTCCATCGCAGTCTGACAAAGATGAACAGGGGAACTTGCTCACCGATGCCTTTGATCCACGTTGTACTGAATGGCTAGTCGAAATTCCAGTCGAAGTTCCTTGGGCCAATATTCCGGGCGCGGATGAAGTGTCTATTGAACTGTTCTCAGCAACGGCGCAGTTTGATTTCTACATGCAAGTGCAGAAGTATTACACCGCGCACAATACCAGTGCGACGATCGAACTTCGTGAGGATGAAATCGATGCATTAGCTGATGTAATCTATGATTCTGTCGCCACTAATGACGGGTACATGAGTGCCGCATTGTTGGCCCGGTTTGATGCACCGTTTCCTCGGTTGCCGTTCGAGAAAATCGATCGATCGACCTACCTAAAGCTATCAGCCGAAGTCCTCGAACGACGGACAGTAGATGATTTCTACGGGGCATTAGCAAAGTATGATTCGGGTGAAGTCATCACCGAAGGCCCAGCGGGTTGTGATTCGGACAAATGTTTGTTTGAAGCTGCAAAGAAGTAGATTTCGATTCTAATGTTGATCTAAATAATGTGTTGGTCTGAATAACTACTATAGGATTGCAGCTTCTAATTTGTGAGCTGTAGTCCTATTTTATTTAAAATTTAGTCAATTCAAATACTCACCACACTTACCATCACTTTATCCACGCGGTTTCCGTCCATATCCATCACCTCAAATCGTAGATTTCCCCAAGTGAAATGATCAGCAGAAATCGGGATGCGTCCAAGATACATAACAACAAATCCACCGAGGGTATGATACGTTCCGCGATGTTCGCTTGGAAGTTCACGATCGTCTAGTTCTAAAATTTCTTTAAATTGATAAATCGGTAGCATTCCATCAAAAAGCCAAGAGCCATCTTCTCGCTGAATGGCTTGGGGTTCTTCTAGCTCTGCCGCTGAGGGCAAATCACCCACTAATGCCTGAAAAATGTCAGTCAGCGTGACCAAACCTTGAGTCACTCCATACTCATCCACTACAAAAGCCAATTGATTTCCGGTTTGTTGGAAGAGTTCTAAAACCTTCAGCGCACGCGTACTTTCAGGAACGAAAACTGGTTTTTTGAGTGATTTTGTCAGGTCTAATTGTTGACCATCTAATGTCTCCATCAATAGGTCATAGACTTTGACTAATCCCAAGAGATTGTCTAACCCATCTTGGCACACTGGAAACCGGGCGTGAGCACCTTCTCGAAGCGTTCCAAGATTTTCTTCATAGGGATCGTCGATGTCCAGCCAAATAATATCGACACGCGGCGTCATAATTGCTGTAACGCGCCGATCGCCCAGTTGAAACACCCGTTTCATAATGTCTTCTTCCGCCTGTTCAAACATCCCCGCTTCAGTGCCCTGCTCAATCAGAACACGGATTTCTTCTTCTGTAATTTGAGGTTCTTCAGACGGACGAACGCCGAGAATTTTGAGGATCAAATCAGTCGATCGACTGAGGACATAAACCACAGGAGCCGTCATCTTGGCAATCACATTCATCGAACCCGCGATCGATCGGGCGATCGACTCGGGGGAGTTTAGGGCTAGACGTTTGGGAACCAGTTCTCCCAAAATCAAGGTCAAATACGTAACAATAATGACAGCGATTCCAAAGGCTAAAGCTTCGCTCTGCGGTCTAAACAGTGGAATACTTTCGATTAGAGGATGTAAGAATGTTGAAAACATCTTCTCGCCAAACGCCCCAGACACGATCGCAATGAGCGTAATTCCGATTTGAGCGGCGGCCAAAAAATTATTGGGATCGTTAGCGAGCTTGAGCGCCATACGCGCCCCCTTGTCCCCCTGATTTGCAGACTGCTGAAGCCGAACTTTCCGAGACGAGACGATTGCCAACTCCGACATCACAAACACACCACTCGATACAATCAGCAGCAGCAAAATCAGAAGGCTATTAAAAGGGAAGGACATTACCTAAAGAGAACTCGGTCGAGAACCCTGTGAAACAATTCCCTAGTGTATCCGACGTCGGTTAAAACTGCTCCATTGATGCCTTGATCCCTTGACTTATCAGACGCTGGAGAAGTTGACTGGCCTTCCCTTGGTCCCCGAAGGCTCCTGCTTGCATCACAGATCTGCCATTCGCCGTGGCCGTAAAGGCTCCCGGCACGATCGACAGCAAAGCCTCTGCACCGTCCATTTCGACAATAACCCGATAGCGAAGACTACTCGAATCTAGGGGTCTAGGCGCAGCGGCCTGAGGCCGTTTGCCCGATTTACGCCAGACGGGCACCGAGGAAAAGTCCCCGACGTTGCCGACTGGAATCGCGGAAGCCGGAACAGGTAGGGTATTGGCAGCGGAGTAGAGTTGGCTATTGGGTTGGCTGACAGAATTCCCGCGAGTGGGCAAGACCAAATTATTAAAGGTCATACTCGTTGGCATCGGCGCTTTAATGGTGGCTTGTTTCGGCATCGGCAACGATCGTCCGCCGCCCGAACCCGCCTGAACCGCGATCGGGACGCTTGCTATCAAAGGCAGAGCAGGCGTTGAAGAAGCAGGTGGAATAACCGTCAGAACACCTATCGGCAGTGAAGTTGCGATCGGAAACGCGGCTGAGGGGATCGCTGTCGATCTTGCTGCGAAATTAGCTTTAGAAGCCGGAATAGGAATGGCCGTGACGCTAGACGATTCAGAGTCGGGACGGGTAAAGGTTAGTTCCTGACTCGTATTTTGAGTCAGTGCAGTCGTGGGCGCTGTCGTCGGTGCGATCGCAATCTGGACGGGCGCTTGGGTCGGCATTTGCACGGGCGTTTGAACAAAGGCTTGGACAGGTACTTGGACCCGCTGAGGTGATGCGGCGACAAAGCTCGCGTTGGCATCAAGACGCCCAGCCGTTCGGGTGAGCTGGTTGCCTGCTGACGGAATCACCTGCCGACTCGCCTTAGCATTCACGTCTAAATGGCCATTGTTTGCAAAGGTGTTGTTTCCTTGGTCTGCCGTGGTGCCGAGGTCCGGACGAGACTCGCCGATCGCCACCAAGCCATCGCGATCGTTGCCATCGATCACATTACTGCGCAAAACAGGCGCTGCATTGCCCTGGACCACAATGCCATCTTTATTTTGGGTGATGCGGTTGCCGATGATACGAGGGGCCGAGTTTTGGGCGATATTGATACCAAACCCTGTTTTCTCGAAAATATTATCCTTCAGCTCCGGACGTGAGGTTCCGTAGATGGTGATCCCGTTGGCTCCGTTGCTGTAGAAGTAATTGTTGCTGAGAATAGGGGCACTGTTGCCGACCATGGAAACCCCATCATGGCCGTTCCCCGTAAACGTACTATCGCTCACAACCGGACTGCTGGACTCAATCCAGAGACCGTAGCCTTGCGGGTTAGGATTTGAAACCGTAACGCCTTGGAGTCCAGCGCGGTTGGACCCGAGGATCGCGACCTGCTGACGGGCTGAGGTTTTACTCAGGAATAGCCCGGAGCCTTGAATAATAGTATTTTGACCTCGATCGCTGATTTCGCCTTGAAGGGTCACACCAGGCTTCATTTCTAGCGGAAAAACCTCGCCGCTTTGCTGAGTGTATGTGCCTGGAGCAAGCTTGACAATAGTGTTGGGATTGGCTTGGGCTAACGCATGGGTAATGGTGCGAAAGGGCGCGGTTTCGCTGCCATTCCCGGCATTATTTCCCGTTTGGGCATTGACGTAAAGAACACTGTAGCTCTGCACTTGGGCAAGAACGAGCGGAGTCTCGGCCTGCACGGGTAGAAGGGGACAGACGAGTCCTATGAACAGACTTAGAGGCAATCCACTAAAGCAAACACTAACTTTTTTTAAATTCACGGGCGATCGGTCCTACTCACGGCATATAGGATTGATTGAACTGTAGCTTACTGCAAGTTTTCTCAACTGATCAGATTAAATCCGGGCGATCTCCCGTTATTGTCACGTTCTTTACTTACACTTCACACTTCACACCATTACCTCGAACCTCACCCATGACATCATCCCCAACACCCCCGATCGCCCTCTATCGTCTGCTAGATGCCAATCTCAACCGTGCCCGTGAGGGTTTACGGGTCATTGAAGATTGGTGTCGGTTTGGGCTAAACCATCCTGACCTGAGTGCCCAATGCAAATCCATGCGGCAAACCCTAGGCCAATGGCACAAACCAGAGTTTCGCCGTGCGCGGGATACGGCAGGCGATGTAGGAACGGCGATTACGCATCCGCAAGAAGCCATTCGATCGGATATCAAAGCAGTCTTGCAAGCTAATCTGTGTCGGGTTGAAGAATCGCTCCGTGTTCTGGAAGAATATGGAAAGGTCTACGAGCCTTTTATGGGCGCAGTGATGAAACAATTGCGCTACCAAACCTACCAGCTCGACCACGCCATTATGAACCCGGTCCAATCTCGTCACGACAAGCTAAAAGCCGCCACGCTCTACCTCGTCACCAACCCATCCACGACCCTACTCGAAACAGTCGAAGCCGCTCTTCAAGGCGGACTCACGCTCGTTCAGTACCGCGACAAAGTGCAAGACGATGACATTCGCTACGATCGCGCCTTGGCTCTCAAAGCCCTATGTCATCGCTACGATGCACTGTTTATTGTCAACGATCGGATTGATCTAGCGATGGCGGTGGATGCGGACGGGGTGCATCTCGGGCAGCATGATTTGCCCTATGCCTTTGCGCGAAAAATGTTGGGACCGGACAAGATCATCGGACGATCGACTACGAATCCGGATGAGTTTGCGCTGGCGTTGGCGGATGAGCCGGATTACCTAGGCGTAGGTCCCGTCCATGAGACGCCGACGAAAGCAGGCAAGGCAGCAGCGGGCTATGAGTATGTGAAGTACGCAGCGGCGCACTGCGGAATTCCGTGGTTTGCGATCGGTGGAATTGATATGGATAATGTGAAGGCCGTCGTTGAGGCGGGGGCGAAGCGGGTCTCGGTCGTGCGAGCTATTATGGACGCCAAAGAACCAAAGCTGACGACGCAGTATTTGCTATCGCAGTTAGGCAATAAGAATTGAGAATTGAGAGTTTTGAAGAGGCCATATTGTGAGGATTTTGCGTCGATGAATAATTTCAATGTTCGTGTGAATGGGAATGAGGTGGAATGTGTGGCCGGGATGAGTTTATTGCAACTGTTTACGCAGCTTGGAATGAATCCGAAACTTGTAGCGATCGAGTACAACGGTGAGATTTTGCATCGGCAGTTTTGGCCCGAGACAGTTATAGCTCACGGGGACGTCTTGGAGGTGGTAACGATCGTAGGTGGAGGCTGATGAGTGTGCGCGGAAGATCCCGATCGAGAATTCCTTGTTTGGGTTTATGTTGCCATAGGGTTAATTATCCAATTTGATTCATGCTTATAAAGCTACTGATTCACGATCGTC
Source organism: Synechococcales cyanobacterium (assembly GCA_043787035.1). GTDB lineage: Bacteria > Cyanobacteriota > Cyanobacteriia > Leptolyngbyales > Leptolyngbyaceae > JAAFJU01. The sequence goes on from JAYVVL010000213.1 coordinate 7,914, forward strand.
CTTCTGAAGAATGTTCAACGGGATGAGGAAAGGGGCGATTCTCGTTCCGGGAGGCGTTGCCAACGGTCTGATCAAGCAGCTTGCAGAGTTTTTGGTTCTGGAATTAATTCGCCTTCGGAATGCCAAGCTTCGAGATACATCTCAATGACTTCTTCCCCATTCCGAATCGCTTCTTCGCGAGTTTTGACATGGGTACAAGGCATGATGACTTTCTCTGTAAACTCGGGAATCGTTACGAGAAAAAGTTGATCTTCTTCCGACCATTGAGGCGTCATTGTGTATTGATTCATGAATCTTGATCCTCTCTTAATGCTTTCAATTCATTTAATAATGCAGCGAGTTGTTTTTCGAGCTAGGGATTACGTTTTTGTACTTACCCTCCTATTCCCCGCATTTAAATTTAATTGAGCGATTGTGGAAATTTGTCCGGAAGGAATGTCTGTACTCTAAATATTATGCAGATTTTAACAGTTTTAGGACGGCCATTTCGAGTTTGATTGAGACCGCCCATATTGACAAGTATAAAGAATTCAAAAGCTTGATGAGCTGGAAGTTTCAGTCATTCAAAAAAGTCAAGCTCTTGGGCGTGTAGAGTATACATCCCTAACTTTCCAGGCGCACATTCTCAAGGCTAAACCCCAGACGAATTGCGAGACAATCTGTCTGAAATACTTGAGATGTTGCTAGAAGACCAGCAATCTTGAACGGGCGATCGGCCCTACGAACTCGTAACCCCGTGAGAAGAAGCCTCCCACGATCGATCGTCAAGCTGCCAAATCCAAATGAGCAACCCGAATCGCCTCAGTCCGTTGTGCTGTCTTTGCGCCCGTCGCTACCGCATGAACACCGTGTAAGATATCTGGCCATCATGGCTAACCCCATCGGAGCTAGACTAAATGCATCACCCATCCTCAAACCCTACTTAGCCACCCCATGACCCACTCCACAGATTCCGACAACCTCTGGGCACACAAACCCTTCTGGTGTCAGCCTTGGACCATTGTATTAACCGGAATTGGAATTGTCGTCGGCAGTTGGATTGTCTTCCACCGTCTTTGGGTTACCGTTCCAGTGAGCGGCGCGATCGGCCTGTGGTGGTGGACCTTTCTGGTTGTCATGCCGCGTCTAGTTCGAGAAGACGCCTCAACCCAATCCGGACTCTAGCGCCGCCGCAACGACATAGTGGTTTTCATCGCTCCGTAGCTGTGCGAGAGCAGCGCGTGCGCGATCGTCTTTCACGAGACAGAGTACCGTCGCCGATCGCCATCGATTGCGCCAAATAGTTGACTGGGCCAGTGCTAAAAGCTTAACAATCACGGTTTCACGATGTTGGCTGCTTAATAGTTGCCCCAAGGCCAGAATAGCCGCTTCACGAGTGGTTGTGTTTTCATCATCAAGCCCTACTTGAATCACCTCAAATAATCGATCGGGACGATTGGCCTCCGCTAATATTCCTAAAATACTTTGACGGACCAGCCAGTTATCACTTCGAGAGAATAGTTCTGGCAATAATGGCAGCGCCTCATCTCCAAATTCAAATAGGGAATTTGCAATTTCCGCCAACACATTGGAATCTTTTTCATTGTCTAAGAGATGCTTTAGCGTTGCTAGAGATTCAGGAGTCGTATGGTTTCCAAGGCCCATAACCGCAAAGCGCCGAAACAAAAAATCTGACTCTGCGGCCAGACGTTGCAGGGCTGGAACTGCAATCTCAGAGGGAACCTTGGCCAACTCATCTAGGGCCTCTTTGCGTTCATTCAGCGCCTTCGATCGGAGCTTTAATTCAACTTGAGCTAAACGATCGGGGTTCATAGGAATGAGGAAATAGGATTATAGCCTAGTGTAACGATAGGGACCCAGCGTTGCACCCCAAATCACTTTGCGAGTCTTCGGATGAATGCCTCGATCGTAGCTGTGGAAGTATCCCGGACCCACTTCAAACCCCAGTTCCACTTCCCCGGTGTTTGTGCCCCCTTGACCATCCGGATAACTAAAGCAACAGCGATCGGTTGGCCTAGGCGTTCCACTAAAGCGATCGCCTAGTCTTTTTATATCCAAAATACAACCGGGCAGTTCCCAAATCTCCGCCGTTTGAACCTTAGAGAGCTGGGTTGAATGTTGACCTGCCCCTAGCACTGCGTTGGGATCAGCAAATTGGTAGAACTGGCCGACCAACCCGCCCTCCCGCACGCACAACCGGATAAGCCTTTGACGGTATGGACTACTGAGATTCAACACATTAGCCTGTTCAGCAAACAGCACAATGCTGTCCTCGACGAACAGCGGCACCGATCGCCACCACGCCTTGAGATGGACATACCAAATCGGATCGTCAAGTGCCTGCGATCGGTTGGTGTATTCACCCGCGAGATGAGCGGCCAGAACCTTAAGGTCGTCGGGAATTGCCATAGAACTTAACCTACTAGATAACCCGTCATCCCAGTCTGGCACTTACGAAGACGCTTGATCGCGGCCTGCTCGATTTGGCGAATGCGCTCACGGGTTAGATTGAGAATGCCACTAATCTCTTGGAGGGTCATGGGTTGGTTGTCCACTAGACCGTAGCGGAGTCTGAGCACCTGCTGCTGCTGGGGGGTAAGATCTAGCATCCACTGCGCTAAGTTGTCCCGCATTCCGCTAAGCGTCGCATACTCATCTGGACTCATGCCGCCATCTTCCAATAGCTCCACAAGTTCAGTGTTTTGCTCCGCCCCGACTTTGACATCAAGCGAAATCGGCGTCCGAGACTGCAACAGACAATCGCGAACCTGCTGAGGCTTCATTTCCAAAATCTCAGCGACTTCAGCTATAGTGCTGGGCCGTCCCAACTTAACAGCGAGAAGTCGTTGGGTCTTCTTGATTTTGCTGAGCTTTTCCGTCATGTGTACCGGAAGCCGCACCGTTCGACTTTGCTCCGAAATCGCCCGCGTCATCGCCTGCCGAATCCACCAGTAAGAATAGGTCGAAAATCGGTAGCCCTTCATCGGGTCAAACTTTTCAGCGGCCCGTTGGAGACCGATTCCCCCTTCCTGGAGCAGATCGAGCATTTCCAGATTCAGGCGTTGGTACTTTTTTGCGACGGAAACCACCAATCGCAAATTAGCCTCCACCATCTTTCGTTTGGCGCGCTCGCCTTCCCGAACAATCTGTCTAAGACTGTCGGGTTCAAGCTTTGCTGCATCGGCCCACTCTTCATCAGAGGGCGATCGCTCAATTTGTTGAGTGAGTTCGGTTCGCACCACGAGCAAGGGCATCATGCGCTGGACTTGTTTTCCATAGGTGATTTCCTGCTCATGGGTGAGAAGTGCATAGCGTCCGATTTCTCGAAGGTACTGGCGGACGCTGTCTGTAGAGGTTGGAGAGAGCTTTTGCATGTGGGAAAACTTAGGGTAAACCTAATCTCCAATATGTCACAAGTGTAAACAAATGTAAAGATTATGAGATTGAGGGGGTCCAGGCTTTTATTTTCGCTTCACAGATTTCGGGAGGAGAACGGTGACTGAGACGTTACCGTCCTCTAGCTGTATCTTGCCTCTCAATCCCAAATCGTTCGTGAGAATCACCACCTTTTCGCCCTCAAATCCCTAGCTCTAGGGACTCTAATTTCTCTCTTACTTCTCCAGAATCGGGGGTTTGGAGGCGGTTTGCCGGGATTTTATGAATCAAATCGGATTGCTATTTAATCTTCGCTCCAAGGTTTTGAACCGTTGCGCCTTGTGCGATCGCCATGGCTCTTCGGACGGCAGCATTTGCATCAATCATTCCATTGCTGGCCAAGTTATAATAGCCTACTGCGCCGAGATTAACCGCTGTTTGAGAGAGAATTCTTTAGAATTGGGATGCGGTGAGATTTGGGTTGGGACTCCAGATAAGAGAGGCGCGTTAGGCCCAAGCCATTGCAAACGATGATGGTTCACTTTGGGTTCAGATTTCGTTCAGGACGCAATGTCCCAACCTAGTAGTACAATCTAGTACAGCAGGTTTGTTTTATCGGGATGCGGTTACGGTATGAAAAATTTACTCCTCATCGAATCACCCGGTAAGTTACGAAAACTTGCTCAAATCCTTGGCCGTGACTGGACCATCAAAGCCAGCATGGGTCATGTGCGAGAACTGGCCAACGATGGCGAAGATTCCTTAGGCTTTGACCTCACGGGCGATCGCATTGACTGTCGCTACGAAGCTCGGGGGACTCGGGGCGCGAAAGTGTTGGCCGAACTACGGCAGGCTGTAAAGCAAGCGGATCAGGTTTACATCGCGACCGATCCGGACCGCGAAGGCGAGACCATTGGCTGGCATCTCCAACAAGCCC
>JAYVVL010000214.1:0-4472 GCA_043787035.1 Synechococcales cyanobacterium
CGTTGTTGATCTCAAAACAGTAGACTTTGAGCCAGAATTTTCGGGCAAAATGAATTTCTATGTCTCAGCAGTGGATGACTTATTACGTAGCCCTGTTGACAACCCAACGATCGGCATCATTCTCTGCAAGACTCAAGATCATACTGTTGTAGAGTATGCCTTACGGGATGTTAATAAGCCGATCGGAATTTCAACCTTTCAACTCAAGAATGCCTTACCAGAATCGTTAAAAGGAAACTTACCAACGACCGCAGAGTTAGAATCACAGCTCAATCTTTTAGCGGTCGATCTCGAAGAAGAGCCTTGAATAATGCTCACCGCTGAATTGGAACTACCTGACTCGACAAATCCGTGAAAGCTATACCCCAGCTCAATTCCAGCTGGAAGTAGTTCTGAATGTTGCGCGATCATTTGATCCAGATACGCCCGATGCCCGGCAGTATCTTTTGCTAACTCTTCATATGTTGTGTAGCTTAACTGAGACTGTGGAATCTGTGATTTGTCTGATTCTAGCAGCCTGTCGGAGAGAAGGAGAAAGGGCTAGAATTGGGGCAACTGTGTCAGGTTAAACCCCTGTCTCGCAGATTTAAAACCGTGGATTACGACGCGATGCTGAAGCAAACGGTCAGCATTAAAGAGTGCCTACCCCAACGCATCTGGCCCGATTTATCGTAGAAACCATCGGGAAACTGGACCTGGGTGGAATTTACCAGTCCTATGAACCGAGAGGCGGAATCGCGATTGCCCCCGAAATCTTATTGGGATTGCTGCTGTATGGATACGCCACTGGAGTCTCCAGCTCACGGGAAATCGGACGAGCGAGTAAAATTCATGCGAATGCCTCTAAAATTCATGCCGTCAGCCATAAACGCTTGGGGGAAATTCAAGGGATGTTGCAGTCTGAAGTGGTGGAACTTGCTCAAACTGGTCGAACCCCTGATTGTGCGATGGTCTTGGATGCGGTAGAACTCCCAGAGAAGATCGCGCGTCGTCAGCGAAAAATAGACGGGTTGAGCGTTGCGAAAACGGTGTTGGAGAGCCGTGCTCAAACGCAGTATGAACTAGACCAATCGGCCTATGATTTGAGAATGGCAGAACGGGCGGCCCAGACGGTCAGAATCGGACGAAAGATCCCAAGTCGGGTTCTACAGCCCCCTTTTTATCCGTCCCGGACACCGCCCAATACAACTTCACCGATCCGGACTCCCGAATCATAAAAAATAGCAATAACGGGGGATTTGACCAGCACTTCAATGTTCAAATTGCTGTAGACCAATCCAGCCTTTTAATTGTTTCGACCTTTCTCTCCAATCATCCCAATGACCAATTGGATGGGCTTCCCACCGTTGATGCCATCAGTCTCAGAGTCGGGAAACCGAGCCGAGCCGCCTTGGATACGGGATACTTTAGTGTCACCAATATTGAGGGGTTGCAATCGCGCCAGATTGAACCTTACATTCCGACGGGGCGACCTTCTCATCACGTTAAGGTGCAAGCCTTACTCTAGCAAAACCAGACGCCAACAAGGGGAGATGCTTCTCCCAAAGTCAAGATGAACTAAGTGGTCACGAAAAGTTAATTATATATTCCTTTCCGAATCCTTTGAGCACTTTTTCGATATATGCGGCCAGTTTATTTAAACTCTCATAGGCATTCAACTCAATCCATTCATATTTCATAAATCGCCATACTATTTCGATTAGATTTAACTGGGGTGAGTCCGTAGGCAACCAGATAATATGGATGCCTTTAGTCTCCCACTCCAAGCGTTTATTTTCAATACTGTTACTCTTATGAATTGACGCTTGATCCATTACGATCGTCGTACTTTCAGTACAGCTTTGAGAGAATGAATCAATACAGGCGATCACTACTTCACTGGTCGTACCACCCGTAAAGATATAGCTGTCTAATTCTCCATACATATTCATGAGACCGAGAGCATTAAACGGTTGACAGCACGCTTTCGTTACTCAAACATGATCTTAAGGCTAGATCCTATGAGAAAAATTATCAAAACCCTAATCAAACTGTGTTTAAGACTGCCCTATCTGAAGCTTGGCGAAACCAGATCCTATGGCGATATCTATTTAGCCTTTGCCCATGACAGACAAAGGGGGTGAAGATTGGGTGATTGTCAGTAACGAACCGACCACACCTCAAATCTTCACCCAATACCGCTTGAAGTTTCAAGTGGAGGAATCTTTTTTAAACTTGAAATCCAACGGATTTAATCAACAGGTAGCAACTGATACGGATAGAATGGGGAGAGGTTTTTAGGTGAGGCAGTTGCCCGACAACTTAGTGGCGTACTAAGACTCAACAGGAGTTGCAGTTAAGTCAAGTTCATTAGCAGGAGTTGCTGCATGAGGCAGGCTGTCTTCATCGATCTTCGTCTTCGTTAGTGCGATCGAAAATATGAGAAGACCATATAAAGGCTTGGCTAGCACGTCTGCGATCGTATAGCCCATCTGAACACTCACATTTGCTGTCGCGCTTGTGATACCAAACACGGGTAGAAGGTAAGCAATTGGGTAGACTCCCCAGGAAAACAAGAGTAGCAGCCGCAGATTGCGAACCAACGTCTGCACTTCCATCGGTTGACGCACTAGCGATTTAGACAACTCGACCCAAAGCACATAAACAATATAGGCAAAGGGAATTGTGCTAATTGTCCCCCAAACGAGTCGAGTCGTGAGATCGGAAGATATTTCACCGGGATATCCTGCGGCGATCATCAGAATCGAAGCTACTACTAACTTAAGCAGTAAAGGTTTTGCATCTTTCGCGGGGAGTGCCAGTACTGCCACCGTTTCAACTAGCAGTAGAGGCACAGTCAAGAGCCAATCCACATAGCGGTAGGCATCATTAAACGGTGCGCCAGTCAGGGCATATACGCCGTTCTGCAAACTGTAGGAAGCCTCCCAACTGTTGAAAATCCGGAAGTAATGGTAGCCTGCAATGCTAACAACGATCGCTGAAACCAGCAGAGCAATTCGATATTTTTGTCCCACTTGCGCCTGAGCGTTTAGGAAGAACAGGGCAGAGGCGAACATCGCTGCGATCGCAAACGAGAACGCATTATAGACCAAATTGAACTGACTAGAACTTAACGCTTGAGAAGTTGATAGCCGATCTGCGGAGCTATTTTGAGCAATCGTCGCTCCCAGCAGTGCGAAGTCAGGTGCAAAAGAAGCTTCGATCATTAAAGTTGTCTCCCTAAGGTTAAATGAATGTAAATTTGGAAAACAGCAACCGCATCCAGTGACATACAGACAAACGATGCCTATGTCCACAAGAATTAAGGTGTTCGTAAGCTTCAACCACTTTAAAAATCGGTTGAAGGCGCTAAGGCTTTTTTACAGAAGAGGTTGAATTGTCGCATCATTGCTATTTAAATATATGAACATTAGCACTGTGCTAACACGCTCAAAAGACATAGATAATGCTGGGGCGCTCTAATCTACTATTCTTTTGAGCGTGAACTCACCGTCATCAGCCGCATTCCAGATTTTAGTTTTATCAGTCAAGCAGGGTCTGTCGATCCTTTTGCAACGAAACAGCCAAATAATGCTCCGAGAACAAAAGGCCAAGTAATTGCGGCTCCGACGGAAAGTCAAAAAGTTGAGGAAGTAGAAGTAAATCGCATCATACTTTGCTTAATAATTAATATCTAATAATTAAATTTTGCTGGAAAACTTGCTCTAAAGATGGTTGATGACGTGACTCGATCGGGGGCATTGGTGAAGGTTCGATCGGGCTTTAAAGTATGCTTACATCCAATATTCAATTTCACATGCGATGCCCCAATTTCCTCACGACGACTTCGCAAAAGCTTACCTCCCAGAGCTTCTGCGACCGATCGGTATCGCCATCCCAAACCATCCCCTCAAAGCCAAATCCCGCTTTGCTGATTTGTGGTTCGTCCGATCGAATACCATCAACCCCGAAGACCTCGACATCCTGGGATTAATCGGAACACTCCTGACCCGAGACTCCCTCATCGAAGTCTTTCGCAATGCCGCCACCCTCATCGAAATTCGCGCCAGTCAAAACAAACTCTTCTACCAAGAAATCGACGAAATCAATCAAGCTAAACGAGACGACAAAAAACTCACCGAAACCGATCTCCCCTGGCTTTGGCTGGATCATGCCCACCGCCTCAAAACGGCTTATCAAAACCTTCTCAATCGTCCCCACAGAGCATCCCGGCGTCTACCAATTCCCCGAAGGTCAACGTACCGGACTCATCGTCATCCACCAACTCGAAAAAACCGAATCTACCCTCTGGCTACGCATCCTCGGTCGTGCTTGCAAACAGAAAAAAGCGATCGAGGAACTCAGCCAACGACCACAAGTACCCCCCATAACGGCAACGGTCGCCAGAACTAAGTGACTGCAATGAATTCCATCCGCCCAAAGTCGAACATTTTTATAGCATTTAGCCTCATTCATCGGTGGGGCCAATTTCC
>JAYVVL010000215.1:0-4439 GCA_043787035.1 Synechococcales cyanobacterium
TTGGTCCTCAAGCTTCTGGCGAAAACCCCTGACGATCGTTACCAGAGCGCTTATGGACTGCGCCACGATTTACGGCATTGTCAAAAGCAAATCGAAGCCTTGGGTACGATTCCGACCTTTGGTTTGGGGGCGCACGATCGATCGAGCCAGTTGAATATTCCGCAGACGCCCTATGGTCGATCGGATGGGATGCAGCGTCTGCTTGGCCAACTGGAGCGCTCTCGGCAAGGACGCGCTACGTTGTCGTTGGTGTCGGGGGAGTCGGGGGTTGGTAAGTCGTTTTTGGTGCGATTGGTGTGGACGTCGGTGGGGCGGAGTACGGGTTATTTTGTGGTGGGAAAATGCGATGAACTTCGGCAGGAAATTCCGCATAACGGGTTGATTCAGGCATTGCGACAGTTGGTTCATCAAGTTCTGACGGAAAGCGACGATCGAATTGCGCAATGGCGAACACTGCTTCAACGGGCGATTGGTCATTTGGGGCAGATTTTGATTGATGTGATTCCGGAGATCGAGCTGATCTTGGGTGCGCAGCCGACGGTGCCGCCTCTAGGTGCGGTTGAGTCTCAAAATCGATTTAATCTGGTTCTTCAGGAATTTATTCGGGTGTTTGCGCAGTGCGATCGGCCCTTGGTAGTGATTTTGGACGATCTTCAGTGGGCGGATACGGCGTTGCTCAGGCTGATTGAACATTTGTTATGCAACCTTCAGGATCAGGCGTTGTGTTTGATTGGGACCTATCGGCCTCAGGAAGTGGGTCTGCCGTTTGAAGCATTTCGACTGGCGTTAGTGGATAGGGTGATGAAGATTGCGCTTGGGCCGTGGACGATGGCAGAAATGACGCAGGTGATTGCGGATGCGTTGGAGTTATCTCTGGCGGATGTAGACGGGTTGGCGCAGTTTATTTTTCAGTGGACTCAAGGTAATCCACTGTTTGTACATCAGCTATTGGCCTTTTTGTGGCGCGAGGAGTTGTTGACGTTTGAGTTTGATTTGTGGCGCTGGCAGTGGGATCTCGATCGGATTTCTAGGCAGGGGGTGACAGATAATGTGGTGGACCTGATGGTGGAAAAAATCCGTAGACTTCCGCCGGATACTCAGCAATTGCTCAAGGTTGCGTCCTGTATTGGAACAGAGTTTGAGGTACAACTTGTGGCGTCGCTGAGCTTTCAGAGTGTGGCGTGGGTCAATCATCAGCTTTCCCATGCGCTGCGCGATGGCATGATTTTGCAGGTGCCTTCTCGAACAAAATCAATGGAGCTGATGCGGTTTTTGCACGATCGGCTTCAGCAGGCGGCGTATTCGCTGATTGATCTAACAGAGCGGCAGGCGCTGCATTGGCAAGTGGGCCAAATCGGTCTGCAATTGATGTTGGATTCTCGTCAGGACGATCAGCTTTTTAATGTGGTCCACCAGCTCAACACGGGACGCACTCGGATTCAGACTGCCGCTGAGCAGTGGCAGCTTGCGCATCTGAATCTTGGAGCTTGCAAGAAAGCTAAGGCGGCAGCGGCCTATGATGTGGCGTTGCACTACTGTCAAACGGGTTGGAGTTTGTTGTCGCCGGACCCTTGGTCGCAGGACTATGATTTGGCGTTTGATTTGGCGAAAGAGCGGGCTGAATGTCACTATTTTTGTGGTCATTTGGATCAGGCCCAAATGGAGTTTAGTGATTTGCTCGATCGCGCTCGGACTCCTGCTGAGCAGGCTGAACTCTATACGATTCAAATGGTGCTCTGTATTACTCAAAGTCGTCAAGAAGAGGCGATCGAGCTGGGGTTTAAGGGATTGGCTTTACTGGGTGTTGTGTTACCCCTTCACCCCACAGATGCGGATGTTTTGGCCGATCTCCATCGTATTACACTGAGTTTGGAAACTCATGGGATCATTCGAGCTATGCGGCTTATGCTTATGTGTCCTATGGAACGATTTTGAGTACGAGCCAGCGCAATATTTTGGCGGGCTGTGCGTTTGGGCAGTTGGCGCTGTTGGTGGGCGGGCGGTTTCATTGCTTGTCAGGGGTGACACAGTTTAGCTACTGGGGTTTGATTGCTCACTGGAAGCATTCGTTTCCGCTATGTCAAACCAATCTTAAAGCAGCCTTCCGATCGTGTTGTGAAACGGGGGAGTTTCTTTATGCGCTCTATGTTCAGGTCGTAATGGGCGATGTGGCCATTATGGGCGGTGTTTCGCTTCTTGATGTAGCAGATCAGCTTCAGGAGTTTCAGCGGTTTTCTCAGCATCGTCAGTATCAGGTGCTTCAGCAAGATACTCGAATTAAGCGGTTGTTTGTTCGATCGCTCCAGGGCCTATCACCGGGTGTGCCGCAGGACTTAACTGGCCTAGAGACTAACACGACTCCCGAGAGCTTAGATTGGGATGATCTGAGTTTGACGGAACTGCTCCACTCTGCGGCGTCATCTACAACGCTGAGTCGCTGCTACATCTACAAATTGCAGTGGCTTTACCACAGTGGTCAGTATGGGTTGGCCCGAGAGGTGGCTGATTTGTCTGAGACGATGGTGGGGAGCCACTATGGTACGGCGATTGTGATTGAGCATTATTTTTATCAGGCGATCGCGCTGATTGCTTGTCGCTTGAGTGAGCCGGATGCCGTTCTGTCGCTTGAGGAGACTCAGTCTGATTGGGCTATTCTCCAGCGTAATTGTGCTTATTTGAAAGAGGCTGCGACCTATTGTGTGGAGAATTTTGGGACGCGTCTTTGCATTTTAGAGGCCGAAATGGCGAGACTGTCGGAGGCGGATGATCGCAGTATTACGGATTATTATGATCAGGCGATTGTATTGTGTCATCGTTACCAGTCGCCTCATTTAGAGGGTCTTACGGCTGAACTTGCGGCTCAGTATCATTTTGCTCAGGGGCGGCTACGGCTAGCTCAGCATTATCTGAAAGATGCGTGTCAAGCCTTTAGTCTGTGGGGTGCGACGGTGAAGGTCCGTGATCTGCGCCGTCAGTTAAGGGAGTGGCAGCGGGATGACCCAGCGGTAGCTCAGTTTGAGTCTACGAATTGGAAGGGGTTGATGTTGCCAAGATTAGGCCGCGATCTAGTCCAGCCGATTCAGGGAAGTTTGGGCTGGATGACAGTTCTTAAGGCTTCTCAGACGCTGTCGAGTGAGATTGTTTTTAGGAGCTTGATGGAAAAGCTGATGCGAATTTTGATTGAGAATGCGGGTGCGCAGCGGGGTTTGCTCGTGATGCGTCATCCGATAACGCATCAGTTTGCTATTGATGCGACCAGTCGAGTCGATCGCGACCCGATTAATATTTCTGTCCACGAGACGGATGACCTCTGCGAACCGCAGCTTCCTCTTAGCTTGATTAATTACGTTGAACGAACACACCAGACAATTGTGCTGGACCATGCGCTTCAGGATGATCAGTTTGGAAGTGATCCGTACGTTCAGCATTACGGCACTAAGTCGATTCTGTGTTTTCCCATTTTGTCTCAGAGCAAACTCAGCAGTATTTTATATTTGGAAAATAATTTGGCGATCGGTGTGTTTACGGACGATCGGTTAGAGGTGTTAAAACTGTTGACGGCGCAGGTGGCTATTTCCATTGAGAATGCGCGTTTGTATAGCAACCTCACCCATTCACGGCAGGAAGTTGAGCAAAAAAACCAAGATCTCAAAACGTCCGAACTCCAACACAATGCGCAACAGCTTGAGCACGCGTTTCACCGCCTCCAACAAACTCAAGCCCAACTGGTGCAGGCTGAGAAGATGTCGTCTCTGGGCCAGTTGGTTGCTGGGGTTGCTCATGAAATCAAGAATCCACTTAATTTCATTTCGTGCAACCTTGATTATGCTAGGCGCTATACGTTGCAGTTGTTAGATCTTGTGGCGCTCTATCAGGTTCACTATCCCAATCCTGTTTCTGCCATTGAAGCGCAGATGGAGCAGATGGATTTGCCGTTCCTTTCTCAGGATTTGGGTAAGCTTCTTCAGTCTGTGGAATTAGGGACCGATCGAATTCAAAATCTTGTATCGGCGCTGCGTAATTTTTCCCGGATTGCGGAGCCTGAAGCTGAGCTGGCTGATTTTCATGACGTTCTAGAGAGCACTCTGTTGATTCTCCAACCTCATTTCCGGTCAACCCAATTACGTCCAGCGATCGCGATTGAAAAGCGTTACGGTCATATTCCTTTTGTTCGCTGTTATCCGGGACAGCTTAGTCAAGCCTGCATGAATCTTATTTCCAATGCGGTTGATGCTATTGATAAGCGGTGCGTAGGTCAGTCTTTTGATGTTAATCAGGCGCACATGCATCATATTTGTATTGAGACGCGTAGCCTTGATGTTTCGGTGGTGATGAGTGTTCGAGATACGGGGATTGGGATGGATGAGGCGGTTCGATCGCAGTTGTTTAATGCGTTTTTTACGACGAAGCCAGTTGGGAAGGGGACGGGCTTGGGATTG
>JAYVVL010000216.1:0-4428 GCA_043787035.1 Synechococcales cyanobacterium
ACTCCCCACTATCGGGATCCCTCACCCCAAAACTCGGACTCAGCACCTCCTCATACTCCGTCAGTCCCCAACTCAAACTCTCCGTCAAGTCCGTCACCAAATCCTCCGGCAACCACCCCAACACCTGATGTGCGAACTCCGCAAAATCCGCTACATAAGCCACGTCCCCACTCACCAACCCCTGCAAAATCGGCTGAAGCACCACCGCCCGATTGCGATCGATTATCGCCTGCGCCTTTACTAATGCCACCGGAGACACCACCAGTCCCACAGGTTGCACCAGTCCCAACCAGTCCCGGTGTTGTAGAATTTGCGGATCGATCGCCATAACAGTCATCCCAAGACGCTAAACGTCAGCATAAAACATTCACGATCCCAACGCCGTTAATTCGACACTGGAAATAGATAAATTAACCCTACAGGCTCGACCCTGGTTGCCTTCACCTGATACGTCCCCTCAATTCGCACAGGTTCACGATCGATTTCCATCTCAAGCTGCGCCAGCCGAAATTCCCAATGGCGGCGATCGGCATTCAACTGCCTTAGCTCATCCGCATTAAATAACGACAACTGCCGATTGTCTTTTTTTTGTTCTGCCAAAATGCGATCGCGTTGTTCCGTTAGCAAAGCCCGCATTTCCGCCGCTTCCTTCTGGCCGCGCTTCGTCAGCTCCTTCATCGCCCGATCCGTCAGCACCGTTGCCCGCTTCTCCAAATGCCCCACCAAATCCTCCACATCGCGCGCTGCATAAGCCTGTAATTGCGTCAACAACGATGACGGTACCTCCCGCAATCGAGGCGTGGCTAAGGACTGCTCTAGCTCAGCTAACGCATCTTTTCTGTCCTCCTCACCCAGCGGTCTAAGTTTACCTTTTCCTCGGGCATCCGGATGATTCCACTCCGCCGCGATCGTGACGATTTCATCATGCAGCCGAGTTGCCCGTACGCCATACAACGAAAGCCGCCCCAAAATAATCACCTTCGGCACCGGGTCATCACTCAAACACACACAAGCCCGCGATAGCTCATGATGCACAAACCCCTGGGACAAAAACCGTCCCAATAATCGCTGGACTAATCGATGCTCCAAATGCAAATGCACAACCGTTCCATCCAGCGTTCCAGGGTCTTTAAAAACCACCGGACGGACTTCTGTTTCCTTACGCCAGTCCCACAGTTTTTGATTGGGCTTTCGGGGTGGACGGAGGCTGTCTAACGTGGCTGCCCAAGCCGGATCGGTCGATTCCCGGTCCATGTCTGGAACCACCCAATGGGCACGATCGAGGTCATCCACAGCGGACTGAGCATCACGGGGGGCGAGAGCCTTCGCACCCAAAAGCTCAAGCGACACTGACAGCGCATCTCGAAAATGTCGATCATCCAAACCCAACCACTGCCGAGACTCCCGCAGCATATTTTCAAGCTGCATCTGCTGTTCCCTTAATTTCTGTGTCTCAGGTCGAATGCCTTCCAGTTCTTCAAGGACTGCTTTACTACGATCGGTAGATAGATCGTCATAGGACTCTACTTGGTCGATCGCTTGAATTAATTGGGTTGCCTTCGCGCCCTGAATGCCACCATCTAGTAACTGGCGCAAATTCTTCTCCACCACCGGAGACAAGCTCCCTAACTCAGCTTGAATCTTAGCCGTCTTACGCACCAGCACTTCTAACACTCGATCTTCTGGACGTTGAGCCAACACAAAGTAGTGACACCGAACCTCCGCCGATCGTTGGAGTTTGCGATCGATGCGTCCATTGCGTTGCTCCATCCGGCTCGGATTCCAAGGAATATCAAAATGAAACAAATCCGCACAGTGATTTTGTAAATTCACCCCTTCCCGTGCCGCATCGGTTGCAATCAAAATGCGAAGTGGATGCTGCTCAGGGTCGAGATTAAACGCCGCTTTAATCGCTTCGCGCGAGTCTTCACCCATCCCTCCATGAAACGAACCAATGCGATCGTCCCCGCGATCGGACATCTCAACCCATGCCATGAGTTGCTGTTCTAAATAACGTTTCGTATCCAGATATTCCGTAAAAATCAACACCCGTCGCTGATTCCAAATAGCCCCCGGTCTTCCTAAATCTGGACAACAATTGTCGCGTAACCAGTCCAATAATTTCACAATTCGACTATCGGGTTGATGACGCGCACCTTGAGCAATCGCATCCATCTGCGCCAACAGTCCCAGTTCTTGTTCCGTCAGCCCTTGATTGATTTGCTGACTGGCAGACGTCATTTGAGCATCTTCCTCCAACTCAATCTCCGCATCACTCAAATCCGCCCGGTCGTCATCTGCACCCGGTGATTGTCTCAGCAATCCAAAATCGTTTATTCTACGTTGCTTTTCCGCTTGTTTTTCGATCCCACTACGATGCACCTTCAGCGTTCTCGCAAAGGCTTCAATCGATGACAGTAATCGCTTCTGAAGTGACGTAATCACCAAACTTGCTGTCGCTTGTACCGACTTCCGAGCCTCCTCTAAGCGTTCCTCTCGGCAGGTTCGGTAATCCTGAAGCAGTCTTGCCAAAACCAATTCCGGCGAATCCTGTGACAATCCTTCAATGACGATCGGTAAAATGTGACGGTCTGGAAAATCTCGATCGCCGATCGCCCGCAAATCCCGTTTTAGTCGTCGCACCATCACCGTGTCCAACGTCTTCTGACTCTTCACAGGCACTCCCCGACAAAACCGCTGCGGGTCCAGCATCTCCAACAGGGCCGCAAAACTATTGGAATGTCCGTTATGAGGGGTCGCAGATAGAAACAATTTATGCTCAAATCGGGGTGCTAATTCTCGAATGGATTTCGTGAGCTGTGAGTCGATCGCATACCGAGAGCCACTCGCAGGCGCGGCATTATGGGCCTCATCTAAGATCAGCATCGATCCTGGTGAAAATTCCTCTAGCCAATCTCTGAGCGATGCCGCATAGGTTTCATCCCGCAGCAAGGCATGGGAAATAATAAACCGAGTATGGGTCGTCCAAGGATTCACCCCGTAGCCTCGCTCCCGCCGCTTCGTCGCCATAAACTCTCGATCGACCACCTGAAACAGCAACCCAAACCGACTCACCATTTCCGCTTGCCACTGCCGAACCACCGACGGCGGACAGGCAATCACTACCCGCCGAATCCGCTGTCGCATCAACATCTCTCGCAAAATCAACCCCGCCTCAATCGTCTTCCCCAGTCCCACATCATCCGCAATAAACAGCGATACTCTCGGCATCAGTAAGGCTTTCCGCAGCGGCTCTAGCTGATAGGCTTTCACTTCAATTCCCGCCCGGTAAGGTGCTTGGAATAGATTGGGCTTGGTCGAAGTGACACAGTTCCAACGCAAAGTATGAAGGTATGCCGAAAACTGCCTCGGCTGGTCAAATCCCCGATGCGTCACCCCTTCCCAAGACGAAGATCCCAAGATCCGGGCATCCATCTCCCGTTCCCAAAAAACCTCCAACGGCTGCCCTTGCGCATCGTCTTCTAGACATGACAGCGAAACGATCGTATCTCCAATGCTGGAGCTACGATCCCGCACAGCTTCAACCAGATATTGTCGCGATCGGACGTGAACGATTTGACCAATTTCTGGGATTGTCACGAGAGTTAACCATCAGACTGCAAAGAATTCCATTATTCTTACATAGATTATTTCTCGAATAGAACTTGAGTTGAAATCCTCCTCAGATTCCCAGATTCTTTTTATCTCTCCCGGTCACCCATCCTGTATGTCTCTTGAATAATCGATCGCATCTTCCCCACTTCATCTTTCGTCAGCGTCACCCGATCACTCCTAAACTCCATCGGCGTCTGCACCCATGCAGGTTGTCCGATCGCTGCCCTCGCCGCCCCAACTTCATCACAATAAGCATCATTCAACCGCCTGCCGATCGCCTCAATCCTCCCCATCTCTTCTTCTTGTCCCAAGTCCTTCACCGCCAAATACCACTCCCGTAACTCAGATCGCGACGGCGAATACCCCTGATTTTTTTGAACTCTCAAAATTTCCGTTACCTGAACCTGCGCCACCTTCTCCCCCGCCACAATCTCCGCCCGTGCGATCGTCCCCTCAGGAAATCTCAACGCACGAGGATCGATCGCCCCCAACGTCCTCGCCTCTCCATTTTCATCGAGAACCGAGATCGCCGAAATCTCTCGAATCACCCCATTCTTCTTATACCGATGACTTGAAAACAGCACCTCATAGCTCCCATCAGCGATCGCCCCCACCTGATTTACATCCTGCTGAAGCCCCGTCAATTTGATATTCGGCAATTGCTGAAGCTGCTGCGTCACCTCCGGCATAAACCCCTTCAACACAATCCCCATCCCATCGCTGTGATGCCAAAGTGCGGAGGCATAAGCCATGCGTTCCTCTTCTGGAATCTGGTCGATCGCTCCTTCCAAATAAACCCTCGCCTCCCGAATC
>JAYVVL010000217.1:0-4403 GCA_043787035.1 Synechococcales cyanobacterium
CCATGGACAACGCACACATGACGCGCCTCTCGGGACATCAATTTATAACCACTGGTATAGTTAGTGACTTTCCCCCAGCCGAAGCCGAGGAAGAGGTTCCCGTGCTGCGTCATGACGACTGAGGATTGCTCTTGCTGGTGTAATTTCACATTCAGACCCGTTTTACTGCGAGTCCGGAGCCGATCGCTAGAGAGCAGTTTTACCGTGGCGGACAGACTCTTCATGTCCAAGCTATCGCATCGATAATGGCTGAGGGTTCCACTCTGCGATGACGTATAGATTGCACCTGTATACACGTCTCTGATGGCGGTCAGGCGGTCCATTACCTCTATCTCTTTACCATCGCAGGAGATCGTAACCTGGGTGGCATCGCTGCCTCTGATACTGATGCCCATATGCGGATAGCCGGGGCAGGTCCAGGATTTACCTTTGATTTTGGGGTATGCCTTCGATTTTCGATTATCGAATGAGTCATGCCCCCAGCCCTTGATGGCAAGAAGTCGGAGTAAGTCACCCGCACCTTCGCCAAACCATTGATCTTCCTTCCCGACTGGAATTCCACCCTCTGCCGCTGCTGCGCATAGATGACCTGCCAGAACCGACTCATACTGAGGATTGAAACTGATTCGTTCCGGCGCACCTAGCAGCCGCCGAGGTTCCCGGCCATAAAAGGCGTCGAGGGCATTGCGATCGCTGGGGCTGAAGATGACCAGTCCCTCGGACTTCCGGCCACTACGCCCGATCCGCTGGCGATGGGCCATGATGCTTCCAGCGAAACCCAACACTAGGCAAGCATCAAGCGCCGGGATGTTAATCCCTGCTTCTAAGGCTGAGGTAGAAACTACCACCTTGGTCCGCCCTGATCGCAGCGCCGCTAGTACCCGAGTTCTCTCACTATCGTTCATCCCGCCGTAGTACACATCTACTTGTGCGCCTTTAGTGGCCCCTAATTCTTTGCGCAATCGGGCAGTGAGGGTTTTCACCATGGCGCGGGAATTGCAGAAGATAATTCCGGTGATGCCGTACCGAAACCATTTGATCGCAATCTCTGTGGCGGTGGTGACTTGATCGCCCTGCGGCTTAAGTGCCAGAGTGACGCGGCCCCGATCGCCTGCACCTGATTTATCGATCACCCTGAATTCGTCGGGCGATCGCCCTGAGAATTTCTCGATCATTTCTGCCCCATTCGCAACCGTGGCAGTGGCGAACACGTACTGAATCGCTTTGGAGTCACCACCAAAGTGATCCACCAATAACTCTAGGCGGCGTCTAAGGTTCGTGAAGTGAGATCCGAAAATGCCTTGATAGGTATGCGCTTCGTCCACCACGACAAATTTTAGATTGCGCAGATACTCTCGGAATTTCTGCCATTTCTCGGGCTTTTTGGCGTTATACAGAAAATGGTTTAGCACGTCGGGATTGAACACCACTAGCTGAGGACACTGGGTCGTGTTCCAGATTGCATCCCGATCGCGCGGCGAAGTATCGCCCGTCATCACACCCATCTTGATGCGTTTTGGCAGTTGGGCATTGATTGCCTCAAGGGTTTCCACCTGATCCTGGCACAGTGCCTTTAGGGGGAAGAGATACAGTGCTGAGGCTTCTGAATCCATTAACGACTGGAGGATATGGGGATTGAAGGCGACCGTCTTACCTGATGCTGTGGGCGTCTGGAGGACGATCGATTTACCTGCCCGAAGCGCACTCCACGCCGCAATCTGATGGCTGTACAGGCTAGGCACACCCAAGGCATTTGCTAAGGATGGCTTCATGCTGGGAGGGATATTGAAGGAGCTTGCCTCTTCTGGTGCATCTACCCAGAAGTCGCTGAGGGCATCGTCGGAATGCAGTTCACGGGCGATTTGGCGGTAGGCGCTGTTGGTGATGGAACCGAGGCCGTTTGTGGCTGAACCAAGGTCCAGTATTGAGTCACGAGTGCTTAATGGCATATGTTTCGGTGATTAATGTTCTATATACATACTAGCATTATGTCTAGCCGTTAGGTAGATCTTTCTATGAATATTTGCATATGCAGAATGTCTACGGTACCATCGGGACATAATAGCTGGGGAACTATGAGCTTGGAAAGTCTGTCCGTATTTAATTTGGTCCAACTAATTTGGGCTGATGCTATGAAGCGATCGGAGGGCCACCTGACGAGTCGGAAGATGGCGAAGCTGACGGGCATCGCTAATTCTACATGGCACAAATTAATGACCGGGACTGGAGCTTTGAAGCCATCGCCAAAAACTTATATGTTATTGGCAGCTTACCTAAACAAATCAAAGCCGCCTCTGGAGACAGAAGACGGCTTTGTAATTCCTTGCGATTGGGATGCATTGCAATCGCTGGATGAAGCGTATCGCAGAAGTGGAGCAATGAGTGCTTCGGAAGCAATGGCCGAATTAAAAAAGCTTCGGGATCGGGAATCTGAATTGATTTCGATCATATTTGATATTGCAAACAGTCCACAATCGTTGGAGGGTGGGGGTCCCCAAAGTCAACGATCACGTACCGGATCTCCGGAACTGTGAAGCTAATTTCTTTGCACAAAGGCTCCAATAGAGTAAACACTATGGTTTGGATAGAATCGGGCGCTGGCTTCATTAGCGCAGCAGGATTCCCCCTTGCGCTACTAATCTCAACTGATGCGTCTAAGCCGTAGTTCTTTGCTAATTCGATCAGGGTTTCTAAAGGTGTCATGGTTTCTAGATTTGTCATTAAAGTGTTCATGAATAAATACTAGGCCGTTGCTAGATGCATCGATTTTCTTTACCTTATGACATTAATACCCTCCATTCCCAAAAGATTTCGTGAATGGAGGGTTTCAACTTAGGCCAATGTCTTGACGGGCAATGTTTTCCTATGGCGTTCTCCAAGAACATCCAGGTCTTGCTCGTAACTTGGGTACTCTTCCGTAAACAGGCTGGCTTGTTTGGGCTTCAGCGCCCACTCCCGCCACTTGCCAATCTGTTCGACTTCGGTTGCTTTGCTTAATTGGATCAGGATTCCACTGAACATCGGATCTTCCTCAAGCTGGGTATACTCCACCTCGTATTCATCCTCAAAGGTGAAGTCCTCGGCATTTGGATCGAAGTCGGATATAGAGACCGCAGCCGCAGCTACGGGCACTTCCTCGATCAGTTTGCGCAGGTTTGGTGCCACTTTGAAGTCGGCGTAAACCTCTAAATCTGTGACGATTTGCTTGCCCAAGACCGAGTTGGCTTGCACGAGCAGCCGTGGATAAGCCGTGGGTTCGATCCCTATCGCGTAAATTAATTCTCCGCTCTTTTTGGTTCGATTGACGGTGAACGGCTTAGGCTTATCTTCAGGGTTATTGCCTTCCCATTTTGCAGGCTGGGCGCGTCCAGACACATACACGGTGCCGACGCCCTGGAGGTTCTCCCTCATGGACATCTCGAAGTTGTATACAATCCGACTTCGATCTCTGTTCGTCAACGACTGGACAGGTCTGCGCCTTGCGGCTCTTAATTCCGCCTCTGCTGTAATGCCTCCCTTGACATCATTAAGTTTGATAGCTTTTGCCATCGCTAACATCGCCAGCGCTACCGTCTGCGCTTTCTTTTTTTCACCATGGATTTTGGAAGCTTCAATGGCCTCCAAATAGCTCATCTTAAGTTCGTTCTTGAATCCAATGCCGAAGGTATTGGATATTCGCAGCGAAAATGGACGCTCTGACAGCGGTTCATTGTCCTCACCCAGGACATAAAATAAATACCGCTGACTATTCTGCCAGCCTGTATTCTTTTCGGCGGCATCAAAGGCTAGACCTGCCTCCGACTTGACTATACCGTTCGTATCAAACCCAGTGGAATATGGCCCGAGGCAGACCTTTGAAGTCTTTCCCGCGAATTTTTTATTGCAGTAGACCTCTTGTACTGACTGAGCGAGGACCACAATCCTCGCTTTCTTATCCGGCTTTACGAAGTATCCAGGGGTACTGGTCGGCCCACCAAACTTGCGAACCTTACCGCTAAGGCAAGGCGATTCCATCATCCAATTATGGTCTGGAGTGAATCCAGCGATTTCTGCCTGCGATACTGGGATAAAAATCCCATAGGGGAAGTCTTTATCGGGCATCGCGGCCCACCTCGTTAGGCTCAAATCGGTGACAACTATTTGGCAGAACGGGATTTTTTTGGTGTCATCCGTTTCATGGAATTCGGCATCAAAATCGACGCCACTGAATTCGTCGAATTCGTCGAAGTCTGTCGGGACGATCGGTGGAACTGCGCCTTGGATTTCTAAGTCTGCTGCTTTTTGGAGTGTCATGTTTAATGGCTAAAAGGGGCACAACAAACCAGTTACAGAGTCACTATCAATCTTGTGGGATACACTAGATTAAGGTGTTTCTGACTTAATTTCTTGTATGTATACATATT
>JAYVVL010000218.1:0-4397 GCA_043787035.1 Synechococcales cyanobacterium
AACGTCGATCGAAGATCATCTATGCTAATCATCCACACCAATCCGCCACACCAGTGTGTCCCTCTTGACCTACAATATGACGGCTGTAATTTGGTAAAGACCTTGATCGAGCGTTACACACTTCCTGAAATGGGCGCAATCTGGAGCGACGAATACAAACTGCAAACCTGGTTGAAAGTGGAAATTGCCGTATGCGAGGCCCAAGCTGAACTCGGCTACATTCCCAAAGCTGCGGTAGAAGAAATCAAAGCCAAGGCCCGATTCGACGTCAATAGAGTTCTAGAAATCGAAAAAGAAGTCAAACATGACGTCATTGCCTTCCTGACCAATGTCAACGAATACGTCGGCGACGCAGGGCGCTACATTCACTTGGGCATGACCAGCTCCGACATGCTCGACACCGCGTTTTCCCTGCAAATGCTGGAAAGCTTAGACCTGATCATGGTGAAGCTGGAGGAATGCATCCAAGCCATTCGCTACCAAGCCCAGCAGCACCGTAACACCATCATGATCGGTCGCTCCCACGGCATCCACGGCGAACCCATTACCTTTGGATTCAAACTCGCTGGCTGGCTAGCGGAAATGCTGCGGAACCGCGATCGACTCTGTACCCTGAAGAAAAATATCGCCGTCGGTCAAATCTCCGGAGCCGTCGGAACCTATGCAAACATCGATCCTAAAATTGAAGAAATCGCTTGTCAGCTTCTCGGTCTTCAGCCCGATGTCGCCTCAACTCAGGTCATCTCGCGCGATCGACATGCCGACTTCATGAACACCTTGGCCCTCGTCACCGCATCTATTGAACGCTTCTCTGTCGAAATCCGCAATCTCCAGCGCACCGACGTCTTAGAAGTGGAAGAGTACTTTTCCAAAGGCCAAAAAGGCTCGTCAGCCATGCCCCACAAGCGCAACCCGATTCGATCGGAACGCCTCACCGGAATGGCCAGATTAGTACGCGGGTATGCCGTTGCCGCCCTTGAAAACGTAGCGCTATGGCACGAACGCGACATTTCCCACAGCTCTGTCGAGCGGGTCGCCTTCCCCGATGCCTGCATCCTGACCCACTTCATGCTGCACGAAATGACGGAGCTAGTGAAAAACCTGCTGGTTTATCCCGAAAACATGAAGCGCAACATGAACCTTTACGGCGGCGTAGTGTTTAGCCAACGGGTCTTGCTGGCGCTGATTGCGAAAGGCATGAACCGCGAAGATGCCTATACGATCGTTCAAGGCTGTGCCCACACCGAATGGAACGTCGAAGGGGGAAACTTCCGCGCCCGAATCGAGGAAAACCCTCAAGTGCAAGCCAACCTCAACGCCGCTGAAATCGAAGATTGCTTTGATGCCAAACACCATCTCAAGAATCTCGATCAAGTCTATCAACGCTTGGGCATTTAGCGCTTAGGAATCTAACTTTCAGGAATCTAACTAAATGCTTCGTTTTGGGCAACGGTATTGGGTGTATTTCTTCCCGATCGTCTTTTTAGTGTATGTCATGTTATCGGCCTACCAAATCGATTTTCGGGCGTTCTACGTGGCGGCGCGATCGGTGCTTCTGGACCTCGATCCTTATATCAATCCTGTGACCCAACATCCGGAACTTTATGCGGCCATTAATGCCGAGAATGCTGTTGCATCTGGGTTTATCTATCCGCCGCTTGCTGCATTATTATTATTGCCGTTTGGATTATTTGACTATCCCACGGCAAAGATTTTGTTTGGGGTGGTGGTGATCGTCAGTTTGATTAGTTTGTGTTATTGCTTGACGCAGGGCGATCGCAAAGACCCAGCCCAAGACCCAACCCAAGATCAAACATCTATGATTCCGGGCGAAGCGTTTCTCTTTATTACCTGTAGTTTCCCGTTGCTTGCAACCTTTGAGCGCGGACAAATTGATCTTTTGGTCGTGCTGCTCACTTGGCTGTCCTTTGATGCCTACTATCGCCGCAAAAATATACCCTTTTCGGCCTTTATCTTAGGCATCGCCACCTGCATCAAAATCTTCCCGGCGGTGGTCTTAATCTACTATCTTGGCAAAAAACAATTCAAACTTTTCTTTGCCTCGATCGCCAGCATTGTCATCCTATTTTTCTTACCGCTTCTCTGCTTCAAAGTTTCAGTCTACCAACACTTCTTCCAGTTTGTCCTCCCCAAAGTCTTTGGCACTATCACCCGTCCGATTCCCGTAGACGTTCACGGTCAGAGCGTCGTGAATAACGTCGTCAAAGCGATCGAAGGCAACGGCATGCTTGCTAGCCAAGATTTTGCAAATGGCTTCATGAATCCCTTGCTTCAGAACAATACGATCGGATGCTTCATCACTGGACTCATTCTGATTACAATCTTGCTTAAAGTAACCCAGAAGAAAGAAATTTCCTATCAGATTTATGCCATCTTCACCACCATTAATTTTTTCAATCCACGGGCTTGGATTATGGGTCTCGTCTGGTACATTCCCCTCTTCCTCCACCTCTACCCCAACGCAAAAACCACAAGCCAAAAAGGGATTCTCTTGCTCCCCCTCATGATGCCCCCATTCACGAATCTCAACGGGTTTCTAGCCTACGCCATCGCGATCGGTTTTGCCTTTATCCCACCGTTTTCGCCCCTGTCTCACCCGTTTTCAAAACCCCGATCAGCACCCATCAGTCTCTAACTCTCACGTCTAAATTCTTCATTCTAAATTCCCAAGTGACCCACATCTACACCTACCCGCCGCTCATCGAAGGCAAGCTCGTCAGCCGTTACAAACGCTTCTTCGCCGACATCAAGCTCCCCACAGGCGAACTCATTACCGCCCACTGCCCCAACACTGGACCCATGACCGGAGTCTGTCACATCGGCAATCGGGTCATGGTGTCTAGAAGCGACAGCAAAACCCGTAAACTCGCCTACACCTGGGAACTCATCGAAGTCCACGACAACGATCGCCCGGTGTGGTGCGGCGTAAATACCGGACTGCCCAATAAAGTCGCCAAAAATGCCATAGCCCAAAAACTCATCCCTGGACTCACTGATTATGTAACCTTGCGATCGGAAGTTGCCTACGGACAAGAAAAAAGTCGCGTCGATCTCCTGCTCGAAACCACTGACAAACCCGTCTACATCGAAGTCAAAAACACCACATGGACAGACGGCACCCTAGCTCTTTTCCCCGATACAGTCACGACTCGGGGCCAAAAACATATTCGCGAATTAGCTGCATTGCTACCGGACGCGCGATCGGTGATGCTGTACTTCATCAACCGTGGGGATTGCGATCGGTTTACGCCGGGAGATGAGCGCGATCCTGAGTATGGACAGCTTCTAAGAGATGCGGTTGCGAGAGGCTTAGAAGTTTTACCCTGTCGGTTTGAAGTGACGCCGGAGGGCATTGCCTATTTAGGGTTGGCAGAACTGGTCCTGTAGAAGATTACGTACAAGACTACGCAATTTTTCGATCGTTCACAAAGATTAGATGAAAAATACTCTGAAAAAAGTGATTGTAATTTCTAAAACTCGGGTATTTATAAAAGGCGGACATTTAAAATGAGCGCTGTTTGTAGGCTTATTCCGGTCTGAATCACTAATTTCTTACGATTCGATCGAGATTGGGTCCTTCCTTTCGCTCTGGACAGTTATGAAGGCTACGTAAAACTACCGGATTGACGCCCATCGAAAGGAATAGAGAGGAAACTTGAATAACCGTTTGATTTTACTGGATTGATCTTGAGCAAAGCATTTGGCCATTGTTGACCGTAACCCCCAAAAATTATGAATGATGTCATTTCTCCTCTCCTAAAGTCCGTGTTATCGCTGCGGGTTCTACGCCTGCGCATCGTGAGTATCTCTCTAGGTCTTCTAACGGCGATCGGATTTGCCCTCCTGAGTCACCCGGTCCAAGCCTTTGATGCTAACCAAATTGCCACCGGAAGCAATTGGCAAGGCGCATCGTTTCCGGTGGAAAACTTCCAAGCCTACACATCGCCCTTTGGCTATCGATCGTCGCCTGATGGTACCGGAAGCAGTTCGCAGTTTCACCGGGGACTCGACATGGCCGCGCCCCAAGGCAGCTACATTCGCAGTTGGTGGACCGGAAAAGTGGTTGAGGTGTCGGACAATTCGTCCTGCGGAACATCAGTAGTCATTGAATCTGGACAGTGGGAACACGTATATTGCCACATGCTGGGCAAAGCGGGAAGAGACGCGCAAGGGCAGTACATCATCGATAGCGAAGGCGATACAAAGATTTATCTAAACCAAACCATTACCGCCGGATCGCGCATTGGCCGGGTAGGCATGAGCGGACGCACCACGGGTCCACACCTTCACTGGGGCTTAAAGTACGCAAATCAGTGGGTCGATCCGGCGCTCGTCCTCCGCGCCATGTATGCTGAACAGTCACGCGGCCCCGTTTC
>JAYVVL010000219.1:0-4346 GCA_043787035.1 Synechococcales cyanobacterium
CGCCGTATTAAACCGATCGAAATAGGTGCGATCGCCCACACGCGGCGACCCGAAGGTATACAAACCCGCCACCGACTGTCCAGCATTTACCAGCCGCAGCGTCGCTAGGGTTGCCAGTGCGCCGCCCAAACTATGGCCCGTCAAAAAAAGCGCCTGACCCTGGGTGCGAAACTTGATCACCGCTAGAAGCAGATCTTCAAACACGCGATCGACCGCTTTATTAAACCCACAATGCACCATTCCATTTGGCGTCTCAATCCGATCGAAATCCAGATTCGTAATCCAGTCTCTGAGGTCCTTCCCTTGGGTGCCCCGAAAGCTCACGACAATGGCACGTTCATTCGCCATCACGTAGCCCTGCGTTGGCCCTGAATCCAATAGTTTGCAATGCCTAAATCCCCACGCCAATGCCTGGGCAGTCACCTCATTAGGCGGGTGATAGGCGAGTCCAGCAGCCTGAACCAAGGCATGGGCATTGGCAAGGCTAAAGCCGATCGCAGTCGGTTGCAGCGGGGGAATAGAATTCATGAAAAACACCGTTCTAAAGTAGATTGAGTACTTTAAATAGAGTGTGTAAAAGGACAAGCTAAAACTTAAACCCCAAACACTCGACTTAGCGTTCCCGATCCCTTCACAAGGCGATCGACCCATTCAGATATTCCCCCAAAAAATTAACCCGAACTTTAACGAAGGGTGAATCTTTAAGGGGCAGGTTTGATATCCAACAGGTCTACTATTTCAATTGTTCTAGTGCCGCATCAACCTTACGGATACCATCGTCTGCATTTTGTGACTTATATAGATCCTTTGCTTTACGCAGGGCTTGCTCAGCGTCCGATCGGTTATTTTGGGACTGATAGGTTTTGCCAAGCCAGTAGAAGCCTTCTGCATTGTTGCTATCTAGACGTGTGACCTCACGGTATTGGCTTGCAGCGTTGCCGTAGTCACCCTGGGTATAGTAAAGGTCAGCGATGGCACGGTAAGCTTCCGAAGTCTGATTATCTAGCGTTAGCGCTCGTTGATAGGTCGAGAGTGCCCGATCGCTATCACCCATGCTCTCGTAAACTTTCCCAAGCTGAAGCTGAATCCCAACATTACGAGGGTCAAGCCGCGCCGCTTGGTCTAGAGACTTTAGGGAATTAGTCTTATCTCCCTTCATCAAGTACGCCAACCCCAGCCCCAAATGCGCCCGACTGGACTTCGTATCAAACCCCAGCGCCCGTTGCAAAACATTAATTGCATCGTCGGGTCTTCGTTGCTCCAGCAGCACAAACCCAATGCCTTCGCGAGCCGCCATGTTCCGCGAGTCAACCTTCAGGACCTGCTGATAGATCAGGGTGGCTGCATCGTATTGCTGACGCTGAAGCAGCAAAAACGCTAGCCCTAAATTTGAGTTCAGATGGCGTGGATTTGTGGCAAGCGCATTACGGTAAGCGACGATCGCATTGTCCGGCTGTCCCAAACTCGCGTAGCTGAAGCCTAACCCATACTGAAAGTCAGCCTCTTTTGGGTCTAGCCTTAACGCCTGCTGGTAGTTTTGGACGGCAGCCTGGTAATTGCCTTGGCTAGCGTGGAGATAGCCCATCCCGGAATAAATACGAGCATTCTTTCCATCCAACATTGAAGCCCGCTCGTAAAGCGCTAAGGCGGCTGGATAGTTTTTAGCATCAACTTGCTGTCGAGCACTCTTAAGTAAGTCTTCTAGACCTTCGCCTGCTGGAGCTGTAATCGGTGCGGGTTTTTTCCACTGTTTGGCAGCCTGCGTCTGAGCCGTAACCGAAGGCGCGATCGCCAATAAAGTCAACCCAGAAATCAGTCCCAAACGACCAATCGATCGGAGTGAGGAGACGGCTAACTGTCTAGGAAAACGTCGCATAGTCAAAAGCAAGGGGGTTAAAGTGATGGTATCACGCTCGTAAAATCAATCAGTAGTCAAAAATAAAGGGGCAAGTATTACACTCGCTCCCCTATGATTGTGACGGGCTTGAAGGGATTCGAACCCCTGACCCTCTGGTCCGTAGCCAGATGCTCTATCCACTGAGCTACAAGCCCCTGCTCACGTATTTAAAACTACCACACCTCCTCTGAAAATGCAAAGTTTTTCCTCAGATGATCTTACTTCCGCGTCTGGTCTCACGCATCTAGACCCTCAAGGTCAAGCCCAAATGGTAGATATCTCCGACAAAAGCATCACCGCCCGCGAAGCGATCGCCCAGGGGGAAGTGGTGATGCAGCAATCGACCCTAGCGTCCATCTTGGCTGGGAACAGTCCGAAGGGCGACGTCCTCGGCACCGCCCGCCTTGCAGGAATCATGGGGGCTAAGCAAACCTCGACCCTGATTCCCCTCTGCCACCCCCTGCCGATTCAAAAAATAGAGGTGCAAATCGAACCCGACCCGTCGATTCCAGGATTCCGGATTACCGCAACGGTGCGGATCAAGGGCGAAACGGGGGTTGAAATGGAGGCGCTGACGGCGGTGTCAATAGCGGCGCTGACGTTGTACGACATGGCTAAGGCATTGGATAAAGGCATGGAAATTCGGGCGATCGCACTACTGAAGAAAACCGGAGGCAAGTCCGGCGACTACCAGCGTTAGGGCTAATCCGCAATCTACGCAAATACCACCGTGCGGTTGCCATAGACCAGCACCCGATGCTGTAAATGCGATCGCACAGCTCTCGATAACACCAGCCGTTCGAGATCTTTGCCCTTGCGTACGAGGTCAGCGGCTACATCTCGGTGCGTCACTTGAATCACGTCTTGCTCGATGATCGGACCTTCATCAAGATCGGGCGTGGCGTAGTGGGCCGTTGCGCCGATGATTTTGACGCCGCGATCGTAGGCGCGTTGATAGGGATTGGCTCCGGCAAAGGCGGGGAGAAATGAATGGTGAATATTCATCACTCGGGGAAACTGCTGAACAAAATTAGCCGAGAGCACCTGCATGTATTTCGCTAGCACGACGAGATCGATGTTGTATTGACGCAGCAGTTCGAGCTGATGATGTTCTTGATGGGCTTTGGTGTCTTGAGTGATGGGGATGTGGTGGTAGTCGATGCCAAATTGATCGGCGATCGCTTTGAGGTCGGGATGATTGCTGATGATCAGCGGGATGTCGGCGTTGAGTTCTCCCGCCTGATGTCGCCACAATAAGTCGAGCAGACAGTGGTTTTGCTTACTGACCCAAATCGCCAGACGCGGCCTGACGTCTGAGAAGTGAATGGTCCACGTCGCACCCATAGGCGTTGCAATGGCGCTGAATGCAGGCTCAATCACCGATCGGGGTAAATTAAAGCCGTCTAACTGCCACTCGATTCGGGTGAGGAATAAGTCGGCGGAGAAGTCCGTATGCTGGTCCGCGTGAATGATGTTGCCCCCGTTGGCATAGATGAAATTGGCTAATTTAGCAACTAAGCCTTTTTGATCAGGGCAGGAAAAAAGAAGTGTAGCAGTGGCAGGCAGGGCAGTGGCAGACATGAAGAAACTCTGAAGTAAGCTGGGTAGAAACTATTGTGCAACGTTAGCAGGTACCTTTCACCGATCGCATACAAGTAAGTAGCGTCTCAAGAGTAGCAACTTAATTTCTGCTTTCCTGCTGCCGATCTCTTTCGATCTCTCTCTCTAGTGTACGGTGTGTATCTCTTGCCCAGGACTGTATCTCTTGTACGGGATGTTCATACCATTCTTTCAAGGGTATCAAATATTGTTTTAGATACGGAATGATTGAACCAGACCATGATGATGGTTGAAGACGAGTAGATAGGGCTTCACGAAATTCCTTAACAGTGCCAAACGCTTCAGCCATCTTTGAAGTTGCTGAATGCCACTGATAGGTTCCATCCTCATTCTTTTCTAAGATGGGAAAAAATAGACAAAGAAATGGTGTGCGAACGGTGGAATTGTTTTTTGCCCAGGACAGATATTCGGACTCCATTGCACTAGAAAATAGTTGTCCAGAATCATTCCATGAAACATCGTCTGAGGAATAGTTATCTACGTCAATAAGGTTTTTTAAAAAGTATAGTTCTTGTGGTGTAGCAATTTCAAAAAAGGATGACAATATTCTCCATAAAATAACTGGCTTCTCATCTAGTAATAATTTAATAATTACTTTAAATATTCTCTCCTGATCTAGCGACGCTCGATAATCCTCAAGCTGGCAAAATCTAACTATTTGATTGCTCAAACCTATTGCTAAATTATCGTCGATTTTATAAAATTGTTGAAATGATCGAAGAAGGCTCTTTAATAGACCTATCCATAAATTAAATTAGCTCAAAAATAGGATGTGAAATACAGCATAAAATCCTTAAGTTCTTTAGCTAGATTTGGTTTTAGGATTTTA
>JAYVVL010000220.1:0-4312 GCA_043787035.1 Synechococcales cyanobacterium
CACTGGCCTGACACGATTTTTACCTACGACGCGGCAACGCAGCATCTCTTCACCTGCGATGCATTTGGGATGCACTATTGTGATGACCAAACCTATGACGAAGATCTGGAACTGATTTCGGCAGATTACCGGGTCTATTACGATTGCCTAATGGGTCCAAATGCGAAGTCGGTGTTGGGTGCGATCAAACGGATGAATAGCCTGCCAGGAGTGAAGACAATAGCAACGGGTCACGGTCCGTTGATTCAGCACAATCTAGACGAACTGGTGGGTCGTTACCAAACGTGGAGTAGCGAAAAAGCTAAGGCGTCGAAGAACGTTGCGATTTTCTATGCATCTGAATATGGCGATGCGGATCAGCTATCGGGATACTTGGCCAATGGCGTTTTGAAAACTGACGTCTTGGTGGAATCCATTGATTTGTCCACCGCCGACCTCACCGAAATCCGTTACGCGGTCGAGTTGGCTAACGGCATCATCATCATCATGCCGCCTCAAGACAATGACACGATCGCCATTGCTTTGAGTACCATTGTCGCGACGTCCAACAGCAAGCAAAGTTACGGCCTGTGCGAATCGGGCGGTGGCAATGACGAACCCGTTGCGACCTTGCAAACTCGGTTCCAAGAAGCTGGACTCACCGCAGGCTTCCCGCCGATTAAGCTCGACGATGGCAGCAGTAAAGCGGTCTATCAACTGTGTGAAGAATCGGGTACGGATATTGGCCAATGGCTCACCCGCGATCGGGCGGTCAAGCAGATGAAGTCTATTGACAACGATTTAGACAAAGCCTTGGGTCGTTTGAGCGGCGGACTTTATATTGTGACGGCGCAAAAGGGTGACAATCGCAGTGCCATGCTGGCCTCGTGGGTTGCGCAGGCGAGTTTCAAACCGTTAGGTCTCACCATTGCTGTAGCGAAAGATCGAGCGATCGAATCTTTAGTTCGCGTGGGTGATACGTTTGTGTTGAACGTGTTGGAAGAGGGCAGCTATCAAAATCTGATGAAGCATTTCCTAAAACGATTTGTACCGGGTAGCGATCGTTTTGACGGCGTGAACATTCAGATGGCTCAGAACGGCTCCCCAATTTTGACTGAAGCGTTGGCGTATTTGGAATGTAAGGTGCAAACTCGAATGGAGTGCAGCGATCATTGGTTAGTGTATGCCACGGTGGATCTGGGTCGATTATCCAATTCGGAGGCATTAACCGCCGTCCACCATCGCAAGGTCGGAAATCATTATTGATGTAATGAATGACGGACTATTCCCGTAGGGGCAGATTTTATTTGCCCTTTCGTAATTGGTTAATCTATCTAAATCCATCCAACCTATCGGAATGCCCTATGCCTACTGCTACTCGTCCCCGTGATGTTCAAATCACTGAAATTGCACCCCAAACCTTGGCGCTTCGATCGCGGACTTGGGACCAACTTCGGTTTGAAGCAGAATATGCAAAGGGCAAAGGGACGACCGTCAATACCTATCTAATTCAAGCGCGAGAAGTGGCACTAATCGATCCGCCCGGTGGATCGTTTACTGCAATGTTCATTGAAGAATTACAGGAACACGAATACTATCAACAAATTGATTACATCGTTCTCAATCATGTTAATCCCAACCGAATTGAAACGCTGAAAGCACTTCTTCCTCTTGCTTATCGGGCAAAAATTGTCTGTTCTTACCCAGCGGCAAATATCCTCAAAGCCGCGTTTCCAGATCAAGAACTACCGATCGTTTCGGTTCGTGCAGGCGATGTGATTGATCTCGGTGAGGGACATGAGCTGAAGTTTATGACGAAGCCTACGCCGCGTTATCCCGATGGATTGTGCGTGTACGATTCTGCAACGAAGGTGTTATTTTCTGATAAGTTATTTGGGTCTCATGTTTGCGGCGATGAGGTTCTAGATGAAAACTGGAAAGCACTCCAAGACGATCGCGCTTACTATTTCGATTGCAATCACGCGACCCAATCCAAACAAATCGAAGATGCATTAGACAAAGTGGCTCGGTTCTCAATCAAACTGTTTGCCCCCGGTCATGGGCCGATGGTTCGCTATAGCGTTAGCCGTTTGATGATGGACTACCGCGATTGGTGTGAAGCGCAGACTCAGAAGGCATTGTCCGTTGCGTTGCTCTATACGTCTGCTTACGGAAACACCGGGTTGATGGCCAATGCAATAGCCCAAGGCTTGAGCGAGACCGATGTTCAAGTCATGTCCCTGAACTGCGAAATTGCACCCCCTGATGAAATCACCGCCGCAATAGAAATCTGCGATGGATTTATCATTGGTTCCCCCACCCTCGGCGGTCACGCACCGACCCAAATACAAACGGCGCTGGGATTAATTCTGTCGGGCGCATCGAAGACTAAGTTGGCGGGGGTTTTTGGGTCCTATGGCTGGAGTGGTGAGGCGGTGGATGTGCTGGAGTCGAAGCTGCTGAATGCTGGATATCCGCTGGGCTTTGAGACATTGCGCTGTAAGTTTACGCCCACGCCTGATGTGCTTGGGACCTGTGAAACCGCCGGGATAGAGTTCGCAAAAGCGCTGCGTAAAAGCCATAAGGACCGGGCCTCCAAGCAAACAGTCCTGACCGAATCAATTGCCGATCGAACCGAGCAAGCGATGGGCCGGGTCATAGGATCTCTCTGTGTCGCTACCGTTCAGCGCGGGGATACTAAGGCGGCGATTCTCACGTCGTGGGTGTCTCAAGCGACGTTTAATCCGCCCGGATTGACCGTTTCAATAGCAAAAGATGCGGCGGAAAATGTGATGGATCACAGCGGCGATCAGTTCGTGCTGAATGTGTTGAAGGAAGGGAAAAATCTACGCCGAAGATTCTTAAAGACAACTGCGTCCAACAGCGATCCCTTTGCCGAACTCGAAACCGACACAGCACGCAATGGCAATCCAATTTTGAAAGATGCGCTGTCGTATCTAGAATGCACGGTGGAAAACCGGATGGATTGCGGCGATCATTGGTTGATCTATGCGGTGGTGAATACTGGATCGGTGATCGAGCCTACGGGTGTGACGGCTGTGTTGCATCGTAAATCGGGAAATGCCTACTAATTTCAGGTGATTTCTAAAAAAGAATGCATCTTTACCTGTTCCAACTTGCCAGAAGCAGGCAGTGCTACTTCATTCGGCTTTGATATAAACAATTTAGTAGCACCATAATGCTATGGACCCATAGTGCTACTAAATCGCTCAATCTGTGTCCACATTTTGTGATAAAAGCTTTTTACTAACCTTTCCAACCTTCGAAATATCTTTCCTCAAAGAACATCTATCAATCTTCAATCTGTAGATGTTTATGCAGTATGAAATTTTATGGTACTGTAATACAAATTCTGAATAAGCGGTGAAAAATGCTTACTTTCTCTTGATGACTTCTCCAGGAAAAGCATCTTTAGCAAGCAAATACGCGATATGAATGAAAATTTTATTGATTGAAGATGACCCGGCGATCGCAGCCTTACTTTTAGAAACTCTCACTTCTCAGCCTGAACGCTGTAATCCACAGCAACAATCTATGATTACTCGATTCAAGGAGCCTTTAAAATGACGCTTGTAAAACGCTGTGCTGCTGAGTTTCTCGGTACATTCTGGTTAGTCTTTGGTGGTTGCGGTAGTGCAGTAATCGCAGCAGCTTACACCGCAGATACAACAAAAATCGGTGAAAACACATCTTTCCCGCTTGGAATTGGTTTAGTGGGTGTGTCCCTTGCATTCGGTCTGACAGTCCTCACAATGGCGTTTGCAGTAGGTGGTATTTCCGGTGGACACTTCAATCCTGCGGTGTCGATTGGATTGTTCGTCGCGAAGCGGTTTCGGGGCGGAAAAGATTTGCTCGCCTATGTTGTGGCACAAGTCTTAGGCGGAGTTGCTGCTGCCGGAGTGTTGTTTCTGACAGCATCGAGTAAAGCAGGATTTAGCTTAGCAGGATCGAATCCGTTGGCGACGAATGGATTCGGGGAACACTCTCCGGGAGGATACCCGATGGGAATCTGCTTCATGATTGAAGTGCTGCTGACATTTTTCTTTTTGCTGGTGATTTTGGGTTCAACCGATCGACGTGCAGCAGGTACATTTGCACCGATTTCGATCGGGCTTGCATTGACCTTGATTCACCTGATCAGCATTCCGATTACCAATACGTCAGTCAATCCGGCGCGCAGCTTAGGTCCGGCTATCTTCGTCGGTGGTGAACTGCTTGGACAGGTTTGGTTATTTTGGGTTGCGCCGATTCTAGGTGCGGTGATTGCGGGTTTTGTCTACAACGCTCTCTTTGGTGAGTCAGAAGTGTCTGA
>JAYVVL010000221.1:0-4310 GCA_043787035.1 Synechococcales cyanobacterium
GGAAGCATCGGTACCGGAAAATTGGGTTGACGAATGAGTGGACGATTTCCAGTAATCAATCCTGTTGCCTGAAACAACGCACTCTGGGTCCAGTTCCAAATCAACAGTCCGCTAAAGGCATAGGATAAATAGTGAGCAATTCCATCGCCTGTTTTTAAGATTTGCTGAAACACCACTGAAAACACGAGAAGTTGGAGCAACGGACTCATCAGGGTCCAAGCCACTCCAAGCAGCGATCGCTTGTA
This sequence comes from Synechococcales cyanobacterium, assembly GCA_043787035.1. Lineage (GTDB taxonomy): Bacteria > Cyanobacteriota > Cyanobacteriia > Leptolyngbyales > Leptolyngbyaceae > JAAFJU01. Next base: position 246 of record JAYVVL010000221.1, read on the forward strand.
CAAAATCTTAAGGTCGCGCCCCACCAACTCGAAGAGCAAATCCCAATAATAGATCAGTTGCCGTCGGGTGAACGGGATTTTGATGCGGTGTCTTGACATAGGAGGATGAATCATACTAAATCGACCGATGGTTGACTGAAATATACCGATCGCTTCTTCCCTGGCGTTTCACGAGGCGTTGGCTTTCCCAATATCCCCAGAACCCAATCAGGTATCCCTTAAATTCATAAAACAGGATAATCCAAGGCATTTTACTGCGGCCTAATATCCGATCGCGCCAGCATTGCCAAAAGTATCTCGGCATGTGGATGAGCAACTGCTGTCGCCCCCGCAGGTCGCCTTCTTGGAGCCACAAAGTGAGGTTGAGGGCAGGGCAACTTACCATCTGTCCTTGTACCTGGCGATAAAAGGCTCTGAGGGTGCGGCGGTGATGGTGCCAGACGTAAGCACTAGGGTCGTAGAGGATCGTTCCACCCGATCGCAAAATTTTGTAGGCAAAATGGTTCTCTTCTGCCCCTCCTGCTGGCGTTCCCGCGCCGAGGGCTTCTTCCATAAGACCCACTGCCGGATCAGCGAAAATCGTCGATCGAAAGGCAGCATTCGCCGACACGCCTAGCTCCCAAATCGGCGGCATCCCGGTTTGAAATGAATCCAGCCATGCTCTATCCACCTCCTTACGCTCAAACCCAAAGCACAATCCCCCTTTCAAATCTTCAAACATCAACTGTGCAGGCGTATCCAACACTAACGGCAACACGCCCCCACACACGGATAGGACCTCTGGGCGATTGAACGGGGCAATCAATTTTTCCAGCCAGTCAGAGGGCACCGTGACATCATCATCAATGGTCACTACGAGATCTCCCTGGCTAGCCGCGATCGCCGCATTCCGCGCATAGGAACTCCCCACGCGGGGTTCTTCAATGAGTTTCACCCTAGGGAAATCCTTCAGAACCTTAGCTGTGATGCCTTTGAGGGGACGGTTGTCGGCGACGATGATTTCGATCGGGCGCTGGGTTTGGAGCTGTTGTAAATGAGTGAGACAATGCCGCAAATCGTCTGGGCGATCGCAGGTTGGGATAATAATGCTAACAGAGACGGTATTGGGAAGTGGGACGAGTTTAGCAATAGGAGCGATCGGTTTGGTTACTTGAGCGAAGTACTGAGAAATGGCTTGCTCTGAAGCTTGCCACACAGAATTAGGATGATTCGGAAACGGAATGGCAAGAATCTCTGGAAGAAACTGATCGACTAAGGTATCCACAATGCGATCGATGCCAACGGGCTTGCCATAATGATCAATACTGACATAGCCCAGCAGTCGATCGCACCATTTGATGTAAAGACGAATGGAATTTGAGTCGGGAGCGTAAAGCGTTGCGATCGGCTGGGAGAGTTCTAGCGTAAAGACTTCGGCGGTTTTTAGGCTAGGGAATTGATTTAAATGCGATCCCCCCAAATCCTCCTTGGGAAGGGAAATTTTGATTAGATAGGATTTTAGAGGAGATTTGAGGGTAGTGAAGATGGCGCGGAGTTCGGCGGTGAACCAGCGTCTCGGGAGTCCGTAGGTTTCGACCCAGGCCCCTAGGACTCGGGTGAGCTTCCAGAGACCCAATGTTAGGAACTGGAATCGTAGCGCCCGATGGCGGCGGGTGCTCGTGCGGAGGTAGGTATAAAACGATCGCATTCCCTCTTCGATGGCCTGTTCGATTTGGGCGGGGGTTTCGGGAAGACGGAGGCGAACGATCGATCGCGGTTCATAGACGAGGATTTCGCCTTGAAGCAGGGCTTGAGTCATTCCGGACCAGGAAAATTGGTGCGGACCTTGAATGAGATCTCGATGAATGACGAGGTTTAGGGGCGATCCGTATTGCATCACGCCCAGTTCTATCCAGCTTGGCGAGGTTGTGCTTGGCGGGGTTGTCCACTGAATCCATTGCCGCGTAAATCCACAGGCGAGACCATAAAGATTTTCGTACGGGACTTGATTGGGAGCAGAGAGATCGAGGGGAAGCGTCAAGCCTGTCATGAAACGGACGGATGGATTCCGATCGAATAACCGCGCCGTGGCCGCTGCCCAGCCCGAATCAAACACCGTCCGATCGTCTACAAAACTCATCAAATCGCCCGAACATTTATCTAGTGCGGCCTGTTGTGCCGCTTCGAGATCCAGTTGAGCGATCGCATAGTACTCCACGTTAGCGTAATGGCCAAACGCACGCAGGGTTGCAGAATCGATCATTAAATCATGAGTTCCATATTCGATTAGTAAAATCTGAAGATGTGGATGGGTTTGATTCAGAAGACTTTCGATTAAAGCCGTGCGATTGCTGCGATCGGTGGATGCACTATCTGAAAAACAATAGGCAACCGTTATTGTGCGATCGCTTTGAGTCGCTGGGAGAGACGCATTCAGTGCGTTTTGAATCCGCCACCTGTGGGGATGAGCATCCGGTGTATTTTGGGTCAGACTGTTGCGAATGAGTTCAGCATAGAGGGAGCCGTTGTAGTAGGGAAAGGCATCCGACAAAACGCGATCGATCGTTGGGGTATCCACCATTCCGAGGGGCGTGCCATGCCACCGCAATAGGGTCCGAATCGGGGCAAGATCGTCTATTGAACAGTCCAACGCATGATGACTCTGCGCCGACAGGACACGATGTTGGGATAGTTCAAGCTCCCTTAGCTCGACTCGGCTCGTCATGTTGTGCCTACCAAGATACGCTGCACCCTAAGTCTATTAGGTTCTAATTTCATGTCTGTGCCTATTTTAATGCAGGATTAGAAGAGTGCAGGAGAAACTCTGGTTTAGGAGAGAAAACTATGGCCGTGCCTACCTCGCGCCACGTCGCTTGGCCATCGGATGACCCGATCGCTGTCCGAACCATTGAGCTATCACAACCGTTGCAGCCATTGGTAGACGTTCTTCGGGTAAACCAAGTTCGGGTATTTGCTCTTTTTCAGGGGATTCCAGTGTGTTGGTTTGATCTTACGAACGAGTTTGAATCGGTAGATGTCTCACAAATTGAAGCAGCGATCGCACAGCAAACCTGGAGCAAACCGATCGAATCCCCGCCGCTTCCTCCTGATATTTCGGTGTCGATTGTGGTTGCAACTTGCGATCGACCTGAGGCTTTAGCGAGGTGTTTGACCCATCTAGTCCAGCAAAAAACCGATCGTACGGTTGAAATTTGGGTTATCGACAATCGCCCTAATTCAGGCATGACGCCTCCGATCGTCGCGCAATTTTCGGCCCAGTTTCCCTATGTTCGGTATCTGGCTGAACTGCGTCCGGGTGGATCCTTTGCTCGAAATGCAGGGTTTTCCGTTAGTCAGGGCGATATTATTGTTAGCGTCGATGATGATGTTACGGTGCCAAGCCTGTGGCTAGAGCGATTAATTGCGCCATTGGGGCGATCGGACGTTGCGGTGGTGACAGGAAATTTGCTGCCGCTAGAACTTGAAACGCGATCGCAGCAGATTTTTGAACGGTATGGCAATGGCGGGTTAGGTCGAGGGTTTGCGAGTTTTGAAGTCGGACAGACATGGTTTTGCGATCGGTGGCTAGCGGTGCCCACATGGGAACTCGGAGCAACGGCAAATCTAGCATTTCGGCGATCGCTGCTACAGGATCCGCGCGTAGGGAATCTGGATGTGGTTCTCGGCCCTGGGATGCCTACGGGAGGCGGCGAAGATTTGTATTGGTTTTATCGGGTGCTGAAAGCTGGCTACACTCTGCTGTACGAACCCAATGCCTGGGGGTGGCACCAACATCGATCGACGATGGCGGCGTTGAAAAATCAAGTCTTTAGTTACGGTAAAGGCAATTTTGCTTATCACCTCACAGTATTGACATGCGATCGGGATGTGCGAGTTCTACCGACAGTGCTGATTTTTTTGCCCATTCACTATCTAAAACGGCTGATGTTCTGGGTCGGTGGCGATCGGGCCTATCCATTAAGGCTAACCCTACTGGAAATAGCGGGAATCTTGGCGGGTCCGTGGAGTTGGTGGCGATCGCGCCAGATAATTCGGCACATTCAGCGCGATCGCCTAAGTCCTTAA
>JAYVVL010000222.1:0-11843 GCA_043787035.1 Synechococcales cyanobacterium
ATTGCACCCTATATGGCCGAACAGGAATTTGTGTCCCTGGAAAGCCGACTGCGCAATGGCGAAATCACCCTCAGAGAGTTTGTGGAAAACCTTGGTAGCTCAAAGCTCTACATCAAGGAGTTCTACACGCCCTATCCAAACACCAAGGTCATTGAGCTTGGGACCAAACACTTCTTGGGCCGTGCGCCGCTCGACCAGTCAGAAATTCGCAAGTACAACCAGATCTTAGCCACCCAAGGTCTGAAAGGCTTCGTGAATTCCATGGTCGGCAGTCCTGAATACGCTCAGGCGTTTGGGGAAGATGTGGTGCCCTATAACCGCTACCTCACCCTGCCTGCGGCCAACTTCCCCAATACCCAGCGCTTGTACAACAAGCTCACCAAGCAGGACAGCAAGGTCGAAATCCCGAGCTTTGTTCCAGCAACCTCTCCGATTGATGTCGCAACACTGCCAATGATGGCGAGCGCGATCGCGTCGAACAAACCACACTAGGACAATTAAAGACTAGGACAATTAAAGCTAGGGCGATTAAAGCTAGGGCGATTGAAGTTAGGGCGATTGAAGCAAATCGCCTGATTGGGATCGCTTGCTTTGTTATCTAAAAGAATATAATAAGGGGATGAACCCATCAGTTGAGGCTTGATCGTTACAAACGATCGGCCTACTGGATGTTCATCCCCTTGTTTTTTGAGGCCGTGAAGGATTCTGACCGATTCAGTCCATAGCTTCACTGTTCGCTTGGTTCTCTTAAAACATGGGTATCTTTAAAACAACGGTGAATCTGTTCGTCTCCCCGGTATTCTTGTCTTGCTATGAATCAGACTCCCTCGCCTCTATCGGGTGCTCTAACGCTCTCCAGCAATCATTTCTCGTCCTTTCTTACGGCTCTTACGCCCGATCGCTTCCGGGAAGTGGTCCACGAAGTCGAATACAAACTTCGCATCGTCAATCAAACGCTGTCATTGCTCGATATGCAGGGATTTGATTCGATTCTGGACGAGATGCTGAACTCCATCACCGAAAAAACCGGAGAACTGCTCAGCGCCGATCGCACGACCATCTATTTGCTTGACGAGGCCAAAAACGAACTCTACACCACCGTCATTGGCAACAACGGACGATCGCGGGAAATCCGAATTCCCACGGACCAAGGCATCGCTGGAGAAGTGGCCCAAACGCTTAAGCCTGTCAACATTCCCTTTGATTTTTTTGACGATCCCCGATCGCAGCAAGCCAAACAGCAGTACGAAAAGACAGGCTATCGCACCTACACGATGTTGACATTGCCCCTCCTCTCAGATAAAGGTGAATTGGTGGCCGTCATTCAGTTGATCAACAAGCTCAGTCTGGAGAGCAATCCCATGGATGCTCTGGAAAATCGGATTGATTATGCGGGATTTAGCTCCTCAGACGAAACTATTTTTCGCGAATTTACGCCCTGCATTCGCCTGATTTTAGAATCCTCTCGCTCGTTTTACATTGCTGCTCAGCGTCAGTGCGCCGCCCAGGCCCTTACGAAAGCCACCCAATCCCTAAGCCAAAGCCGCTTAGATCTGGGCGAAACCTTAAAGCGCGTCATGACCGAAGCCAAACAGCTTATGCACGCCGATCGCAGCACCCTGTGGTTAATTGATGAAGATAACCATGAAATCTGGACTCGCATTCCGGTGGCCAATGGCGCTGAAAAAGAAGTTCGTATTCCAATCGGCACTGGATTTGCTGGAAAAGTGGCCGAGACCGGGGAACCGATTAATATTTCATTCGATCTCTATGACCAACCGGGCGCTGAAACCGCCAAGCGAACGGATCAAGAAACCAGCTACCGGACCTGTAGTCTGCTGTGTATGCCCGTTTATAACCCTGAAGGCGACCTGATTGGCGTCACGCAGCTCGTTAACAAACGCAAACAAGGCGAATATCTAGCCTATGATTCCCGCGATTGGCCCCAAGCGCCAGACTGTTGGCAAGCAAGCTTCAATGGCAGCGATCAAGAGTTCATGCACACCTTCAATATCCAAGCAGGCGTCGCATTGCAAAATGCCCGACTGTTTGAGACTATCAAGCAGCAGGAACAGCTTCAGCGCGATATTTTGCGATCGCTCTCCAACGGCGTCATTTCCACCGATCCCACGGGCAAAATCATCTCCGCCAACGAAAGCGCCAAACGACTCCTCGGCTGCGATGAGACCATTAGTTTAGCAGGCCAAGAAATCACCCACCTCATCCGCGTCGATCGCGCTAATTTCCGCCGCTGGATCAGCAATGCCCTCAACCCCAGCGAAAAAGATCGCCAACAATACTACCCCGAACAAACGCTCATCGCTATCCAAGGTGGCGGACAGCACTGCGTCAACCTGTCTATAAATACGATCGCGTCCCCCGACGACGAAAGCCATATTCTCGGGGCACTTGTGGTGATGGACGACATCAGCGACGCCAAACGACTGAAAACAACCATGTATCGCTACATGACCCAGGAGTTAGCCGAGCAGCTTCTCGAAAATCCGGATGCAGCCCGAATGGGCGGCGATCGTAAGGAGGTGTCTATTCTGTTTTCTGACATTCGCAGCTACACCACCATGACCGAGACCCTAGCCGCCGAAGAAGTAGTCGAGATGCTAAATGAATACTTCGAGGTGATGGTGGACGCCGTTTTTGACCATAAAGGCATCCTGGATAAATACATCGGCGACGCGATTATGGCGGTCTTTGGGTCGCCCTTACCCCTTGACGATCATCAATGGATGGCCGTCCAAACCGCCATAGATATGCGTCACCGCCTCGTTGAATTCAATCAACACCGCGCCAAGTCCCAAAAAGTCCCCATCAAAATCGGCATTGGCATCAATTCTGATACCGTCATCAGCGGCAACATGGGATCCAGCAAACGGATGGAATTTACGGCGATCGGCGATGGGGTCAACCTAGGCGCACGATTAGAAAGTAGCAGCAAACTCTACGGGACCGACATTGTGATCAGCGAAACGACCTATCGCCCTTGCGCCGATCGCATCTGGGCGCGGGAGTTGGATTTTATTAGAGTCAAAGGCAAAACCAAACCAGTGGCGATTTATGAGCTGTTGGGGTTGCGCACCGAGGTGATCCCCGACCAAAAGCAGCAGGTGATTGACCTGTACCAAAAGGCACGAGAATGCTATCTTGATCGGCAATTTGCTAAGGCTATTGGTAAATTTGCTCGGGTCTTAGAAATCGATCGGCATGATCAAGCCTCGGTGCTCCATGTCGAACGATGCCGTCACTGGCTCACCAGCCCGCCAGCGGAAAACTGGAATGGATCGTGGGCGCTGACGGAGAAGTGAAGAATTGAGAATGGGAAATGAAGACCATAGGGGTTTGAACAAGATTTGAGCAAGAGTTGATGAATTGATCCCGAATGAACTACCGTATTTAGGGCTTGAATTCGCTACAATGTCGGTTACTTCATTTCTGACTGTCCCCATGGCATATAACTCAGACGGTGTAAATTTCTTGAAAGGTGACGTGGAGGCGATGGATGCCAATACCCTCCTAAAATATTTGCAACATCAGCCGCCTGAAGTTTTGGAACGGGTGGCCCGATCAGTTAGCCCGCAGGCTAAGCAGATCATTGCTCATAACGTCCAGGGACTCCTCGGTGTTTTGCCAAACGAGTCTTTCAACGTGCGCGTCACAACTGACAAGGAAAATCTCTCAAGCTTGCTGGCGTCTGCCATGCTCACCGGATATTTTCTTCGTCAGATGGAGCAGCGTATGGATCTCGAAGAGGAAGTGTTTGGTGGTCTGTTTGATGATTAGCGTTTTGATGACTAGCGCTTGAGTTGGATAAGTTCGATTTTGTAGCGATCGGGATCTTCGATAAATGCAATGACCGTGGAGCCATGCTTCATCGGACCGGGTTCACGGGTGACGGAACCGCCCTGACTCTTGATTTGGGCGCAGGTTGTGTAGATATCTTCGACGCCGATCGCAATATGTCCGTAGGCGTCACCCAGTTCGTAATGATCCTGACCCCAGTTGTGAGTCAGTTCCAGCACGGTATGGTCAGATTCGTCCCCGTAGCCTAGAAAGGCTAGGGTAAATTCGCCGCCAGGATAGTCTTTTTTGCGCAGTAGGGTCATGCCCAGCCGTTCGGTGTAGAACGTAATCGACTGATCTAGATTGCCGACGCGCAACATCGTGTGTAGCAGTCTCATAATTTCTCCTTAATCTAAAACAGATTCTTGACGTTTCTTTTAGGGGGACTTGCCTAAGGGGTTCTTCCCCAATAGGCCATTCCAACGTATTGTAGCGGTGGATTATTCAATAGATCCGAGCCTACACCCTATCGCTCTAGAGGTTGAACGAGTATGTTTGATGCGTCTGATACTGCGATCGAAATGATCATTGCCCGTGAAGTCCTAGATTCGAGAGGACGTCCGACCATTGAAGCAGAGGTAATTTTAAGTGGTGGTGCGAGGGGTTTGGCTCAAGTTCCGAGTGGTGCTTCGACGGGATCGTTTGAAGCGCATGAGCTGCGAGATCACGACCCCAAACGCTATGGCGGGAATGGCGTGTTGAAGGCGGTGGATAATGTTGAAATGGTGATTACGCCTGCCCTTCTTGATATGGATGCGCTCCAACAGGAACGGATCGATCGCATCATGATCGGCTTAGATTCTGACCCAAACAAGAAAAATATCGGTGCAAACGCGATTTTAGCGGTGTCTCTTGCAACCGCAAAAGCCGCAGCGGAAGCCTTGGGTTTACCGCTGTATCGCTATCTTGGCGGACCGATGGCAAACCTGTTGCCCGTGCCGTTGATGAATGTGATTAACGGCGGCGCTCATGCCGACAACAACGTGGACTTCCAGGAGTTCATGATTGTGCCCGTGGGTGCGCCGACCTTCCGTGAAGCGCTGCGGTGGGGCGCTGAGGTGTTCCATGCCTTGAGCAAGGTGCTGAAGGAAAAAGGACAAATGACGGGTGTAGGCGACGAGGGTGGCTTTGCGCCGAACCTAGAGTCTAACCAAGCGGCGTTAGACCTATTAATGATTGCGATCGAAAAAGCGGGCTACAAACCGGGCACTGAAGTGGCAATTGCGCTAGATGTAGCGGCAAGTGAATTCTACAAAGATGGGATGTACACCTTTGATGGCAAAGCGCACACGCCTGCTGAAACCATTGATTACTTGGTGAAGCTGACGGAAAACTATCCGATCGTCTCGATTGAAGACGGGCTACACGAGGAAGATTGGGAAAGCTGGAAGGCGCTTACAGCCCGAATTGGCGATCGCATTCAGCTCGTGGGCGACGATTTGTTTGTGACCAACGTCGATCGGCTCCAAAAGGGCATTGATGAGAAGTCTGCCAATTCCATCTTAATCAAGCTCAACCAAATCGGGTCATTGACCGAAACCTTAAATGCGATCAACCTTGGTGCGCGAAACGGGTTTCGATCGATTATCAGCCATCGATCGGGCGAAACGGAAGACACGACGATCGCCGATCTAGCGGTTGCGACCTGTGCGGGTCAGATCAAAACAGGGTCATTGAGTCGCAGTGAGCGGGTTGCGAAATACAACCGATTGCTGCGAATTGAAGATGAATTAGGAGATACAGCGATTTATGCCGGGACGACGAACATCGTTCCCAAGTGGAAATCGGCGTAATCCTGCGATCGATGGGTGAATCCCAATCGAAATCCCGTAGGGTTCTATGGCTTTGACCCGGTTCGCCAGCGTCTAGGATTAAAACCCGAAATCCTGCCGAACCGGGAATCATTGAGAGTTGCGTTGGGGGACGATCGGTTTGGACGTAAGACGCTGGCGAACCGGACGGAAACCTTTTGCCCCTACAAAATTTTTAGTGAGTTTAATAATGGCGATCGGGTTTATCCTGCTGTCGGCCCAACCCCTGATCCAAAACGCAGATTCGGTTTGCGACGTGGAACACTTCCTAACCTCCGCTGGAATCGCAGAAACCGTCACTGCCACTCGGGTGTATGTTCATCCCTTTGAAGGACGACATCAAGTTTTTGGGGTTTTCATCGTGCCAAAAACCGTTCAAAAACGATCGCCTGCATTATTGAGGGTGAATCAGATCGGCGTCTACTGCGATCGGATTTCTCGCTATGGTCCCGCGTACGAAGATATCAAGGCACCCGATCATAGCTTTGTAATGATTGATCACATCCGAACGCGATCGGCCTGGAAACTCTGGCTTCAAGGTGATTTGGATACCCTAAAGAATCCTGAGAATTGGCAACTGACCTATAAAAAATCGTAAGATCTACAACTGGAAATTAGATAAGGGATAGGATAGCAAATGGATTGGCAAGTGGTTAAGGATTACGAAGATATTCAGTATTTTAAGGCTGACGGCATCGCTAAAATTGTCATCAATCGCCCACACAAACGCAACGCCTTCCGCCCTAAAACCATCACTGAATTGTTCGATGCCTTTAATAATGCCCGCGAAGATACCCGCATTGGCGTTGTGCTATTCGCGGGCGCGGGTCCCCATACCGATGGTAAATACGCATTTTGTTCCGGCGGCGATCAAAGTGTGCGCGGAGACGGTGGCTACATTGATGAAACGGGAATGCCACGTCTGAATGTCTTAGATCTTCAAAAGCTAATTCGATCGATGCCTAAGGTGATCATCGCGCTCGTGGCAGGCTATGCGATCGGCGGGGGACATGTGCTGCATCTGTTGTGTGACCTAACGATCGCGGCAGACAATGCCATCTTTGGGCAAACAGGGCCGAAGGTTGGGAGCTTTGACGGTGGGTTTGGCGCGAGCTATATGGCGCGGGTCGTCGGCCAAAAGAAAGCGCGGGAAATCTGGTATCTCTGCCGACAGTACAATGCCCAAGAGGCGCTAGACATGGGACTCGTCAATACCGTTGTTCCAATAGACCATCTCGAAGCGGAAGGCATCCAATGGGCGCAGGAAGTGTTAGAGAAAAGTCCGATCGCCATTCGTTGTCTTAAATCTGCGTTCAATGCCGACTGTGACGGTCAAGCGGGAATCCAAGAACTGGCTGGGAATGCGACCATGCTTTACTACATGACCGAAGAAGGGGCTGAAGGCAAACGCGCCTTTCTCGAAAAACGATCGCCTGATTTTCGTCAATACCCGTGGCTTCCTTAGGAATCCAACCTCTCCTTAGTTAGGGTTAGCATCTGTACTAGTTTCTGGTTATTGGGCATTGATTTTTTGACGTTGTGTGACGCGACGATCGAAGTCAGACGATCGCAGATTGTAATAGGTCGATAACGATCGTCCTTCCGTGAGTCAGAACTGTAGGCTGCTGAGGTTGAGCGATTTCTCTAAGCTGAGTCGAGAAGTTTCTCTAGTTGTTGAGAATTAGTTTGGAGAAGGATTTGCATAATGCTGGCATCAAAGGCTTGTTTGAACTCAGGGTCGGAAGCGTAGTGCTTGTAGAGGTCAAGTTCTCTACGTCGTTCTTGATTAATCGCTTGTTGAATGATTTGCTCTAGGGCGATACGTCGATTTTGCTCGTCTTGGTTATTGATGACCTGATCGGTGTAATTAGGGTTGCGCGTGATATGTCGCATAATGTTGACGAGCTTGACACGTTGCTCTTTGGGGGTCGCATCCCAGCCGGAAAAGAAGCGATCGTTGAAGGTAGTGATGATTTCATCTAGGGGATCCTGCTGGGGAGTATCGCCGCGATAACCTCGTGGGTTGGGGTTTTGTGGGGCAAGTTCGGAGGCGGCACTATCGAGATCGATCGCATAGTTCAGTTTGACGCGCTCTAGTCCGTAGGTGGATAAATCAACGCTGTTAAGGAGTTCATCGAGTTGATCTCGTTCTGGATCTTTGACGATTAGTTTTGGGATGAGAAACTTTAGGAACCAGTAGAGTTTTTCCCAGTAGATATTGTTATGTGGAATGATGCAAGCCATTTGAGCGTAAATTTTGACAAACTGTTTGGTTTTAATTTTAAAGTCGATTTTGGTTTCTTCTTCTAGTTCTAGTTCGTGGCTAAATCGATCGGCTGCACTATCGATGAGGGGGCTGAGTTGATCGGCGTCAGCATTGCTAAAGAAGCGATCGTTAAATTGCTCGACTTCATCCCATTTATAGACACCCAATCCATCGAGGGATTCTTTGAGGTCGTGGAGTATGTTGATATCGGTGGGTTGATTCAGCGATGTGGAGGTGTAGAAGGGATCGAATGCTTTTTTGATCTCATCGACGGTGTTGTAGAAGTCGAGAATGAAGGTGTCGGTTTTTCCCATTTTGTCGTTACAGCGGTTGAGCCGGGATAGCGTCTGAACGGCTACGACGAATTGAAGTTTTTTATCGACGTACATGGTGTGGAGCAATGGCTCGTCAAATCCGGTGAGGAACTTGTTGGCGACGATTAGGATTTTGTATTTGTCTTCTTTAAATTGCTTTGGGATGTCGTTGCTGGGGAAGCCATTGAGACTGTCTTCAGTGTGTTCGATGCCGTCTACGGTCTTTTTGCCAGAGAAGGCGACGATCGCGTCAAAGGGAAGGTTTTCGCGGGATAGAATTTTGCGAATGGCAAGGAAGTAGCGAATGGCGGCTTCGATGTTGCGGGTGACGATCATGCTTTTGGCATGACCTTTAAGTTTTTTGGGTTTCCAGACTTGTGCCGTGAAGTGGGTGATCATGACTTCGGCTTTGGTGGCGATCGTTTTGTAGTCGCTTTCGACTTTTTCGCGGAGTTTGTTTTGGGCTTTGGTGGTGTCGAAGAGGGGATTGTCTTGGATGGATTTTTGGATTTCGTAGTAGCTGCGATAAGTGGTGTAGGTGGCGAGTACGTCGAGAATGAAGCCTTCTTCAATCGCTTGTTTCATGGAGTACAGATGGAAGGGAACGAATTTTCCATCGGGGTTTTTGTGGCCGAATTTTTCGAGGGTGGCGTTTTTTGGGGCGGCGGTGAAGGCGAAGTAGGAGGCGTTTTTACCAAGTTTGCGACCGTCCATTGCTTTGAGGATTTTGTCTTGGAGGTCTTCGGGTTCTTCGTTGTCGCTGCCGAGGGTGGCATTCATTTTGTCGGCGGCTTGTCCACTTTGGGAGGAGTGGGCTTCGTCGATGATTATGGCGAAGTTTCGATCGCTTAAGTCTTCGATGCCTTCGACGATGAAGGGGAATTTCTGAATGGTGGTGATGATGATCCGTTTTCCGGTTTCGAGGGCGGTTTTGAGTTCGGAGGAGCTGGCGGCGGCGATGATGTTTTTCATCTGGGAGAAGTCGCGGATGTTGTCGCGGATCTGTTTGTCGAGGACGCGACGATCGGTGACGACGATAACGGAGTCGAAGAGGGGGTTGTCTTTGCCGGGGGCGTGGAGTTCGATGAGTTGGTAGGCGGTCCAAGTGATGGAGTTGGATTTGCCTGATCCGGCGGAGTGTTGAATGAGGTAGGTTTGTCCGGTGCCGTGGGTTTTGGCGTGGGTGAGGAGTTGGCGGACGACATCGAGCTGGTGGTAGCGGGGGAAGTAGAGGGATTTTTGGGTGAGGGGGGTGCGATCGCTGCCGGAGAGGATGGCAAAGTGTTCGATGATGTTGGTGAGGCTGGAGCGGGTGAGGAGGTCTTCCCAGAGGTAGGCGGAGCGGTGTCCGGTGGGGTTGGGGGGATTGCCTTTGCCGAAGTTGTGGCCTTTGTTGAGGGGGAGGAAGTAGGTGTTGGCTTTGTCGAGTTTGGTGGTCATCCAGACTTCGTCGGTGTCTACGGCGAGGTGGACGATGCAGCGGGCGAATTGGAGAAGGGGTTCGCGGGGATTTCGATCGGTTTTGTATTGTTTTTTGGCGTGGTAGACGGTTTGGTGGGTCCAGGTATTTTTGAGTTCGAGGGTGGCGATCGCGATGCCGTTTAGGAAGAGGACGAGGTCGATGGAGAGGGCTGCTTCGGTTTGGGAGTAGTGGATTTGGCGGGTGATGGAGAAGATGTTGCGATCGAAGTTTTCTTGGATTTTTGGGTTGGTGGTGTTGTAGGGTTGGCTGTAGAGGAGGGTGAGGTGGGCGGAGTATGGCGAGTCCTTTTTTGAGGACGGAGAGGATGCCGTCTTTTTTGATTTTCCGATCGAGGCGTTCGAGGATGAGGCGTTGCCAGTCGGGACGATCGCTGAGTTTTTCGAGTTCTTCGGGTTGGGTGGTGGTGAGGAAGCGCCAAAATTTTTCACGATCGATGGTGAAGGTGCGATCGAAGTCGGCGGGGGTTCCTTTTTCGTAGCGGGCGTTATTGAGGAGCGATCGTTCGATGCAGTTTTCTAGGGCGGTTTCGTTGGTTTGGCTGACGGGCATAGAGGTTGGGTTCCCAGTTCGATCAGGGGTTGGATTTTATTTGGGTGATGCATTCCTTGAGGTCGGTGAGTTTGGTTTGGACAATGTTCCAGAAGATTTCATCATCTACAGAGAAATAGGCATGGGCAAGAATGTCTCTGAGTCCTGCAATTTTTCTCCACTCGATTTGAGGATAAACCATTCTCACGGAATCTGGGATATTTTTTACGGCTTCGCCAATGATCTGTAGGTTATGGGCTACAGCGTCAAAGGTTCGCTCGTCAGCGACGAAGCTGTCGAAGGTCATATTGATGGTGTAGCGTTCGATTTTCTGGATGCTGGCAAGAATGTCATATAGATAAAGCTCTAGGTTACGAGACGACATCGATCGATTCCTCCAAGACAGTTTGACGAATTTGGGGTTTGAGCGATCGCTTGGTTACAAGATCGATCGGTTTCTCGAATAGGTCTTCGAGGAAAATCTTCAAGTCCATATAGCGATCGAAGGTGGCAGCACCCTCAAATTCGACAAGAAAGTCGAGATCGCTGGTTTCGGTAGCTTCGTCGCGGGCTACGGAGCCAAAGAGGGCTAGGGTGTGAACACCGAAGCCCCGAATGGTGTCGAGGCGATCGCTTAGTCTATTTAGGACGGTTTGGCGGTAGGAATAATCAGTATTCATAGGTTGCTAATCTGTCAAGATGCTGTAAGTATGACATGAGTCTAAAAAGGGCGATCGCCAGCACTCATACTTTAATTTTTCCAGTGACAGCGTTTGCGATGACGACTTGGCGAAATTCTTGGAGTAGGTCGATTTCTTTCTTTGTACACTCAGCTACCTTTGAGTTATTAGCAACAGCAATATTGAGGGTTTGAGCTATGGCTCGCTGTTCTTCAATCGGTGGGAGAGCAAGATCTACAGCACAGAAGTTATCGAAGTTAAGATCTTGACCGTCCCGAATAAAATTGGCTGTTGATTGAAGGGCAATGATGTAAACACTTGACTTGAACACATAACTGAAGAAATCGACATCAACTAGTTTGGAAGGCTTAAGAACAACATATGAAGATCTGATGCACCCTTTTGCCCATGCTCTTTCTAACCCTCCTTGAAAACTTCGCATACTAATCACAAAATCTCCAACTTCAACATGTCTGTGCTTTTCAAGGTGTTGAAATATCTTCGTTACTTTTCTACCGATTCGATTCTCATATTCCTCCTGCGGTATTACCCCATAGGCTTGGGTTGCGGATAACTGTATATCGTCCGATTGTGCAAATTCTTTGCGTTGACTAAAGAGACGCTTACTTCGCCGAACCTCCCAATGTTTTGGTATCTCACCAATCCATCGAACCTCACTATCCTGCATCAGGATGCTGGAGTTTAGCCCTTTTGTGACAGCCCGATCGATCAAAATAGCTTTCTGTTCTTTCAGAAGTTCGATGAGGCGTTACTTTTGGGCGATCGCTTGGTCAATTTCGGCAGTCTTATAAAAATACTTATTGAAACTGATCTCATAGCCAATCTGCGTCTTATCCAGCGCCATCCAAGCATCCGCCACATGAGGACGCACCTCCCGCTCAAAAT
>JAYVVL010000223.1:0-11833 GCA_043787035.1 Synechococcales cyanobacterium
TCAATGTTTTCGCCCGTAAGCGCACTGACCGGAACCATAATCGTAGTTCCTCCCCAATCCTCGGCCACTAGGTCGTACTTAGTTAGCTCTTGTTTGACGCGTTCAGGTTGGGCCGCTTCCTTATCAATCTTGTTGATTGCAACGACGAGTGGAACACCAGCCGCTTTTGCATGGCTGATGGCTTCAATCGTTTGAGGCTGTACACCATCATCTGCTGCAACCACAAGGACTGCAATATCGGTGACCCGTGCTCCCCGTGCCCGCATGGCCGTGAAGGCTTCGTGACCTGGAGTATCGAGGAAGACGACCTGTTGTTCTTTGCCATTGTGCATGACATCGACGTGATACGCCCCAATATGCTGGGTGATCCCACCCGCTTCTCCCGCTGCAACTTTCGTCTTGCGGATGGAATCGAGGAGGGATGTTTTCCCGTGATCGACGTGCCCCATGATCGTAACCACTGGCGGACGACGGATGAGACTATCAGCATCTTCGGCTTCCACCATTTCGGTGACTTTTTTCGCCTCAGATTCTTTCTCAACCTTATCGACCAAGATGTCCATGTCTTCCGCGACCTGGATGGCGGTTTTGACATCCAGGGTTTGCGTTACGGTAGCCGCAATTCCCTTCATGAAGAGATTTCGGATAATCTCCGTTTCGGAAATGGCCATCATCTGAGCCAATTCTTGAACCGTGACACTACCCGTCAAGGTAATCATCTCGGGTTTCTCCGGCTTATTCAGCGCCGTCTGTTCACGACGATCGCGCATCCGCTGATACTTATTATTTCCACCCCCGCCTCGACGGCCCCCTGGAGAGTGAACCGCTTTGCCCACGGGAGATTGGGTTGTTGTCGCTGTTGCCGCTCCATTCTTCGGTTTGGGCGGACGAGAGATGGAAATTGCAACTTGCTCTCTCGACACAATTGCATTTTCGTCGTCGTCTGACTTATCGACATCATCGTCATCGTCATCTTCGACTTTGGCAGGACGGCGCTTGCCCTTAGCCGCGGCTTTTGCCTTGTCTGGAAACTCGACGGTTTCTTCTTCTTCCCATGGCTTGCGACGAGCTTTAGGAGGCGTAGGCTTAGCGAGTAGTTCAGCCGTGGGTGCAACCGGACGGCTCGGACGACCCTTAAGTGCGGTTGGCTCCGCTGCGTCGATGCCCGAATCTTCGTCAGACGTATCAACATCAGTCGCCCGAGGACGCTTGAGTTCAACAATTTGAGGGCGTCCAGGGGGATTACCCGCATCACTCTGCCTACCGTCTAAGCGACGGCTGGGCGCGCTAGGTGCTCCAGGCTTACTTCGATCGCTGCCCACGCCGGGTGCAGCAGGTTTGCGAGGTGCTCCACCACCGGCGGGAGTGGGAGTGCCTCCTCCCGCTGGACGATCGGGTTTCAAGACAGGCTTGAAGGCAGGGGCTGGCCTAGGAACAGAAGAACTCAGGCCACTTTCAGTGCGAGCCGAAGCTTCAGGACGAGCAGGAGGTGGAGTCACTACTCGAATCTCAACTTTCGGAGCGTCTGAATCAGGGGCCTGAGACCGAGGAGGCTTTGAAGGTGGATTAGATTCGCTAGGGGTCTCGATCGGCGCAGAACTCGTTGGAGCAGACGTCCGAACCGCAGGCTTCACAGGAGCAAGGCGAGGAGATTCTCCAGCCCGAGGAGCATCAGCAGTCCTAGTTGGCTCAGGGGATCTTGCGGCAGGCTGAGCGGCTGTTCCTCCCGGTGATGGGTGAGGGGCCGATAATTCGGGCTTGTCACTGTCATCAACGGTCCGCACAGCGGGACGGCGAATTTCCAAGATTTGCTGCTTCTTCTGGTTAGTCAAGTTTGCGTCATTCCTCGCGTCATCGGTGGGAGTCTTACGACTAGGGGCGGTCTTCTGGGGAGAGGGCGCTACAGTCGCAACATAGTTACGAGCTGCGTTGCGAATTCCATCTGCTTCAGCGTCGGATATCGTACTGCTGTGGCTCTTCACCGCAATAGTAAGCTGTTCACAAATCACTAAAATATCGCGATTATCCAAATCCAGCTCTTTGGATAGTTCATAAATTCTAACCTTGCCATTATTCATCCAGGTAATTCCTCTCCACAGTTTGTAGTCTTACATAAGTATTCGCCTTCTGTTGTTTTGGCTTTCATCAAAGCAAAAGTTGCATCTTGCGATCGGTAGTAGCATTCGATGCGGACACCGTAGGGCAAAGTATACTATAGAATGTCAATCTCTATTGTGGCATCTTCCTCGGGAAGTTGGGTGGGTCTCATCCCTAAAGATTTGTGGAGTTTGTGATAAAAAGCGGCTGGAACAGGGGCTTTGAGCGATCGGCTTAGTCGATCTTTTTTTTCTGCCCCTTTCAAACAGGCTTGCGTTCTACACAGGTAGACCGATCGACCCATTCCCACATTCAAGGTGATATCGCGATCGGGAAAAGTCCGCACAATTCGCCAAAATTCCGACTTATCGGCTACTAGACGACAGGTTACACAGCGACGTTGGTTACAGTGATTTGCTGCCGAGATCGATCGATTGATGACACTTTCCACTTGAGGTAGCCCCGTTCCTAAGATCACGATTTCTTAAGCCACAATTCGACATAGAGAGGAACGCAAAAGAACCTCTATGCTCCCTCTCTACAGCTAATTTAACGACGATCCACCGTCATTGTATGGGTACTAGTCAATCGATTTTTTATCCTGAGGATATTCGATCGAATCGGATTCAGCTTCCGCAGCATCTGAATCTGCGTTGTCATCCGCGAGGTCTTCTGTATCTGCCCCTTGATTATTTACGGCCTCAGAAACCAGCAGTAAATCCTCATCGGAGGATCCTAGAGCTTCGTCTAAATCTTCTTCATCTGCTCTGCCTAAAGTCAGCCCATCAGACCTTTCAGCTTCAGCGTCTTCTTCATACTCATCGTCATCATACTCATCGTACTGCTGCTGCTGCGCTGCGCGGGCTGCTTGTTCCGCTGCACGAGCATCAAGGACGTCATTCATTCGCTCGTCCTCTGACGCAAAGTCATAGCGATTTACATCTTTGATGTCGATTTTCCAGCCCGTTAGTCGTGCCGCTAGTCGGACGTTTTGACCTTCTTTCCCGATCGCCAAGCTCAACTGATCTTCCCCAACGAGAACATGGGCCTGCCTGCCATCAGGATCCATCAGCCGCACTTCATTGACCCGTGCTGGGCTAAGCGCATTGGAAATATAAGTCGCGGGATCCGGAGACCACCGGATCACATCAATTTTTTCACCTTTCAGCTCATTCACCACGGCCTGAATCCGAGATCCCCGCGCCCCAATGCACGCCCCAACGGGATCCACATCCCGTTCCATAGTGTCCACGGCAATCTTGGTCCGAGGCCCCACAAATCGTGACGGAGGATTCGCTTCGCGCGCGACAGCCACAATCCGCACCACGTCATCCTGGATTTCAGGCACCTCGTTTTCAAACAAGTACACCACCAAGCCTGCATCTGCCCGAGAGACTAAAAGCTGCGGTCCTCGGTGTGCGCCTTCACTTACCTTTTTGAGGTACACCTTCAGGGTGGCATTGGCGCGGTAATTATCGTTGGGCAACTGATCGCGCTTTAGCAGCTCCGCTTCCACTTCTGGCTGACCAAAGCCACTGCTGACGGACATGATCACCGACTGCCGCTCAAAGCGCAAAATCCGCGCATTCATGATTGCCCCTTCAAGTTCCTGAAACTCTTCTTGGATCATTTTGCGCTGTTGATCGCGCAGCTTTTGCGAAAGGACTTGTTTCGTCTGAATCGCTGCCATCCGACCAAAATCATTTTGCTCTGGGGTAACATCCACAACGACCGCGTCCCCGGCCTGTGCTTCATCTGCCACTTCTTGGACTTCCTTGAGATCGATTTCGTGGTCCGTGTTGGTCACTTCTTCCACAATCGTTTTCGTCGCTAACACTCGGAAGCCCTCTTCCTCAATGTCAAGTTCAACTTCAAATCGCTCAAAATAGTCTTCATCGAAGGGCAGACCTTCCATTCGCTGGGTTCGACGAAACCGCTCGTAGCCTTTCATAAGCGCTTCGCGCAATGCTTCTTGAACCGCCAGCTTGGGAAGATTTCGGTCTCGGCTGATGCTTTCAATCATCTCCTTGAGACCGGGCAATGGAATGC
Source organism: Synechococcales cyanobacterium (assembly GCA_043787035.1). Taxonomy (GTDB): domain Bacteria; phylum Cyanobacteriota; class Cyanobacteriia; order Leptolyngbyales; family Leptolyngbyaceae; genus JAAFJU01. The sequence goes on from JAYVVL010000223.1 coordinate 4,147, forward strand.
TAGACATTAGGATGTCTCCGTATTATTTTATTGAGTTGGGTTTATTGAATTGTTAGGGGCGCGTCAGCTAGAACTGCTTTAGCTAGAACTTCGACGCTCATCAAGCTGAACTTGCGACACGATCGCTCTCGGCAACTTTAGCAACCGTCCTTTTTGATTGAGATGAACAAAGTCTTCATCTCGACCGACTAAATTCCCAGACCATTCTTGGTGCCCATCGTGGAGCTGCGTCGCCACGATATGAACGGGAAACCCGCGAAATGAAATGAACTCCCGATCGCTCGTGAGCGCACGGTCGATGCCGGGACTCGAAACCTCCAGAACATAAGCATCGGGCAAGACGTCCGACGCCTCTAAGCCATCAGCTAACGCCCGACTCATGCGAGCACAATCCTCTAAGCCGGTCTCCGCATCTAGCCGACGAACATCGATTCGCAGAACAGGCGGACTTTGGTTGGTCCGAAAGACCACAGACACCACTTCCAGACCTAATGGATCCGCAATAGGAGCTGCGAGTTCTAGAATACGTGGGACAATAGGGTGGGTCATGAGATCCGAAGTCTAGGGCATGGACTTAGTCAGAGGTTGAGTCAATCACAGACAAGACACTAAAAAAGCGGGTCATCACTGCCCACTTCTCATGAAATAATAGGTTTCATGGAGTTTGGTCATGCATTGAAGGGAAACTAAGCACACAATTCAGAAGATAAATCACCCAATGCCACTAGAAAATATCTAGCTAACCATGACTAATTTACATTGAATTTGCTCAGACTCATTTCGCCTCAGGTTGTAGTGTAACGGATTCTTTGAATAGATGGGATGCTTGGGTATGGAAAATCACAATTCAAGGGTCAAAAACCCGATCGTTTCCGCAGATTGGCTTCGACTTCATCTAAGCGATCCCCAGGTGATTGCCATTGACTGTCGCTTTTCGTTGATGGAACCTGACGAAGGACGTCGTCAATATAGTGTGAGCCATATTCCAGGGGCCTACTACCTGGATTTGAATGAAGATTTAGCAAGCCCCGTCATGTCTCATGGAGGGCGACATCCCATGCCCAACATTGAAGTGTTAAGCGAAAAACTCCGGGCCATGGGGATTTCTCAGGACACTTGGGTTGTTCTATACGATTCCGCAAGACTATCCTATGCCGCACGAGCTTGGTGGCTTTTGCGCTACCTCGGCCACAATAGAACGCTCCTTCTCAATGGCGGTTGGCAAGCCTGGACCGCCCTGCACTATCCCGTAAATAATCTTCAAAATGAGCCAAAGACGAGATCGTTGCGTGGACATTTTCAGCCTCAGCCTCAGCCCAACTGGATCGCCACTATTGAAGACGTTAAGGCGGCGATCGATCACGCCAAGACTCATACAGACCAGATTGTTCTAGTGGATTCCCGCGAAACCGTCCGTTACCGAGGCGAACGCGAACCTATTGACCCGATCGCAGGGCACATTCCCGGTGCAGTGAACTATCCCTGGCAGCAAGTAACCGATGGGCGAGGCTTTATCAATCCTGAACGACAGCAGTCCGATCGTTGGCATCGGATTCAGGAAGTTCCAGAAATTATCGTTTACTGCGGATCCGGAGTAACGGCCTGTGTCAATCTACTGTCCATGCATATGGCTGGAATAACGGCAAAACTCTATGTGGGCAGTTGGAGTGACTGGTGTTCTTACTTGACCCCAGATTTGACCCCGGATTCCGTCAAAATGCCAAGCGCCTCAGCTAGCGCCTCGGCAGCCCAAGAATCCTAAAAAATCGGTACATTAAACCCAAACCCCACTCCAAAGATCCAGCCCGCCAAATTTACCCGAGACTCACTAGAAGTTCCGAAATTGCGCCCCCCGAAGGCATTCAACTGGACCCGATCGCTAATACTATGACTCAGACGGGTGCCTAAAAAGTGCGCGTGGTCATCTCTAGATTGCTGCGTAAAATGTGTCCAGGAATACTGATAATCTAAGGCTGCCTGGGTTCTGGGGGATAGCTTATAGCTCAACGAGGCGATCGCATTATTCACCAGCCGATCATAGCGATCGACATCCCCCGCCAAGTTCCACCGAAGCTGATACAGCGTCGTCAACGACAGGCTGGGGTTCATCACATCCTGCCGCACCCAATCAAGCCGCAATGAGTGTTCATTAAAAAACCGTTTTCCTTGAAACACCTGCTGCACCCCCGCAGGAGCGGCAGACAATTGATAGTAGCCCCATCCAAGTTCTGTGCTGATTTTTGGAGTCCACTGGTGATAGAGGCCAACTTTAATGCGTAGCTCATCGGAATTTAGCCGAGACACCGTTCCATAGCGCAGCAAACTCGCTTCTGTCATCGCCAACAAAAAAGTTTTTGGTCCTAGTGCTGGTGCGTAATAAAATGAAAGAGCCGATCGAACAGCTCCATCATCTTGGGGAGTCGGCGAAGCCAACACATTACTATTCTGAAAGTAATCGATTCGGCCCGTCAAATACAGCGACTTCGGCACCGACCGGCGAGGACGCGGCAGGGCCTGCGGTTTCGGACGAATTAAGATTAGCCCTAGGTCGTCATTTGCATCTTGGGAATTGGACCCAGACGAATTGGACTCAGATGGATTTATATCAGACGCAGATTTAGGCGGAGTATCTTTGACGGGGATCGGAGTGCTCTGCCGCTGTCGCAATATACCTAGCTCATTGTCGCTGGACGCCCTAGGCTGACTTGGAACCACCCGTAATAAATCTCGATCGGGAGATCGAGCAGGAACTTGTTGCTCCACTCTGGTGTCGATAATAACAGGAACAACTTTGGTGTCAACTCTAGGACCGACCATCGGCACTTGAGGCAATTCAGACTTCACAGGCTGAGGAGGCAACGCAACATTGACTGGAACGGCATTATTTTTTGGAAAAGGAGCAGCCGTCCGTGAATAGCGGATAACTTGGCACTGGGCAGGCGGCAAACCCACATTATTCCCTAGCAGTACTCCTACTATCCATCCAAAGAGCGATCGCAGGTTTACTGACCGAAGGTTAATGGATAGGTTCGATCGGCCATCCTGGATTCTAGAGGCTATGCTGCCCTCACCGCGCCCCAAAGTGGGAGTAGTCATGATTTTACCTTATCCAAAGCGAAAAAACAGCCTCTATTAATCTAAGCATTAGCCGAACAATTTAGAAAAATACAGTGGCTAATCACAAATTATGTATTTATACTGATACCAAACAATTAAGGCAAATTTTTCTGTTTGCAAGGGCTAAAGCTAATAAGTTTTAGCTGATCTTAGTCGATAGTACGGGAATCGAAATTCACTTAAGTGTCAAGTGTTTTGGAGCGCGTTAACGATGTCTAAGCGATGGTTTACATTCATCAGCCTCGTCAGCCTCAGTGGTTCTCTGTTCTGCACGGCCAGGGGTGCGATCGCTGCTCCTATGCCACTGACCCAAGCCACGCTTCGTAAAGTGGTTAATGACGTCAAGCTTTTCCTTGACCAGCAACCGCCCCGCAATGCCCAAATCAACGATCGCCTTGGCAACGGTGATGCACTCAAGACCGCTCAGGCATCTCGCGCAGAACTCAAATTTAACGACGGGACCCTCGCAAAAGTGGGCGAGTATGCAACCTTCCGCTTTACGCCAAATACGCGTCGCTTTGACCTGAAAAACGGGAATTATCTGTTCTTAGTGCCTCCCGGACGCGGAAATACTGAATTCTACACGCCCAATGCCCGAGCCGGAGTGCGTGGTTCAGCTCTTTTCCTTAGCTATGATGCGGCAACCGACACTACAACGATGGGAGCGCTGACTAATAACCCTCTCGGTCCCATGGACATTACCGTCGGCAACCAGAAGCAAGACCTTTATGCCGGACAGATGGCCATCGTCATAAAAAACAGGATCGATCGAGTCGAGACCTTTGATTTGAGAACGTTTTACAATACCAGCGCTCTGTTTAAGGGCGTGGATCTATCTGACCCAGAAGTTCAAGCGGTCCGCCTTGAAATTAGCGAGGCGCTCCAGCTCCAAAGCGTGTTACAAAATGGCTCTGTTTTATCCCAGACGCCGCCCAATCTGAACAGTCCCACAGCCATTCCATCCGTTATTGCCCCAACCGTTATGCCCGCTCAGATCATCATCGATCCATCGATCGCTCAACTGCGTGAACCCCGAGTCGTTAAGCCCTCATCTGTTCTGCCAGTTGTTAACCCGATTCCGACGCCACTTCTCACCGGAAACCCCGTCAATCCGATCGAAAATCTAATCCCGATCGTTCCTAGATCCATCAAGGAAATTCCCGCAGTTAAACCCCCAAAATCCACTAGCGACCCACTTAAAACAACGTTTGCAGAACCAACTCCTGTTAAGGCAGAACCTGAACCGATCAAGGTAGAACCCGCGCCAATTAGAGTACAACCCAAGCCTATTCAAGTCGAGCCGATCGCAATTAAGGTAGAACCCAAACCCGTTGAACCTTCAGTTAATCCAACAGAGCATCATCATTACCAAAACCCGACCAAAATCGTCATCCCCAAAATAGACGTTACATTCAGCACTCCAAAAACGGAGGTGCTAATCGAGATGCCAAGAATTGAGATTATTATCCAGCCCACTAAAATAAATGGCGGCAACTCAGGCATTCCAACCCTTGAAATTCCTAAGTTTGATGCGCCTAAAATAACAGAAACGCCAAAAATTTACAGTCCCAGAGTTAACACCAGACCGGAAATAACCTTAGACGTTCCGATCAAGGTCATGCCTCTCCAGACACCCGTCAACCCTATCTCAACGCCTCAGCCCGAGGCCATCCGAACCGCCCCCGATATTGCTATTCCTACACCTCAAACCATCGTCACGCCCATAATGATCCCTGTAGCCATACCTGTTGCATCGCCGATCGTGCAGCCTTTTACGCAGCCGACTGTCCTACAGGATATGCCTATTATGAAACCGACGATTGTTGAGCCGATCCTCACGTTCGTCGTCATCCCAGTAATGCCTATGACGCCAGTGAAGGTGATTCCTGTAACTCCGATCACCCCCATCGTCAGTCCAACCGTAGTTACTCCAAACCCAACCGTAGTTACTCCAACTCCGATGGTCGTGCCCCCAACTCCGACAGTCGTGCCCCCAACTCCGACGGTAGTTACTCCAACTCCGACGGTAGTGCCCCCAACTCCGACGGTAGTTACTCCAACTCCGATGGTAGTGCCCCCAACTCCAACTGTAGTTACTCCAACTCCAATCCCGACAGTAATTACTCCAACTCCCGTAGTTGTTCCCGTGAGACCTACGCCTTAAAGATAAGCCTTTAAAGAATAAACTTTAATAGAAACCAAAAAGAACCGGACTCAAACTTACGATCTGAATCCGGCTCCTTTTAAAACGTCTATTGCACTCGATCGCTAGACTTCGACCCGTTTTCTCAACGACTCTGCCCGACGCTGTGACGTCTCATTATCAGGCTCAAGAGACAACGCTTTATCGTAAGCTTCGATCGCTTTTGACGTTAGATTTTTTCGCTCATAGGCATGACCTAAATTATTTAAGGCCGTCACATAGTCTGGGTACTCCTTTAGAGCATCCTTATATTGACGCACTGCGAGGTCAAATTGCTCCTGTGCAAAATAAGCGTAACCCAGCGCGTTATAGACTGCGGCCAAATCCGCACCGTCCAATTCTCTGAACTTGATCGCTTTCTGAAACTGAAGCGCTGCCTGAGAAAACAGTTTCTTATCTAGGTAAACACTGCCCAACTCGTAATGCTCCGCCGCCGTAATTTCGCCCTTTGCCATCTTGTCCTGAAGACGAGACAACGCTTTTTCCAACTTTTGAGTCTTCAAAACTTCCCGTAGCACACTCACACTAGCTGCAACCAGTATCACAACCAGAATAACAATATAAACAATTTGAGAATTCTCTTGCATGGTAAAGTCGCAGCTTTGAAGAACGTATGAATAGGCTTCCATCATCCCACGATCGCTCCCCCAGCAGGTAAGCTATCGATCGTAAATTGCTATCCGGTTACAAACCGCAATAGTTGTTACCTAAAAAGCAACGCTACTATTGAACGTTGCTTTGCATTTATAGGATTAACTCAGGGTAAATAGCCCTAGGTAGTTATCCGAGTCATTAGATAAGAACGCTACGACGCCTTTGCTATATCCACAATCTTTGTAAATCCAGCCGGGTCCAAAACAGCCAACTGAGCCAACATCTTACGATTAATTTGGATGTCCGCCCTCTTGAGCTTGCCGATCAATTGGCTATAGCTGATCCCATGCATCCGAGCCGCCGCATTGATCCGAGCAATCCACAGACGACGAAAATCGCGCTTCTTGTTGCGACGATCGCGATACGCATTCCGTAGCGCCTTCATCACCTGCTGATTTGCGACTCTAAACAGACGAGAGTGAGAGCCACGAAAGCCCTTCGCCAGTTTCAAAATTTTATTACGACGTTTGCGGGCTACATTACCGCGCTTAACACGAGCCATGAGTTTCCTCTACATTTGGGTTAGTAAACAAACAGATCTATCAAATGACAGATCCCGATCGGGAAGCAGGCAGTAGAAAAGCCCTCGCCCAAATCGGATATCTAATCAAGTCAATGGGAATGATGAACCATTCCACATCAAAAAACCTTACAGGTAAGGCAACATCGTACGAACGTTAGCCGCATCCCCTTCAAACACAAGGCTCATTCCCGCAAGACGACGCTTACGACCTGGGCTTTTGTGTTCCAAAAGGTGGGCACGGAATGGATTCCGGCGCATAATTTTACCTGTGCCAGTCACTTTAAAGCGCTTAGCAGCAGATTTGCGAGTTTTCAACTTCGGCATGACTAGTTCCAAATTCACACAGCTTATAACTATACTCGATTGAGTACCCATTAATAGCCGTTCAGGCTCACCGATTTTCAATCACTACTGCAACGAATGCCCACAGCTTGAACAAAACCGATCGCCGGGTTTCAGCCCATTCCCACACTGACTACAAAATTTTGGATAACTCGTGGCATTGCCAATAGCGGGGCTGGTCGTATGACTCGTTGCATGACTAGACGAGCTACTAGACGAACCTTTGGGATTTGCTGCCGTGGAAACCGCTTCGACCCCCATTTGTAGTCCCATATTTCCCATCTGCATGGTCATCGGCTTTAAATTCATCTGCATATTTCCCATCTGCATAGGCGGCATCGACGTCATGGGCGGCATCGTAAATCCGGTTGTGGCTGGAAGCGCCTCGATTGAAACCAATGGGATCGGCGTTTCTCTCATACTGGCCGCTCCGGACTGGCTGCCTGCTTGCACCGACATTCCCTGAACCTGAAGCATGACTTCACCTATAGCGGTAATCAACTTCACCACCACTCCGGCACCGCTGGCCATCACCACCGGAGGCGTCTGCCAAGCTCCGGTGGTGAAATGGTTGCTGGACTGCTGTTGCTGCCCGGACTGTTGCATCAGGAGCATTACAATTGTCTGGTCCGCCTGATTGTCTAAGTAAAGCTTCGGTCCGTAGGGCAGGTCACAACAATACGCCATCTTTTCACTCCTAATCCACATAAAAAAGCTGCGATCGATATCACTGGGCCTATTCTAACGCTCCCCAAAACAAAAGCCCCTCCTGTCTCCAGAAGGGGCTCTCGCTCTAATCACCATGGGTCGGTGAAAGATAGACTCAGATTAACCGTTGATTGCAGGTG
>JAYVVL010000224.1:0-29104 GCA_043787035.1 Synechococcales cyanobacterium
AAAAGATATTTTCCAGCCGGAATCACTTCAAGTTTGACAAAGTTGTTGTCTTCTTGCCCTAGCAGTTTAGCCATCTCGCGACCGAGACGAGCGACTCGAATAGCCTCTTCAGCCGTCTGACAGCCTGCGGTGTTGGGCAACATCCAGATTTTACTCCAATCGATCGCATCGGCCAGCCCTTCATGGCCAGGAGCTTGAGTTTGGACTCGGCGCACGGCCACGGTGATGATGTCACACTCACTTTCGGCGATCGCGGCCCGCATCTCCTCAAAGTTACGATATTTTCCTGTTCCCGTCATGAGGCGCGATCGAAACGTTCGTCCGGCAATCACAAGCGGGTTGTTATCTAGTGACATCCTTTATTCTTCATCCCACCGATCGACAGCTAGTAGGTAGCTGATCGGGTCTTGCATTGAAAAATCAAATGCAATCAATTCTTTTTTCCAGAATGCCCATTCATCTTCATAGAGGAGGGCTATTTTCCACAAACTATCCGTGGGCTTGATCAGCTTTTTATCAACCAATGATTTAACTTGGCGCTGAAGCTTTTCCATCGGACAAGCAACTTGTTGCAGCATACGTAAGGGTGAGAGAGTTAATTTTGATAAGGAAACTTCTTGAAATTTGGAAGGTTGCAAGTGAGTATTCATGCGAATTGCAGAGCAATCTGCAAAGTCCCAGAGCAAGATCTTGTCCCATAATCATACCGTACTTTGGAAAGGGGTTTCCATAATCTTTTGGGCGATCTTTCGGGCTATTTGGATTGGGTGTCCTGAATGGAGAGTCCGCCTCTACAATGAGAAGCGTGAAGCAAAGCTTTTTTGTCGTCAACTCATATAATATCTTTCGGATAATCTCATGAATATGTTTGGCAGAGTGTTTGGTGGTTTGTTGGTGCTTATTTCTTTGGGCTGGCTAGCCTCAATAGCGGGCATCCGTCCGGGTGGATTGGCCAGTAATCAGATTGATGGTAATCAGCAGACTGGAACCGCGAATGCGCCGACTCAAACGGGCGTAACCCCCGCAAACGGAAAAACTCCTGTTTCCCCTGTCGAGGCTGGGACTCAGGTCGGAGCCTCAAGGTTTACAACGGGACAATCAACCTCAAGGCAGACCGTAGCCGGAAAGCCTGAAGTCGAAGCGAACCCTCGCGGCGTTGGCAATGGGACCAATACCGTTGGCCAAAATGACCAGACGTCCGGGACTGAAACGGCTCCGATCGCGCCCCCTCCGGAAGCCGCTCCGGTCGCTGCCGGATGGTAGAGCAAGCGCCTAGGGGAAGACGTAGTAAGAAGAGGCAAGCCTGATAAGCTGAACGATGTAAGATTTGAGTCTGTTGGGATTTTATGTCAGTAGCAGCGGAAGTGCTCATCCTGGGCGGTGGCGTAATGGGATTAGCGATCGCACTGGAGTTGCGAGATCGAGGGGCCAAGGTCTGTGTGCTGTGCAGGGACTTTGAAGAATCCGCGAGTCTGGCTGCCGCTGGAATGCTGGCCCCGCAAGCGGAAGGACTCTTGGCCGGGGACATGCGCGATTTGTGCATTCGCAGCCGAGATCTCTACCCTGTGTGGATTCCAAAGATTGAAGCGCTTTCAGGGCAAGATGCAGGCTACTGGCAGTCTGGAATTCTTGCCCCTTCCTACGGGTTTAGTACGCCCTACGATCGGACGCAGATCTTAGCTATCCAGCCCAATTTGGGCGATGAGGTTCAGGGTGGGGACTGGTTCCCGGACGATGCTCAGGTGGATAATCGTAAGCTAGCGCGATCGCTTCAGGCAGCGGCGATTACACTGGGTGTCGATCTGCGTTCGGGCGTGACGGCAACGGCGGTCAGACGATCGGGCGATCGGGTGATCGCGATCGACACCACCGAGGGTCCGATGCAGGCAGAACACTACATTCTTGCCACGGGTGCGTGGTCTCAGTCTCTATTGCCGATTCCGGTGACGCCGCGAAAAGGGCAAATGATGTCAGTTCGGGTTCCGGGATGCGCAGATCCTCAAGATTTGTTTCCTAATTTGTCGCTGAAAACTGTGCTGTTTGGCGATGATATCTATGTGGTGCCGCGCCGAGATGGCCGAATTGTAATTGGGGCAACGGTGGAAGATGTGGGATTTACGGCGGGAAATACTCCAGAAGGGATGATGCATCTTCTTCAATCGGCTACTCGGTTGTTTCCGGCGATCGCAACCTACTCCCTCGAAGATTTTTGGTATGGCTATCGTCCGGCAACCCCGGATGAGCTGCCGGTTTTGGGCGAAAGTCCTTATCAAAATCTGACCTACGCCACCGGGCACTATCGCAATGGAATTCTACTAACGCCGATTACGGGGCAACTAATCGCCGATTGGGTGTGGAATCAAACCTGTGATCCGCTTCTAAAATCATTCCATTGGTCTCGACTCAGCCCGTAATAGGCGCAGTTGCAGTGATAAAACATATCATCCCGCTCATACTGCATTCCCAGCTTTTCCAAAATCCGAATTGAGGCCCCGTTTTCAGGTTTGGATATGGCGACAATTCGGTGCAGGTCTAACCCATTATCTACTGCTGGTCCAAATCCATAGTCTAGCCAAGCGATCGACGCTTCGGTCGCGTAGCCCTGCCTCCAGCAATCTTGGGCCAGCGTGTAGGCAAGATCCACTTCGCCTGTTTTTTCTAGATGCCAAAGGCCACATTGACCAATGACCCGATCGTCGTCTTTGCGAACCACTGCCCATAGGCTAAATCCGTAGGCCGCCTCATGACGCAGCAAATATTGGAGATAGTCCGCCGTTTCCTCAAAAGTCTTGGCATAGCCCCGGCCAATGTGCTGCATAACCTCAGGATTGCCCAAAATAACGGCCATGTCGATCGTATCGTCCTCCTGAAAGGGTCGCAGGAGAAGCCTCGATGTTTCGAGTTGCATAGAAGATAGCATCACGGGAAATTGCATCACGGGACAAGCTAGCGTCTTCAGCGAAGCTGTTCAAGATTGGGACGAACTTTGGCCCGAATGACGATCGCGGTAATGTTATCGTGGCCATTGATATCGTTGGCCAAATCAACAAGCTGACGAACGCCCTGGTCCAAATTGATTTGTGAACTCATCAGAGGATCCACATGACTAGCCACATGATTTTCAAGAAGATTATTGTCTGTCAGTCCATCGGTCGCCAGCAGCAACAGCGTGTCTTCCGCCAGTTCAATAAAGGTCAAATCTGGCTCCACAAAGTTTTCATCCCTAGGTCCCAATGCCTGCGTCAACTGATACGCATCCGATCGTCCATAGGCCGCCTCCGGATCTATCCCCCGCTGAATTTCTCGCTGACCCACCTCATGGTCTACCGTAATCTGTTCTAGACCTCGCTTACGGGTGTAGCGATAGGCTCTGCTGTCTCCCACATGGGCAATGGCCACACTGGTATTACACAGTAGCAGCACCACGAGGGTCGTTCCCATACGGCCATTGCCAAGGCGGGCGTCGGTTTGATTCCGATCGTAGATGGCTTGGTTGGCGAGGCGGATGCCTTCACGGATGACGGAACTCGGGGGCAACTGACCTAGCGCACTGACGCGATCGCCTTCTTCACTCGCCCAGTATTCTCTAAAGAAGGTCTGAATCGTATCTACAGCTAGATGACTCGCGACTTCACCGCCAGCATGTCCGCCCATTCCATCACAGAGCACGTATAGAGCGCGCCCCTGGACCAGTCGCCCAGACGGACGCTCTGACCTTCTGACCTCGGTCGAGAGGCTAAAGAAGTCCTCATTATGTTCGCGCTGCTGTCCGACGTCGGTTCGCGCCGCGTCTTCCAACATGGAAAGCTGCATGGGCAAGACGATGGTCGGCATATCATCCATGACCGCCTCTCTAAAATCTGCTAAATCGGCCACATCGACCTCGTCTATGGCGGCCTCTAATTCATCAGCTTTAACGGGTTTAGGATGGGACGTCATGGGGTACGCAATCTCAGTATGGGAATGGAATTACAGATTCGATAATACGAAAATTATCATGGAAAAGTCGTTGAGCGATTCGGGGTATGACTCAATTTAAGGTGAATCGTTAAAGATTGGACTTGGAATAGGAGCAATTTTCATCATTGTCTGTGATTTGAGTCTGCGATTTGAGCTTTTGCCATGAGAGGGTTATTTTACTGTCCCTAATTATTCCCCATCGATCGGCAATTTCCTTAGGGTTACATTCTGACGTTACAATAGTTTTGGTGAGAATGCAGACTCACACAACACCTAAAATCAGACCCTCACACCCCAACACTTATGATGGTTGCCACTCCCCCAAAAACTCAGTACGAAGCTGTCATCGGTTTGGAAACGCACTGCCAGTTAAGCACCGCGACCAAGATTTTTTCCGACAGCTCAACCGTCTTTGGGGCGACGCCCAATACCCACATCGATCCGATTTGCATGGGGTTGCCTGGTGTCCTCCCAGTGCTGAATCAGAAAGTGCTCGAATATGCCGTCAAGGCTGGACTTGCGCTTAATTGTACGATCGCGCCTTACAGTAAGTTCGATCGCAAGCAGTATTTTTATCCTGATCTCCCTAAAAATTACCAAATCTCACAGTTTGACCTGCCGATCGCGGAACATGGCTGGGTTGAAATCGAAATCTACGACAAAAAATCCGGCACCTCCAACCGCCGAAAGATTGGCGTCACCCGGCTCCACATGGAGGAAGATGCGGGGAAGCTCGTTCATGGCGGCAGTGACAGTATTGCAGGGTCTACGTATTCGCTGGTGGACTACAACCGTGCAGGTGTGCCATTAATTGAAATCGTCTCTGAACCCGACCTTCGCACCGGACAGGAAGCGGCAGAATATGCGCAAGAAATTCGCCGGATCGTCCGTTATTTGGGGGTGTGCGACGGCAATCTTCAAGAAGGGTCGCTGCGCTGTGATGTAAATATCTCCGTCCGACCAGTGGGAACCGAGCGTTTCGGGACCAAGGTTGAGATTAAAAATATGAATTCCTTCAATGCGATTCATCGGGCGATCGATCATGAAATCGAACGTCAAGTGATCGAAATCGAAGCAGGCGGCACCATCGTCCAAGAAACTCGCCTATGGGATGAAGGCACGCAAACGACTCAGAGTATGCGGATTAAAGAAGGCGCAAGTGACTATCGCTATTTTCCCGAGCCAGATCTTGGTCCTATTGAAGTTTCGGTTGCGCAGCGTGAGGACTGGAAAGGGGAGCTGCCGGAGTTGCCTATTAGTAAGCGCCATCGCTACCAAGACGATCTTGCCCTCTCACCCTACGACACTAAGGTGCTAACGGACGATCGGACCATTGCGGAATACTTTGAAGCGACGATCGCAGCAGGCGCACCCGCTAAGCAATCAGCAAACTGGATCATGGGCGACATCAGCGCTTACTTGAATGCCAATGCTAGCTTGGCTATTGGCGATTTGAAGATTCAGCCTAGTGCCCTAGCTGAGCTGATTAGCCTGATTGAAGACGGCACCATCAGCAACAAAATTGGCAAGGATATCTTGCCTGAACTCTTGGAGAACGGCGGATCGGCCAAGGCGATCGTGGCCTCAAAGGGCTTGGTCCAAATTTCGGACCCGACAGTTATTGAATCAGCGGTCGATGAAATTATTGCAGCCTTCCCAGACGAGTTAGCACAATTTAAAAGTGGCAAAACGAAGATGCTCGGTTTCTTCGTCGGTCAGGTTCTGAAGAAAACAGGCGGTAAGGCTGATCCGAAGTTAACGAATCAGATCGTGGCCAAAAAGCTAAACAGCTAATGTTCGATCAAAAGCGCCGTCAGGTGATACTTCTGAGACTACTTTGCCAATAACCTACAAAGAAAGATCTGGTTAGTCTCCCGATCTCAATATAGAAAATCTCTATTGGCCTTCTTCACTGGGATTTTATCTTAGTTTTCTGACTGAACAATTTAGACATACTCAGCCCTGTTATGAGTAATCCAATGAACCCAATCCCATTGAGCATTGGGTAAATTCCTTGAAGATGAACGATCTCTCCGGTATGAATTTGTAGCAACAAGCGCCTTGAAACGCCAAAGTTAAGGGACCATTCGCCGACCATGGTTGTTGCCATTCCAGTGAGAACAGTCAGCAACAGCGGAATGCAGAGAATGAGGGCTAGAGTTCGATGATATTTGCGAAAAAGTTGTTTCATGAGAATGACTATAGCTAAGTCTGATTTAAAGATCTAGGGGTTTATAAATCGCACTTACACATTCTATTAAATCATCCTATACTCAGACTAGTGTCATAAAGGCTAAAGATTAGAAATGAAACGACTTACAGTTGGATTGATGAGTAGTATCGCTGTCTTAACCCTGACAAGCTGTTCTGGATCCAAAGATGCTTCGTCGATCGTTACAGCCACTCCTGCAACCGAAAGAAGCGCTACTTCGTCAAATAATACGAACGCAGCAGGATTTGCGGCTCTACAATCAGTTATTCTGAAAACGCAGGGTTCGATTGAGAAAAACAATTTTGAGCAGGCAAAGATTGAATTTGGGAAGTTTGAAGAATCCTGGAAAACTGTAGAAGATGCCGTTAAGATCAAGGCTCCTAAGGTTTATGGGGCAATCGAAGAGGGTATGGACCGTACGTCTGAGGGCATCAAGAGCAAGAACAACACCAAAGCACTAACCGCGTTAGAGGCGTTGAAGACGAGCGTGAGTTCTGCACAATAAGATCAATCGGTAAAAACCGATCGCGAACCAATGCCAGTTTGCGATCGCCACTTAAGAGTAGATTCACAATACCAACTCTCAACGCACGATCGCCAACTCCTTTGTTTTCTCTACGATCGGCGCTGTCAGTGCTGATTCCAACGATGCGCGTCCGAGTTGCTCCTCCAAAATAAGCATCACCTCACGCCCGAAGTCATCCGGGTTTCGTTTCCAGGCTTGGAGACAGATATTCCCAAAGAAGTCACCCATCTTTCCAGGATTCCACAGCAGTTTCATCGCATTCCACGGCATCTGATTCATGGGATCGTAATCACGATTCAAAATGCCATTTTTAAATGCATAATCTTCCAAGTGGGTATGAGGTTGTAATCCAATAAAGAAAATAGCAGGCTCGACTTTATCTGCACCAAAGATAGCCTCAAGTTCACGGTGATAGGCAATAGTTTGGCGAATGGTTTCAAACGTCTCGTCAATGACATTGAAGGAGTAATTGACCGAGACTAGAGCATCGAACCCCGCCGTTTTTAGATCACGGCAGTTCTGTAAAACTGTGCGCAGGTTGTAGCCCATTCGCATCTTACGAACGAGTTCTTGAGAACCACTGGTTATCCCGATCTCAAAGTAGTTCATTCCCGTTTGGACCATTAGATCCGCCAGCTCTGGATCAACATTATCGGCCCGAATGTACGCCGCCCAATGAATGTCCTTCATGCCCGCTGCAATGATTTTGCGCAGCAGTTCTTTAGCATCTTCAATATATCGCCGTGCTGGGATAAACTGCGCATCCGTAAACCAAAAATTGCGAATTCCTTTGTCGTAAAGCTGCTGCATTTCAGCGACCACTTCATCAGCCGGATTAATGCGGACCTGCTTCCCTTCAATCACGGTGTACACGCAATAGCAACAGTTGTGCGGACAGCCGCGCTTGGTTTGGACTCCGACATAGAAATCATTCGACTGAAAGTAATATTCAAACTCTCCCCAAATCTGTTGGATGTAGGGATAATTACAGGCTGTTTTCTCAATAGGAGCCGGCTGTTCATGAATGAGTCGCTCTCTTGGAGTTTCCACCCCGGCAATGTAACACCGCTCCTGGGCCAGACTTTCACCTCGGATGAGCTTCTCCAGTAGCGCCTCACCTTCTCCGACGGAAATGATGGTGCCCTTGGGCATTTTGTGATTGAGCTGCTCGTAAAACACGCTTACCGCGCCCCCGCCCACAACGCTTTTTACATCCGGCACATACTTTTGTGCCCGTTGAATGCCGCGTTTGATAAGTTTTTGGTTGCGCCATAGCTCGCCGTAGTAAGAACTCAGCATCTTTACGCCGCCTATAGCCCCCCGAATTTTAAGCAGTGGATTGGGGGAGTAGTAGAACTCAAAGGCATTTTGCAATGGGTTGCCACCTCGCCCACCCACGGGTGCGTAAATCTGAATATCACGCCAAGAAAATATGATTAAGTTGGGTCGAAATTCATCAATAGACTCTTCCATTGCCGAGAGGTAGTCTAAAGGCGGGACCGTGCCCATGTCGAAGATTTTTTGCTCAACAGCGGGAAAGAGTTTGTGGACATGATCAGCCAAATAGACCACCCCGATCGGAAAAATGGGGTTACAGGGTAGACGAACGTAAAGAATGCGAGAGTTCATGGCTTTATGATCCAATTTCACATAACTTAATGGTAGCATTTTAACCCTGACTTAGCGCTAACAACGGGCTTAAAGACTTGCAAGATGGTAATAGGATTGACAGTTCTACGGGTTTAGGGGTGCTAGCTTAAGATCCATCCTCATACATACCCATTTCATCATGGCTCAAATCTTAGACTCGCTTCCGTCAGACGATCTCGATCGCTTGACTTGCTGCTACACCAATCGATCGGGTCAAATCCAAATTATTCGCATTACCAATATTGCCAATTGGTACTTTGAGCGGGTGGTCTTTCCAGCGCAGCGACTGTTGTTTGAGGCTAATCCAGACGCCGTGCTCGAAATCCATACCGGAATGATGGCAAGCGCCATTTTGTCCGATCGGTTGCCTTGTCGGGAGTTGCAGGTGGAGGACTCTCCGACGTTTCCCGTCCTGTTCGTGAGTGAGGCGATCGGCATGGCTCACCCAATGGCAGATGTCGTCCAGGTGTGATTCTGAACGAGGGTGTGGACTTCCCAGGCTTCATCTGTTGTTGGATAATCCGATCGGTAATGGCCGCCACGACTTTCGGTGCGCTTCTGGGCGCTGCGGAGAATGAGTTCGGCAACGTCTAGAAGGTTGTGAAGTTCTCCCCAGGCCCGGACGATCGGTTCGTCTTCACGCTTAACTTGGTAGTCTAGCGATAGGGCAAGCTGATGGGATAGTGGCGCAAGCGCAAAGTCCCGTTGGTAATGCTGAACCTGAGCGATCGCCGCATCCAAGGTTGCGCGCTCTCTCGAAATCCCGGCACTTTGCCATATCAAACAGGCGAGGGTCGATCGCATCTGGGCGATCCAGTCCGGATCCGTTGTCTGAACGTCCAAACCGATTTCTCTCTCCCCCAGAATTGGGGGTTGAGGCGCTTCTGAGATATTCATCTTCCCAAGCTGTGCGCCATAGACAATGCATTCTAGCAGCGAATTACTGGCGAGTCGGTTGGCCCCATGGACGCCCGTACTGGCCGTTTCACCCACCGCGTAAAGACCTGGAATCGTGGTGTGATTGTCAAGATTGGTTTGAATCCCTCCCATCCAATAGTGGGCAGCAGGTGCGACGGGAATGGGCATCGTGAAGATGTCAATGCCCCAGGTCTGGCAGACTTGAATAATGTTCGGGAAACGCTGGCGAATTTTTTCGGCGGGAATGGGCCGAAGATCGAGCCAGACATTATCAGTGATCGAATCGGTTGAACGGGTCTGTAAATGGCTAAAAATCGCACGGCTGACGATGTCGCGAGGTGCAAGTTCTCCGTCTGGATGATAGTCAAACACAAACCGATGTCCGGCGTCATCAATCAAGTGCGCCCCTTCTCCGCGCACCGCCTCGCTGATCAAAAATCTCGGGGCATCGACCTGGGTGAGCGCTGTCGGGTGAAACTGAATAAACTCCAAATCCCGCAAAATCGCCCCGGCTCGATGGGCAATCGCGACCCCGTCTCCCGTACTCACCTTTGGATTGGTTGTCTGGGCAAACACCTGACCGCCGCCGCCCGTGGCCAGGACGACCGATCGCGCCGCTACTTTCCGGATTTGCCCGTCATAGAGCAGCCGCACCCCTTGGGTCACGCCATCCTCGATCCACAGGTCCAACACAAACGCTGGAGATAAAATTTCAATATTAGACTGGCTGAGCACATGCTGGGTCAGGGTCGTGACCACAGCGCGGCCCGTGGTATCGGCGGCATGGAGGACTCGGCGACGGGAATGGGCGGCCTCTAGAGTGAGAGCGAGCTTGTCCTGATGGGTCCGATCGAAAGCCACCCCAAGATCCACAAGATGCTGAATGCAATCCGGGGCCGTTTCCACCAAAAACCGAACCGCTGCCCCATCACAAATGCCCGCTCCAGCCCTCAGCGTGTCCTGGAGATGCAGCTCCGTAGAATCATCCGAATCCACAACCGCCGCAATACCGCCCTGTGCCCACCCGCTAGCAGACCGCGATAGTTTGTCCTTACTAATGAGTCCAATGCGAAACGTCGAGGGAAGGCACAAAGCGCTGTATAGCCCAGCCGCTCCCGCCCCCACGATCAAAATATCAAAGCTTTCATTGAGTGGGTCATTGGGCGGGTTACTAAGTCGTGCCTCTAATGGGTTGCGATCGTCCATAGGTGATCGGTTACTCGTGAATACTAAAGTTGTTGAAGTTAGAACTTGAAAATAATATAAATTAAAAAACTCCCCAGAAATCTCCTCAATGCGCTGAGTGTCTGCGGAGAGTTTTAATCCTACGAGAGGTCCAATTTATTGACGCTTTTTAACGATAGACGCCATTATTTATACGATCGTTGCCTTCGGTGAGCGCTTCTTCCACTTCCGTGACGGTGAAGCGATCGAGGTTGGTCGTCAGCGTCGCAAGCTGCGTTTCCGTCAGGCCAGGAATTTTGAGGACATCCTCAACAGCCGCGTAGGGAGAATTTCGGACGACCAAGGCGGCTAACGTCGGATACATCCCTTGTAGTTCGCGGAAGTAGCGAAGATTGGTGTTGTTTAAATCCAGCTTCTTCCCGTAATCGGTAGACATTTTATCCGCGACCCGGTTCCGCATTACTTCCTTCTCGACGTTTGCGTTGACAGCGGCAAACAGCGGCGTAGACTGAACTATGGACGCAACCATAGAATTGGGGGCAGCAAGAGCTGCCGTTGCATGGCCGAACCAACCTAAGCTGGCCACAACCACTACGAAAACCGACAGCCAGTTCACCAAACGTTTCATGAAAACATTCCTCCCGTTCTAGTTTAAATAGATCTTAAGTTAAGCCGATCTAAAATCGAGCGAACTCAATGCACAGCAGATTCAAACTAATCATCGCGCCTATCTGTCGATCGTTGCAAGCGATCGGCCCTTTTTCGATCGGTTTTCAGCTCTTGGCCGATCTGAACTGAACAGGTGACTAAAATTAGGTTAAAAATTGTTCCAATTGCTTGAAGGTACAGGCATAAGTGGTGGTGAGTTCGTCATAGCCTTTAAGTTCGACTTGGTGCGCCTTAAAGGGCGTCGGAGCCGTCAAGGGTTCATGGGTTTTGCAGCCTAGGGCAATGTCCATGGCGATTTGCTTAGTAGCCGTCTCCAAGCGAAACGCCGCATTCACTGTATCTCCGAGCGCTGTATAGTCCGGACGATCGCCGCTTCCCGTATTGCCCACCATGGCAAACCCGGTATTTATTCCGGCCCCAATTCTCAGCGGGAACGGCACGGGAAATTGTTGGGACAGCTTCTCCGTCATATCATGAAGCTCTCGAAGCGCTTTAAGCACCGAAATAATCTCATTATGGGACACGGTTTCACTTCCATGAATCCAAACTGCCATTACAGCATCGCCAATATATTTGTCCACCCAACTGCCATTTTTACGAATGATTTCGCCTGCCCCTCGGAACCAGCTTCCGATCATTTCTGAGAGAATTTTTTCGTCAAGCTGCCGGGTCAGAACCGTAAAGTCCCGAATATCAACCACGAGAACTGAAATCAAACTGCGCACATGAAGCGTAACCGTGGCCGTGAAGTCTCGGCAGTCCTCATCTGTCATCTGCATAATGGACTGCCGAGGCGGGGAATAAAAATCCAGCTCAGTTTGGCCAAAGGTCAAGTGATCCCCATTGCGTAATGTGACGGGGACACTCACCCGACGACCGTTGATAAACGAACCATTCCGACTGCCGAGATCAATCAAATAAACTTCACCATTATCCATACTTTGAAGCATGGCATGATTGCGTGAAATCCATCGATCGCCTAAAATAACGTCATTTTCTTCGCCGCGGCCGACCGTCCAGCAGGTATGGCCCGTCAGCGGAAGCCGTTGGCTCCCGCTAGCGGTTTGCAGCGTTAAATGGGGAAAGGGGGATGGATGTAACGAAGTCACGAGCACTCACAGGTTGCAGGATCTGCGGATAGGATGCAATGGTGGCGAACAAGGATGCCTCCTAAGATACCCCTTCAGAAGAGTATTATGTCTAATTGTCCCTCAAACGGGTGACTAAATCATACGCAAGATTCACAGGTTTACAACCCTGACTCGCTTATAAGTTGACAAAATCGGTCATCAACTTAGCACTAACCCAACCCAACCTCACGACTAGGCCAAAAGTGCGGCCACCCAAAATAATCCATCTACTAAAATCGTACTCACCACTGCACCGCTAAAGGCAAGCGCAGGCAAGGTCTTGATCCGAAAGCTTCCCAGACCTGTAAGGCTCAGTAAGGAAAGAAGACCGATCGCCCAAATCCAACCTAACGTCGTATTCATTTGCATCAGGGCCACGTGAAAGATCAAGCCCGCTTGCTCTGGGTCTGTCATAATTTGACGCCAAGATGGGATTAAGTCCACGGCATAGAAGTAGGTGTCGGTGATGGTGGTGCCAAATAAAGATCCCAGATAAAACCAAACGCCCACCGAACACCAATTTTTCTTCAGTCCCCAAAGAGCCAATGGCAGCGCAAGTGCCTCGATCGGCAAGTGCCACAGAGGTTCAGCTCGAAGCCAGCCCCAATAAAGCGATCCCGAGAGCCACGTCCAGGTAAATCCCGTCAATAGCTCACCCCAAACTCGGGTCCGATCGCGCTGGCAGAGGTAAAGGCTCAACCAACTCAACACCAGCGTCCCCACGAGCGACACCACCGGAAGGTTCCGAACCAGCGGAGCCTGAATAAAGACAGGAACAGAGACCAAAAACACAGAGGCCAGAATGATCATCTGACGCGTTAGTTTATGAGGAGGACATAACGCCTCGGCCTCGATCGACAAAAGGTCAGTCCGATCGGGATCTAAGGCAATTGTAGGTCGAGATTGGATTAGGGTCGCGCGGTCGCTCTGGTAGGTGGTCAAGGTAGTTTATGAAGGGTTAATGCAAATAATTAACGTTACTTAACAATAGCATAATCGCATCGGATGCATAGGGTTCATGCAGGTCAGAATCAGGGGGCCATGCCAGAATGTCCGGATCTCTGTCACAATACTGAGAGATCCTTGGTAGCACGCGCACAGCAGGACTTCAGTATGATGCTTAATATGACGCTATATGCTATCGGGCTACAGGCTGGAGGTTCACTTTTTGGGCCACAGTTCTTTCCAATGCTAACGATCGAGGCCCCGAATAGCATGGTTCAGATATTCCACGGACTGCTAATGGGATTGGTTCAAGGCGTGACCGAGTTTTTGCCCATCAGTAGTACGGCGCATCTGATTATTTTTCGGGATTTGCTGAACTGGGATGAGGGCTGGAGTAAAGAGGCGATCGATGGCATTCAGTTTGGCAGTGTGATTGCGGTCTTGATTTACTTCTGGAAAGATTTTAGCTTCCTCATCGGGGGTGCTTGGGCGGCGTTTCAGAAGAAAGATTGGCAGCGCGAAGAGTGGCGCATCACAGTGGGCATAGTAATTGGGACGCTGCCCGTACTGGTCGGCGGGTTAATCCTTAAAAAGCTCAACATCAAGCTAGAGAGTCCCATGTTGATTGCGGTGATGTCGCTTGTGATGTCGATGTTGTTGGGTTTGGCGGAGAAGATAGGGTCTCGCAAACGCCGATTTGCTCAGTTGAAAACGCAAGATGGCATTTGGGTGGGATTGGGTCAGATGATTGCGCTGTTGCCGGGAGCGTCGCGATCGGGTTCGACATTGACCACTGGTTTGTTGTTGGGGATGGAGCGCGAGACGGCGGCTAGATTTTCGTTTTTGCTGGGGTTCCCGACGTTGTTTCTTGTGACGTTGGTGCAGGGAAAGGATGCCTTTGCCCAGCCGGGAATGGCATTGCCGCTCTTTGTAGGAGTGATTTCAGCCGTCGTGTTTTCGTTGCTTTCGATTAAGTGGTTGCTGGGATTTCTGAAGACCCGATCGACTTGGATCTTTGTCTGGTATCGGTTGGCATTTGCAGCATTCTTGTTTGGGGCTTTGGCGCAGGGCTGGTTGAAGTAAGAGCTAATGGCTCTATTCGGCCACTATTTTTCGTAATGCTTTAATCTCAGAGCGCCGCTTCTTTTCAGCCAATCGTCGCCGCTCCTGACCCTGGCTCGGTTGACGAAGAACCCGAGGCAAGACCACCACCGTCACACTCACGATCAAATTACGCAACCGATCGAGTGCGTCGAATCGATTTTGGGCTTGGCTTCTATGTTCTTGAGCTTTAATGATCACCACGCCTTCAGTCGTAATTCGTCTGTCGCGCAGTTTAAGCAGTCGTTCCTTGTAGCGATCGGGGAGCGACGATGCCTGAATGTCAAATCTTAAATGAATGGCACTTGCCACTTTATTTACATTCTGACCGCCCGCTCCCTGCGATCGAATGGCGCTGATTTCAATTTCACTAAGGGACAAACTGAGGGTGTCAGAAATCTGGAACATGGTGGTTCAAACGTGTAATTTAGTCTCGTCACTTAGCATAGCTCCTAAAAAAGCGGCACGACTATCACGTCATGCCGCCCGAACGGTTTCATTTTACGAGAGTCAATGATTAGCCGCGCTTGCGCTTAGACCAAATGGAACCTCCGATCGCAGCCAAACCTAGCATGGTGCCGGGTTCAGGAACCGACTTTGTAGGATCTGTAATGCTGAAGGAATGGTTGTCCGATTCAAATCCACCACCACCGACTTGGCTGATGACAATCCTATTGAACATTTCGCCAGTATTGCTAGCGGTAAAGTGTGCGTACCCATTCCCTTCGCCACCATGCTGTTGAGCATGAATTGATGCAAGAGGTGCCACCGTTTTAGTTGAATAGGACTTGACCAATGAATCGCCATTGTAGAAGGAGAACGTGTTTCCACCGCTCATTGCACCCCAGTCGATTCCGAAATACTTCACTCTGCTAGCCAAGTCGATCGTAACGTTGTTGCCTTCAAAGACTGCAAGATAGTTACCTTTGTTGACTTCGCCCTTCGATCCAGACGGTGCCCAGACGTCAGAACGAACGTTGCTAACGCTGTTGTTCGATTGAAAGGAGTATTTTGCAAACCCTTTTGTCGGCACCGAACCTGAGTTAAAGTCTATCGTTTTGACCGTGCTAAGACCCGCGTATTCTGAATAAGCACCTTGTGACGTGACTCCAGTTGAGGAAGCGACTCCGTTGGTTAATTTGAGATCAAAGGCTTGTGCTGATTGAGCTTGGCCCATCAATGCGACTGCGCTAATGGTTACGATGCCGAAGAATGATTGAATGCGTTTCATAATAAACTGACTAGTTCCACTGAATGGATGTGCAAAATAACGAATGCAAAACTGTTGACAGTTCTGTAGAAGTAGACAAATGGCAGCGTGTTCTGCATTTCTGTCTGCGTTCATTATTGAAATTATTAGGCTTCAATCAGTTGAGGAATAGTACTGAATTGCTTTAAAGCTTAGAATGGCATATGTAATACGGAGAAGTTCATCATTTCTGCTTAATTCTTGGTATGTGGAACGACGGAGTTGTATGAACTATTTTCACGATCGAAGCCCATTGCATTATCTTTACTTGGCCCAATGTGATGCTCTATTCTCTCCCTTATGTAGGATTTACCTACGATCGGTCTAGGTTTCCTATAATGACCATCTAACTCTGACTCGTCGGCAAACTTAAAAAATGGCGTCATTTGGACTAAGCTTTAACGTGGCCTCATAGTAGGATGTCAGTGATCCTTCGGATGGTATGGGACGCTGCTTCAATCGAGCGTGTTATTGACTTTTTTGAATGACTGAAAATCCCAGATCATCAAGCTTTTGAGTTCTTTATACTTGTCAATATGTGCGGTCTCAATCAAACTCGAAATGGCCGTCCTAAAGCTGTCAAAATCTGCATAATATGTAGATTACAGATATTCCTTTCGGACAAATTTTTATAATCGCTCAATTAAATTTAAAGGCAGGGAATAGGAGGGTAAGTACAGAAAAGTAATCCCTAGCTCTTCGGCCACTTCAAAGACGACCGCACATTTTTGGTATTCAGCATTATCGCAACCAATGGTGATGGGGATGCCCAGCCCTGACGCCGCTAATTTCCGCCTCAGTTGGCTGATAATTCAAAAATAGATAAATTTAATCATATATCTTAAAAGTCTAGTTCTCAACTTTGCCGAGTATATCGACGCCTAAAGTCAATCAAAGACCATCACAAAAAAAGCCCCTAGTGCATGAAAGACTAAAGGGCTTTTTCTCAGAGTTTATCGCGACTCAGTTTGCTAGTTTTTAGGTGCGACGCGGCCTTTGAAGAGCTTTTTGAAGACGTGCTTCACAACGGGCTTCACAGCAGGCTTGACAGGTACGACAGCCGCAGGAACGACCACAGGGGTAACGACAGGAGCGACGATCGCAGGCTTCGGCGCCACAAAGGAGACGCCGCCGTTGAGTTTGCGTCCGGTTCCGCCATCTGCACGATCGAGGAATGGACGCAGGTTAAGGCCCGCCTTAGCCTTTGGCTGTCCACCCGAAACGCCTAACACATTACCAATTTGACCAAACAAGCTGTCATTTCCAGCCGAACCGAAGGTATTGACCCCTTGAATCATCTGACCATCATCTGCTGACGCTAGGTTTTGAAAGATACGATCGCGGGTTGCAACGGGATCTTGGCCATTAGGGACCGTCAGAACAATCTGGCAAGCAGGGGTGCGATCGGTCGTGACGCAGATGGTGTTGTAGCCATTGACCACCGCCGTGGACATTTCGACCAGACCTTCAGGACGATATTTTTCAAGGCGAGATGCGATCTCATTGCACCGTGCAATAGGCGACCAGCCACCCCCCATCGCCCCAGGAATGGCCCAAGGATAAGCGCGACCTGGCTGACTTTCAGGTTGATACATAACCGTGGGCTGTCCGGCATTGTTGCCGCAGAAGAAGCGGACGCCATTAATCGAAACATTACCCGTTTCTGTCGGGACTGTAGACCCAGTGCTTCCAGAGGTCGGAACCGTGCTGCCGCCGACAGGAGCAGGAGATGTGGTGGTATCGGTCGGCAAGACAACATCAGCAGCGGCATAGGCCGGAGCAAGGCTGAAGAGGCTGCTCCCTAATACAGCAGCGATCGCGCCAGCTCGGCCAAAACGACGGGAAAAAGAAGAAGAGAAAGAAGCAGTTTGGAACGTCATAGTAGTTAGCCTTGGTTCAGAATTACGAACCACATTGTGTGAGTGCTGAAGGGTTTGACGGGGACCATGCCCATAGTGTTCCCAAGCCCATAAACTTCACCTAACTTCACACCCCGGTCATATCGTGTATACTTCTTACGTGGGTGTGAGAAAGGAGATAAAGCCTGATGTCGGAGGCAAAGCAGCCCCTGACAGTCCCGAGAGAGTTGGTCGGTGCGCCTGCTCCTGGGAACGTCAATCCAAATTTACTAATGTTTGTGTCGTCGGTTGCGATCGCAATCGGTTCGGCGTGGGGATATTTTGGTTTGCACTGGGCGGGGTACATCTCGTTCGGGTTAAACTTTTTATCTCTCCACATGGTTGGAACGGTCATTCATGATGCCTGTCATGGTGTTGCCCACCGTAACAAAATAGTGAATTCCATGTTGGGTCATGGAAGTGCATTTTTATTGTTTTTTTCGTTCCCGGTCTTTACTCGGGTCCACATGCAGCACCATGCCCATGTGAACGATCCTGAGAATGATCCAGACCACATTGTTTCAACTATGGGTCCACTATGGATGATCAATGCGCGGTTTCTTTACCACGAAGTGTACTTTTTTCAGCGGAAACTCTGGCGTAAGTATGAACTTCTAGAGTGGATATTAGCGCGCACCTCAGCAGTTTTGTTGCTGCTGGCGTCGTATCACTTTGGGTTCGTGGGTTACATTTTTAATTTCTGGTTTACGCCATTGGCGATCGTTGGACTGGTCTTGGGCCTATTTTTCGATTATTTGCCGCATCGCCCCTTCAAGGAGCGCGATCGGTGGATGAATGCTCGGGTTTACCCCAGCAAAGTTTTGAATTACCTGATTGGTGGTCAGAACTACCATTTAATTCATCATCTCTGGCCTGCGGTGCCTTGGTATAACTATGAACCCGTCTATCAGGCCATGAAGCCTATGTTAGATGAAAAAGGCTGTCGTCAGACCTTGGGTGTTTTAACTGAAGATCCGGCGAGTTTCTGGTACGACGTTTTTATTGGGATTCGTCTGCCACACAAGAAATCAGAGCCGGTTCTTGACGTGTCTCCAGAGACTATTGCTCACCTTGAAGCTGCCATAGAGAGCGATCGAGAGCCAGTTCTCAAGTGAAAAGCAATTTGAATTAACTTGGTAAGGACGATCGCCAGATCGTCCTTATTTTTTGGGCCGATCGAGAAACCGCTCCACCGATTGGCAGACGTTACAAGCTGAAACAGCTACTTTTAAGGTTTCGGCTCAACGTGTAACGAAACTTATGCGGCATTGGAGTCTTAGGGATAACTACAGCGATCGAGTCCACTCGCCTAGTAGATCACTGACCCGACGAATTCCGGAGGCTGGAATAAGTTCTGAAAGCGGTAATTTCTGCTTACCGCCGCCTAGCTCAATCACCGTCTGGTTCAACGTGCTAATAATCTCCGACTCAGAGACTTTTCCGGCCTCAGCCAGAGGTCCAAGCTGGTCTGCCAGCAGCGTGTGCAGTTTTGCATCTCGCAGGTAAAGATGCCATTTTGCAATATCGAGATAAATCTGGTCACCCAGTTCTCCGGCCAGCCGTTCAATGTCCTGTGCAGTGCTCATGGCAGTCAATCCTCCCTAAGATGGGTCAATAGTAGGCAAATCTTCATATTTTGCGATCACAAACACGTAAATTGCGTGGGAAATAAAAACCGCAAGCCATAGGCCGGACAGCCAAATCGGCCACTGCCAATCTGCCTTTTGGATCATACGGAAAAACCAAACGCCCGAATTAATGGCCAAAAAACCCGCTACATGGGTCGCAAATGTCACGCGATCGTCTAGACGGCGATAATCTGGATCGTTTCGGGTCGGAACTCTAGACCAACGAGGAGGCATATAGAATCACTCAAATGTGGGATTTCAAAAGACATTCTCTAATGGTATGTGGACATTAGAAACCTTGATTATTAAATAATTATAGATTTAGCAGTTGCCCCCTGCAAATATCCGGAAAGACCCTCTAAAGTTTAGTATAAACTCTTAGAGATTTTCAGCGTTGCAGATTCAGCCCATAACACTTACTAACCTTCAGTCAGGTAGGCAGCACTAGCAGTGATCAGGCGACTCCTCCAAAAACAAGGCTTAACACCTCGTCATACTCGATTAGCGGTCATCGTCCTACCTGATGAGATGTCTGCCTTCCAAGCCTATCGTTTGCTCAACTACCACGGTATTTCACCGGAGCATATAGCGATCGTTGGGGCCGGGTACAGTAGTCCCGATAGCATTGGCCTACTGCGTCCGGTTCAGATCGCGTTCCGCAAGGCCATTTTTTGGGGCGTATTGTCCTGTGCTTTAGGATTAATGGCAGGAGTTGCCCTAGAGATTCTCGGCCATACCTATATTAACCAACTCATCGATCTCAACCCCCGCCTTTTGCTTATTCCGATTTTAGGCGTCATCTGCTTTGCGATCGGCGCTGGTGCAGGTTGGTTCATAGGTCTCTTGGGCGAAGGCACTGCCGCCAGCATCTTTCGCCACCACCTCAACCGAGGCCATTATCTTCTAATGATCGAAGGGAGTGAGCAACTGGTCCGCTGGGGACAAGAAGTTTTGGGACATTATTCGATTTCAAAGATTTATTAGAGGACATCGATCGATGTCCCAAATGCACTAATCCAAAGACGCGATCGCAGCATTAAAGGTGACGCTCGATCGCGTGGCTTGCGTGGCTTTCACGGCATCGGGATGATAATATCCGCCGAGATCCACCGATCGGCCTTGGGCTGCATTTAACTCAGCAACGATCGTGGATTCATGGTCAGTTAACTGTTGAGCAAGCGGCGTAAATTTGGCCTTTAACGCTGGACTTTTATCCTGGGATGCCAACGCCTGCGCCCAGTACAGCGCCAAGTAAAACTGACTTCCCCGGTTATCTAGCTCATGCACCTTAGAGGACGGAGACTTTGCACTCGTTAGATACTGACCATTCGCACTATTTAATGTTTCGGCCAACACTAACGCAGCGTCATTCTTCGTCTTTGTCCCCAAATCCTCCAACGCTACCGCCAACGCTAAAAATTCACCCAGCGAATCCCAACGCAAATGCCCTTCGCTCACAAACTGTTGGACATGCTTCGGGGCCGACCCGCCTGCCCCCGTTTCAAATAGCCCACCGCCAGCGAGAAGCGGCACGATCGACAACATCTTTGCACTCGTCCCTAATTCAAGAATCGGAAACAAGTCCGTCAGATAATCTCGCAACACATTTCCCGTCACCGAAATCACATCGCGTCCGGCCTTGATCTGCTCGCAGGTAAACCGCATCGCCTCAACAGGTGACAGGATTTTAATCTCCAACCCGGTTGTGTCATATTGCAATAAATAATGATTCACTTTAGTGATGATATTTGCATCATGAGCACGTTGCGGATCAAGCCAAAAAATCGTGGGCAGTCCCGTTGCGATCGCCCGATTCACCGCTAGCTTTACCCAATCCTGAATCGGTAAATCCTTCGTCTGACACATGCGCCAAAGATCGCCTTTTTCAACAGGGTGTTCGAGTAAGGTCGTTCCCGCACTGTCCACAACCCGGACGATGCCACCCGTTGGGATTTCAAAGGTTTTATCGTGGGACCCATACTCCTCGGCCTTCTGCGCCATCAGCCCCACATTTGCGACATTGCCCATCGTCGTCACATCAAATGCGCCATGCGTTTGGCAGAACTGGATGCATTCTTGATAAATCGTCGCATAGCTTCGATCGGGAATCATTGCCTTGGTGTCATAGGCTTTCCCGTCAGGTCCCCACATTTTGCCCGACGATCGAATGGTCGCCGCCATTGATGCATCAATAATTACATCGCTCGGGACATGCAAGTTAGTAATGCCTTTATCTGAATTTACCATCGCTAGATTGGGACGGGTTTTGTAGGTGGCTTGGAGAGCAGATTCGATCGCCAAGCGCTGGGTTTCAGGTAAGGTTTTTATTTTGGCATAGACGTCGCCTAGACCGTTGTTTGGATTGATGCCTAGGGTTTTAAAAGTGTCTGCATACTGGGTGAAAACGTCTTTGTAATACGTAGTCACCGCATGTCCAAATAAGATTGGATCCGAGACTTTCATCATCGTAGCTTTGACATGAAGAGACAGCAAAATTTTTTCAGTCTTTGCCGCTGTCATTTGGGTTTCATAAAACGATCGCAGCGCCCTAACGCTCATCACCGCCGCATCAATCACTTCACCCGCCAATAAACTTGTTTTCGCCTTCAGCACCGTCACCGTTCCGTCTGCCGCCGCAAGTTCAATCTTGACATCCACGGCCTGAGATATCACCACCGACTTCTCCGTCCCATAAAAATCACCGCTGTCCATATGCGCCACATGGGACGCGGAATCTGAGGCCCACGCGCCGACTTTATGGGGATTTTTCTGCGCATATCGCTTCACCGCTTTAGCCACCCGTCGATCGGAGTTTCCTTCGCGCAGAACGGGATTCACAGCACTGCCTAAGACCTTTGAGTATCGGGTCTTGATTGCAGTCTCAGCCTCGGTTACAGGTGTCGCGGGGTAATCGGGAATCATGTATCCTTGCGACTGCAATTCTTGAATCGCAGCGATAAGTTGGGGAACCGAGGCGCTGATATTGGGCAGCTTAATAATGTTGGCGTCTGGGGTTTTTGCCAGTTCGCCGAGTTCGGTCAGGGTGTCGGGTTGCTGCTGTTCAAGGCGCAAATAGTCTGGAAAATTGGCTAAAATGCGGCCCGCGAGAGAAATATCGCTCGTTTCAATAATCACATCCGCCGCCCCTGCAAACGCCTTCACGATCGGCAAAAACGCATAGGTTGCCAAGGCCGGAGCTTCGTCCGTAAACGTGTAAATAATTTTTGTGGTAGTCATGGGGGTTTCCTAGGGTTGGGTAAGGGTTAAATGAATGGAGTGAATGAATGAGGTAAAGCGCCTCAGCGTGCGATCGTCGTCATGGATCACTCAAATCCATCACTTTGCCCCGAAAATTCACCACATTACCAATTACCGCGATCGCTGGGGCCATAAATCCAGAGTCCTCCACCTGCTGCACAATCGTATCCAACTGCCCCAATAACTCCGATTGCTCGGGACGAGTGCCCCAGCGGACAAGGGCGATCGGCGTTGTAGGAGAAAGCTCGGCGGCCAAGAGCGACGTGACAATAAACGGTAAATTGTGGACGCCCATGTAAATGACGATGGTCTCTGCACCCTTCGCGATCGCCGCCCAATTAAGCGATGGACGATATTTTTCCACAGACTCATGTCCTGTAACAAAGATGACCGAAGAACTGTAATTGCGGTGGGTCAGCGGGATATTAGCGTAGGCGGGAGCAGCGATTCCTGATGTAATCCCCGGAACCACTTCCACCTCAATTCCAGCGGCAACAAGATCCTCCATTTCCTCGCCGCCTCGCCCAAAGATGAAAGGGTCGCCGCCCTTCAGACGCACCACCACTGCACAGCCCTGAGCCTTTTCAATCAGGAGTTTCGTCGTATCTTCTTGCAGGAGTGAATGCTGTCCTTTGCGTTTTCCAGCATGAATCAGTTCAGCGATCGGATTAGCCATATCCAAAATAGGCTGGCTGACTAATGCGTCATAAATCACAACATCGGCACAGTCTAAGAGCGCTTTCCCCTTAAGCGTCATGAGACCTGGATCTCCTGGGCCAGCGCCGACAAGATAGACTTTACCAATTGACTTCTGCATAGGAACTGTAGGGCAACACCGATCGATTTTGAAGATTAATTAGGCTTGAAGCAAAGGGTCTTGAACCATACTACTTTGAAGTACGTCAGCAATAAATTTCGGGAATTCCGGAATTTGATCTAACGTTGATTTGCAGGTGATATTTAATCTTGGATAAGACTTACCTAACTCAACGATCGAATCTTCGATCGCCGCTGTAATTCCACCCGGAAATAGAAAATATAGCAGAACTTGAATCTCTTCGTAGCCCTCTCTGAACAATCGCTCAACTGTTTGGGTCAGCGACGGTTCAATAGACCAGTAGGCGGTCGTCGCTCCGATCGAAGCTGCAAACTGCTCACTCAACAGGGTGCTATCCGATCGACGACTGCCATGGGACACCACAATCTTAGCCACCCTAGCAGCGACCCCGGCCTCAGTTCCCCAGGCTGAATTGAGGGAGTGAGAATGGGTTTGAAGCTGATGTCCGAGGTAGGGAAGGGTAGAGAGTTTGAAGATAGGATCGCGATCGACGAGCTGTTTTTGAGCCAAGGCAACTTCCTGCGGCAAATCTTCCACCACATGCACTCCCGGCATCAAGAAAAGCGGTAAAAGTTGCAGCCTACTCAAACCCTCGGCGCGAGCGCGGTCGGCGTGATGCAGGATTTGGAGGTGAAGCGAGGTGGTCCCGCCTTCTAGGACAGCGTGCTCAATGCGTTGCTCAACGTGTTGCTCAGTGCGGGACTGCGATTGATCGGGGTTGAGGTAACTTTCAATGTTCGATCGCAACTGCTCGGCGGATTGCTGCGATCGAACATTGCGGCTACCGTGGGTGATCAAGAGGTGGATAGCTTTGAGCATCTAATATTTCCCGACAATCTAGAGTCAATAAACCCTAGATTGTCGCTTAAGTCGTTCAAAATGTCTCGCCCATCGCGTTAGGATAATCGGGGCAGTGGCGACGGACTATGGCGATGGATCATCAGGGTAGAATTATATGCAACTTGGCGCAGGGACAACCTTACAAAAGGGAAAATATCTCCTCAACCATGTCCTCAATCAGCAGGGGATTGGCTGGACCTATCGTGCCACGCACCCCCAGAGCAACCAAAGCGTCGTTATCAAAGTTCTCAATCCCGCCTTTCGTTCGCATCCTGAATGCCGACGGATCTGTGAAGAATTTGAGGGACGATCGCACCAGTGGGCGAAGAGTCGTCATCCAGGACTGGTGAGAGTGTTGGACTTTTTCTATGAAGAGGCGATGCCGTTTGTGGTGATGGAATCTGTGGCGGGGATGAGTCTCGGCGATCGGCTTCGGTCTGAGACCCTATCCGAAGCCAATATTATTTTATTTCTGCGGCAAATATCGAGTGCGTTGACCCAAGCTCAAGGCCAAGGACTGGTCCATGGCAACGTTCGTCCGCAGAATATTATCCATCGATCGGGTTCACAGGATTGTGTGCTAGTCGGCAGTGCAGCAAGTTTAATGCCGTCGCTTTTTGAACGAAGCACCCTGCAAAATCCCTATGCAGCTCCGGAACTTAGTCACGGCAAAGTCACTTCAAGTGCGGATCTGTACAGTTTGGGTGCGATTTTGTACACCTGTCTATCCGGACATTCGCCAACTCTAGCCATGAACGATGCACTCCTCACCGATCGCCTTCCACTTCTGTCATTACTTAAACCCGGAGCCATCCGTCTACTGCGATCGGCCATGGCATCTGCGCCTAATGAAAGGCCAGCCACTGCCGACGGTTGGCTTGCTTTATTGGCCTCTCGTTCTGCTGCGAAAGCCCCGGTCAGTGCGCCTCCTCCTGTTACTCGAATGGCTCCAATCGTGGTGGCTCCAATCGTTTCCTCGATCGTCCCACCGATCGAAGTTCCGATCGCACTTCCAGCCTTTCAAACCCAACCCAACCCAACCCAACCGCCCTCTCAAGTCCAACCGATCCCACGTGCAAAGTCCCCTCCCACCCCCTCAACCCGTCCCCCTCAACATCCAACATTCAACGTTCAACATTCAACATTCAGAACCTGTCTCCCGTCCGCCCGATCGTTCAAACAGACGGCTGGGATTGCGGCGATCGGGGGCATACTGTTTGGCTTAGTACTTCGCTTTCATGCGGCACAGCGTCCAGGAGCAAGTTTTTTTCACACAGAGCAGTCCTTTCCAGCCCGCGAGTGGAAGGGCACGCTCGATCCGTCCAAGGACAACCTAGACAACGTTCCGATCGAAGCCCCTCGATCCGCCCGTCCAAATTCATCGCGATCGACGGAACCCAATTCTGCGATGACGCCTACATCAGAAAACCCTAGTGAGAAATCGCCCGACAATTCAGTAAATCTTGCAACCCCACCCTCAATAGCCCTATTCCGGAGCCGCAGAACCGACCTGCCCTCAGAATTCCCTCAGGATCCAGGATCCAGAGATTTTGCGTCCACGTCTCCGCTGGAAAACCCGATCGATCCACCGTCCCAGACTTCCCTCTCCAACGCAATCTAGACCCTGTAACGGCTCCTAGCACCGCTCCTCCCGCGTCTAGTCCCGATTTCATTCCCGCACCAGAGTCCCCACTCGCCCCCCGATCGACCCCACGTCCTAATCGCACCCCAAAAAATGGTCTGTAGACTAATGTTCCACCCGCCATAGTCCACCCATTATAATTAAGGTAAATCTAAGTCAAATCTGTTTCTGCCCCCTTTGCCCCGAACTCCCTATGACGACTCCTTGGACTAATGCCTACTTTATTGGACGGGCGATTGCTGAGATTCTCACTGAGAAAGCCAATGATACCGCAGCAGAAGTGCTGAGTGAACTGGGTAGACTAGATGCAGAACGGCGGGAGATAACGCGTGAATTCTTACAGGAAGTCAGTGATCGAGCCGTCGTTGCCCAACAACAATCTGGCGTCTATTCGTCGGGGATGTCTAATCCTGTCCCGGCTTCTAACTCAGGCGATCTTCAAGCGATTATTGACGATCTCAGAGCAGAAATTGCTGAGACCCGCGCTGAACTTCAACGGTATCGGCAGGCAAGCGGCCAATAAATCCGGCACGCAGGTCCACTTGTGTTCTCATTCATCTTGATAGCTTTTCTGTTTATTGCTTTTATTGCCTTAAGGCATAGGTTTTTCCCATGGGTCAGCCCTACACCGATCGCGCCTATCGTTGGAATCGAGAGAGTTACTCTCGGCAGCGGCGCTTTATCGATATCTGGGCGTTTGTCCTTCAACTCCTCTATGAACGATGGCGCTTTGGCAAAAAGTGGACGTATAAGCAGGGCCAAATGACCGCAGAGGCTCAGAGCGATCGACGTCGATCGCTTGCCGTTTGGGTCCGAGAGACTCTGCTGGAGCTAGGTCCGACGTTTATTAAAGTTGGACAACTGTTTTCGACGCGGGCGGACTTGTTTCCGACCGAATTTGTCGATGAGCTGTCGAAGCTTCAGGACCGCGTACCTGCTTTTAGCTATGAGCAAGTGGTAACGATCATTGAGGCAGACCTCGGCAAACCCGTCAGTGAAATCTATAGAAATCTGGATCCGATTCCCCTTGCCGCTGCCAGCTTGGGGCAGGTTCATCGTGCCCAGTTGCCCACGGGTGAAGAAGTCGTCGTCAAAGTTCAACGACCGGGACTCAAACGGCTGTTTTCGATCGATCTCGAAATCCTCAGAGGCATCACCAGCTATTTCCAGAGTCATCCAAAATGGGGGGGCAATGGCCGAGATTGGATGGGCATTTACGACGAGTGCTGCAAAATTCTTTGGGAAGAAATTGATTACCTCAATGAGGGTCGCAATGCTGATCTGTTTCGGCGAAATTTTCGCGACGATGCCCTGATTCGGGTACCTCGGGTCTACTGGCGGTACACGTCACCTCGGACCTTAACGCTTGAGTATTTGCCGGGGATTAAAATTAGTCATTATGAGGCCTTAGAAGCCGCAGGAATCGATCGCACTTCCATTGCTCAACTGAGTGCCCGATCGTATTTGCAGCAGCTTTTGGAAGGGGGCTTTTTTCACGCCGATCCGCATCCGGGAAATCTGGCCGTGAGTCAGGCCGGAGAACTTATTTTCTACGACTTTGGCATGATGGGGCAACTGCCTGCGGTCACGCGCGAAAAGCTTATGGGAACTTTTATGGGAGTTGCTCAGAGGGATTCAGAGCGGGTGGTGCAGTCGCTGATTGACTTAGGTGTGTTGGTGCCCACATCGGATTTGAGTGCGGTGCGTCGATCGGTGCAGTATATGATGAATAACTTCCTAGAGAAGCCGTTTGATGGCACGTCAATGGAGACCATTAGTGATGATTTGTATGATATTGCTTACGGACAGCCATTTCGGTTCCCAGCAACGTTTACATTCGTCATGCGGGCACTCTCAACGATGGAGGGCGTCGGGCGAGGACTCGATCCAAATTTTAACTTTATGGAGGTCGCAAAGCCTTTTGCGATGAAACTCATGTCCAACGAGACTGGCCCTGGAAACGGCAATCTGTCCACAAACATCTTTGATGAATTTAGTCGTCAAGCCGCTCAAGTCAGCAGCAGCGCCTTAGGATTGCCTCGTCGTCTAGATGATGCCCTAGACAAACTGGAGAAAGGTGACTTGCGCGTGCGGGTCCGATCGACCGAGACCGATCGCCTTCTGCGAAAACTGAGTGGCATAAATGTCGGGACGAACTATACTCTACTGGTCTGTGCTTTTACGCTATCCGCGACCATATTGCTCGTAAATGAGTGGTACTGGCCTGCGGCTGTGTTGGCCTCCATGGCCGTCGTGGCGGCAGTGGCGCTGACTAGGCAACTGATTAAGGCCGATCGGCTCGACCGATTGCCCTAAATACAAGTTGTGGTATTTAAATTCTTCCTCTCTGACTTTGAGTCTGTCTGTGCATGAAACGTTTTTTCGCTGGAACAACAGATACTGGATTAGTCCGATCGGTTAATCAAGATTCTTATTACATGGATCCTGAAGGGCGATTTTTTATGGTGGCCGATGGGATGGGCGGACATGCGGGGGGACAGGAGGCCAGTCGATTAGCAACGGAAGCGATGTATGGACATTTTGAACGATTTTGGACGTCAGAAGATTCGTCTCGTGATTTGCTGGAACAGGCATTTTTAAAAGCGAACCAGGCGATTGTCCAGGATCAGCAACTGCATCCCGAACGGGGAGACATGGGAACCACGGCAGTGGCGCTGTTGTTTCGATCGGGAGAGGTGTGGTGTGCCCATGTGGGCGATTCGCGGCTCTACCGAATGCGGGGCGCAAACCTCCAACAGCTTACTGAAGATCATACGTGGATTGCACGGGCGGTCCAGTCTGGAGCCTTAACCCATGACCAGGCCCGAGTTCATCCCATGCGGCATGTCCTAGCGCAGTGCTTGGGCCGTACAGAAGGAACTGAAATAGCAATTAATCAAGTGGATGAGCAGGGCAGCGATCGCTTCATGCTGTGCAGCGACGGTCTAACGGAAGAACTGACCGATATGCTCATTTGCAACCAACTTAAATCGATTCGCTCCTGCGACAGGGCTTCGATCGCCTTGGTAAGTGCAGCGAAGGAACGAGGTGGGCGAGACAATATTACGGTGGTCGTCGTCGCCATTGTGTCCGATCGACCTGAGGACTAGGTGACTCATCAAGATCGGCATGGGGGTAGCTATCGTTAGACCGCTACTTTATGAAGAAGTTCTATTGTCGTTGAGATAACGCTTACTCAGAACGAGCAACGGGATCGATACAAGCTGAATCAGCACCGAAAACACCATCAGTAGATTGATTGATCGTATAACACTCCCATGAAAGCACTCCCCAAAAACCAAGCCACTCCATAGCCCGTATTGAAGAGGACATAGGCTGCCCCTCGTCAATCTGCCGATATAGCAATCGCCATGAGTGTTAGGACATAGTGTAGAATAGAAAAAATGCATGGCAACAGGAATGGCAAAACCATATAGTGATGACTTTAGGCAAAA
>JAYVVL010000225.1:0-4272 GCA_043787035.1 Synechococcales cyanobacterium
TTGGGTTCAAAGAGGACATCGACCAGTTGAGCTTCGGCAATAATTTCTGGGTTTACCATCACCCGAGGATTATTCGCCGTAATAGCCTGGAGGATAGAAGTTGCGGGGTTCGATCGAGACGGGTATTTATAAACTCTCATCTTGGGATCGCGAGGCATCGGTTCGTTGAGGTAGACGGTACCAAATTCATTCAGTAGTGCGGCCAGATACTGTTGTACAAAGATTGCAAAGGATGGACGGGACATGAAGGGGAGCCATGAACAACAGTTTTAATGATGCCACAAAAGACATGGAATTATCGGGCGCTTTATTCGATGAAAAACAGTGGGACTTTTAGCGGTAGCGATGGGTAATCTGTCCATTAAATGGTAGGAATAATGTCCCATTTTCAGCCTATCATCGCAATCTTTTTGGCAAGCTCAGTGAAGAAGATTTAATCTCAGGCTCCAATAATTGTTTCAACTTTTGACTTCGCCAAGATTGAACTTCTGGCGTACTTCCAGCTCCTGATAAACACAGATGCCAATATGGACTTGATGCCCCAAGTTTAGGTGACGCATCATGGACTTGAGCCAGTAGACAATTTGCATCCGTGCTCACTGACTCATTCAAGTTCATAGCTTCATTAAGCGATTGGGAGGATTGACTATACTGTCCTTTTTTATACTGGAGCCATCCCAGATTCTTTAAGAGCGTCGATCGCACATCCCTACCCTGAAGTTGAAAAGATAATGCAGGCTGAATAAGCTGCTCTGCTGCATCATATTGTTCTTCTAAAATCAAAAGACGAACTAGGCTGTTCCGAGCAGAACTAACCGTTTTATCCTGATTCAAAATTCTACTAAATTGCGCCTTCGCTTGCTCCCGATCGCCAAGCTGTTCATACAAATTACCGAGACTATAACGAATTTCAGCAGAATCCCAAGGGTTCAATTTCAATGCCTGCTCATAACACTGAATTGCGGACTGCTTAGAATCTCTTGTTCCGATCCGCTGACGAATTAGAGCCAGGTTTACATAGAACTTAGGATTATTAGGATTACTAGAAATTGCTGATTCTAAGTGAGACTCTGCCTTGTACAATTTTCCATCTAGTGCAGCCTCCAATGCATAGCTAAAGTATTTTTCTGAAAAGTACCAAGTTGCCCCCTTCAAAAATATCAAGAAGCCGACCGCAATAACCAAAGCTTTTGCTAGTTTAGCCCAAGGAGATCTCAAGCGCTTCTCCCGTTTAATTTGACCGGGTAGGCGCTGCAAAATTACTAAGATATCCTGTGTATCTCGGGGGCGATCGACAGGCATTAATGACATCATCCGATTCAACAAATCTGCAAATGGGGGACTGATATGATGCGCCGACATGCGCCAGTCTAACTGACCCGAATGCTCCGAAAAACTGAGGGGAGACAGCCCAGTGACTAAGTAAACAAAGGTCCGTCCGATCGCGTAGAAGTCTGATTGCAGTACAGCTTTACCTTGAGTTTGCTCAAAAGGGCTATAGGAGACAGAATTGATAATTGTAATCTCGTTTATTCGTGTAATTGGACTAGGGCCACGTCCAATTTTGCATAAGTAGGTATCGGTCATTTCTCGCACTGCCCCAAAATCAATGATGACAATTTTTCCATCCGGTCTTAGGAATAGATTTGATGGCTTAATATCGCGATGGAAAATACCTTGTTGATGCAAATAGTGAAGAATTTCAATCACTTGCTGAAACCATTCAAGCGCTCTTCGCTCGCCAATACTACCGTGCTTTTTAATAAACTGACTTAAATCAACCCCATCAATTTTTTCCATCACTAGGCAATAAACTTCTAGATACTGCTTGGAGGTTGTAAAAGTAGAGAAGAATCCTTCATCATCAAGATCTACAATAGGAATCCCAGGATGACGAAGATTCCCCAGGATCCCTGCTTCACGTTCAAAATGCCGCAAAGTTTCTTCTGTGGGGTAGTCCAGAACCTTAATCACTCGTTCTTTCTGCTTCTGTCGATCGAAGGCTAAAAATACTGAATGTGTCAGAGTAGGATTAAAGGGTCGTAATGGACGAACGAGAATAAAACGATCGCAGAGTAATACTCCTGTACCGCATTCAGGGCAGGATCGTAATGTTTCATCACTTACCTCAGCATGACAACTTGGATTAATGCAAAACACTATATAGCTGGCTCCTCCAAAACTGACACTAATGATTCCTGAGCTAAGATAATTTTAACGGATGCGGTAAGCATGAGTTTAGGCAAAACATCCTTCGTCTTCTCCAAAATAGCAGCATTGATCATGTCTTCAACCGATTGAAAGAGGTCATTCCGCGTCACCTCGACACCATTTCGACGCAACGTATCAAATAATTCTGGAAATGCGATCGGCTGATCACCTCTCAGCCATTGCAAAATACATTGTTCTAGCTTCCCAAGTCGCCGAATCGCCCGCCGAAGTGCTTCCCGCGCACTGTCATTGAGGAATAGGGAGTGATCAAGAAACTGACGGATATCGCCGCCATAATATTCAAGCATCGCAATCGCCTGAAGCATTAGTCGAGGATTACCACTATAGACTTCAATCAATCGACCCCAGTCTTCCTTATTAGGAACACCACAGGACTCCAATAGGAAAGACGCATCGCCAACACTAAGACCCATTAAATGCCGCAGAGTCACTGCACGCCCTGAATTGTAATAACGTTGCAAATCTGGAAAGACCTGCTGACTCAAGAGAAACAATGAAGACTGATGGGGTTTCTCGCAAACTGCCTTGAAAAACTGACCGTAGAGTTTGTGGGACTGTGCGTAAGGAGACAACGCTAGCGCACTAGATTGACTGGAGTTGAGGAGGTTTTCGGCTTGGTCAATCACAATAACATAGCGGCTCTCGGCAAATTTTTGAATGAGTTCAGTTACCAATCGATTAGACTCGGGACACTCCTCATCCGATGCGATCGCACTCCAAAGTTCCGAAAGTGATGACGCATCATGAATCGTCTGCCAAATCACTTTCAGATTAGCTAACCCTAAGAGGGCCGTGCCCACCAAGGCCGTCTTCCCAATGCCTGTTGGACCTACCATAAATGTAATTCCAGGACGTTCGAGCTGTTGTCTTACATCAAAAAGATCTCCCGTTCGCCCAAAAAATCGCTCTGGGCACGGAACTCGCTCCAATAGAGACTGCACAGGCGGAGTCGAAGCATTTGGCAGATTAAGACAAAGCGTTTCAGAATGCTGGTCAAGATAATTAAGGAAATTATACTTCGTCACTTTTACATTAAAAGCTTCAGAGAGAGTATTCCAAAATCCAGTTGCAATGCCGCGTACCGTCACCTCTTTACGATTGATCAAGGCAGCGATCGAAGCATAAGAATCACCCGTCACCAACCCCAAAAACACCGAAGCCGGACCCGGCTTCAGGGGCGCATGGCCTGTCTGCTGAAGCAATTGATTAAATGCATCTAAATAATCTTGAGGGTGTCTCGCCATAGCCTTTTGTGATTCTGCTTCAACTAGTATAGACACTTTTTAAGAAAATGTTGCTTTTTGATTAAATATCTTTAACAAGATTCGATCGTAAATCGAAATTTTCTGGAAAAGAGCTGAGATTATTAGTATAATCCACGTATGATTACGCACAATGTTTAACACCGCTTAGACAGGGACCTTGATTTTGGCAACAGGTTTAAGCAGGGCCATGAGTTCGATTTGGCAGAGGAGGATTTGGTTTCGCCGAAAAGTTTGATCGTTGGGTGCTCTTACTTTAACTAAGCAGTGACAGTGCTTTGACATTTTGAGATCCTGAAATGTTGATCAGATCTAGCTTTTAGGATATAGAATCGTATGGTGAGTTTCTTAGAGGCGATCGAACATGTTTGCTTTAGACACCAAAAAAGTTCCCATTGCTGCTCGATCGGCTCCCTTGCTGGAGTTCGGCGGCTGGCTGCGAACTTTACGGGAAGAAGCAGACCGGACTGGACCGGAAGTTGCTCAAAAGATTGGAGTTGTAACCAGCAACGTCTATCAGTGGGAGTTGGGCTACTGCCTGCCATCCTTGGAAGGCGATTTGCCTCGGAAATATGCTCGTCTACTGGGTACGACCGTGACAGAACTGCGAAAGCGCC
Organism: Synechococcales cyanobacterium; assembly: GCA_043787035.1. Classification (GTDB taxonomy): domain Bacteria; phylum Cyanobacteriota; class Cyanobacteriia; order Leptolyngbyales; family Leptolyngbyaceae; genus JAAFJU01. The sequence goes on from JAYVVL010000225.1 coordinate 4,112, forward strand.
ATAAGGAAGCACGCATTCAAGTGAAGCGTATGCAGCGGGAGGCCACCAGTAATTTCATCGTCTAGAAAGCCGAAATGCGCCCTAAACTAAGGCGCACTTCAAAACTGATTTGTAGAAATCTTGGCATCCGGGAAGATCGTTTGAGATTTCTACCTACAAAA
>JAYVVL010000226.1:0-4255 GCA_043787035.1 Synechococcales cyanobacterium
GCCCCAACCCTAATAGCAACTAAATTTCTGGGTAGGGGTATCTAAGAGATTTCCTGTAACGACTCAGGCTTAAAGCATTAAGTTGTTTTTTAAATAATAGGCATTACACCCAGCGCCTCGCCCAAATCATGTGTAAGTACCTATGCAAAATTATTTATATATTCATTGAGCTGTTGATATGGTTGATAATTATTTTAGGGTTTATCCAGGTAAAAATGAGATCCATTCAAGAGCTTAGCCAAGAAACAACTAGTATGTTAAGTCGAATATATCGCCAGAGTAAGCATTTTGAAGTTCGACGACGTTCTCATTGTATATTACTCAGCTTCGAGGGTTTTATGACTACAGGATTGATGGTAATCTTTAAGGTAAGTAGGATAACTACATATAATTGGTTTAAAGCATGGGAAGAGAATCATTTGGCTGGGTTATATAATCACCCAGGTCGAGGACGAAAATCCTTATTTACGCCTGAGCGAAAAACTCAGATTAAGGAGTGAGTAAAAGAGAGTCCTAAAAACTTAAATGGAGTAATCAGTAAAATTAAAGCGGCCTGAAATATAACAACGAGTAAGGATACGATTAAGCGTATATTAAAATCATTATTGATGAACTGGCATCGTGTCCGTAGAGTCGTATTTGGAGAGCCAGATGCCAACGAATACGAGAAAAAGGAGCAGGAATTAGAAGTTCTTAAGGAACAAGCCGCAGCGGGAGAAATTGACCTTAGATATTTTGATGAATCAGGATTTTCCTTAAACTCTAACAGCCCGTATACATGGCAAGATAAAGCCGATCCACTTTCAGTAAAAGTCGGCGCAGTCAACCGTTTAATGTTCTCGGTCTTATGAATATATATGGAGAATTAGACAGCTATATCTTTACGGGTAGTACAACTAGTGAAGTGGTGATCGCTTGTATTGATTCATTCTCTCAAAGCTGTACTGAAAGTACGACGATCGTAATGGATCAAGCGTCAATTCATACGAGTAACAGTATTGAGAATAAGCTCTTGGAGTGGGAGACTAAAGGCATCCATATTTTCTGGTTGTCTACGTACTCATCACAGTTAAATCTAATCGAAATATTATAGCGATTTATGAAATATGAATGGATTGAGTTGAATGCCTATGAGAATCTAGATAAACTGTTCGCACATATCGAAAAAGTGCTCAAAGGATTTGGAAAGGAATATATAATTAATTTTGCATGACCACTTACAATGCTGTTACCACTTGTTACCGTGTTTTCTTGAGAGAGTAAGCTCAAAAAATATTTAAAGATCGAGAGAGTCTGAATGATTCATCTAAAATCTGAGTTACGAATATTAGTGAAGTACGATCGGGTTTATTTGGCGATCGTTGGACATACGATAACGGGCAGATCTCGGACATCATAACAACTTGTAGCTTAAAACCCTTGATATAAAGGACGTGACCTCCACGTTGACATTCACAAATAGGGATTTCGTTGTGAGCAAAGTCCACCTATTCCCAGCGCAGACCGATCACTTCTGACGGACGACATCCACTGTTCAGTAAAAATAGAATGAAGTCGCGCTACTTCAGAAGCACCGGGTCTTGGCTTGTTGCTGCAATCATCAGTCTAATTTTTCAGCAATTCTAAATTCAAAAATCAGGAGGAATTCGTTTACCGTTTAGGGGGAGAATTCTCTAACGTAAAGTCAATCAAGACTTGCTACCCCTCAAAGCCCTTCGCCCTGTTCGCCAACCACAGCTTTGCCGCCTCAATCTCGCAATCTTGTTTTTCGCCCCGTCTTGAGGCGTGATGCTGCTGAAGGTGTGGCGTATGGAGTACGACCGATAGTCCGACAGATTCGGTTCTCCCCACCCCTTTTCCTTCCCGTCTCAGCCCCAACTCGCTTATCCTAAGTAAGACCATAACCTCCCCTTAGGCGTTCATGTCCGGAACCGTCGAACAACTTACCCAACAACTCGCCGTCCTCGATCAACAAGCTGAGGAACTTGAAGCTAGTCTCCGTACTACCTACGGTAGCTACCTCAACGCACTAGCAAAAACCCTGCGGCAACAGTTGATTTTGGCTAGCTACTACATCTGCACCGAAGGCTATCCCGAAGATTTTCTCAAGCTCCCGCTCTCCCAACGCTACAACCTCCAAACCAAACTCAAGGCCATTGCTCAAGACACCCGTCGCGCTCTCGAAAGTCTTCTCACCGACCCTCAGCCTAGCCCATCATTCCCGAGTTCCTTTTCCATGGGTGGCGGCAACCTTTTTCCCGGTCATGCGATCGTAGCTGCCTTTGAAATGCCACCTAATGCGATCGACATCAATGTCTCTGTAGAAGGAGAACCCCATGAAGACGGCACCGACATCCTCGAAATCGAATCCCTCAACGACCTAGAAAGCACCCTTGAACAGATCCAAGATCAGATGAAACTGGGTATCTTCGATTCAAGCCTGGATGACGAAGAGGAGGAGGAGGAGGAAGATGAAGAAGAGGACGATGATGAGGACGACGACAACGACAACTCATCCGATCGATCGAACCCCAACGATCGCCGTAGAAAAAACTCACGTCGCGGTATGACCGAATCCAACGCCCGCGAACTCCAAGCTATTCTCGCCCAAGTCGCCGCCGCCATCAGCGCCAAAGAAACGAAAACCCCCATCGATCGCCTCACCACCTGGCAAGAAAACATCGAACGCGGCATCCAAGAAAAAATTTGCATGTCTTCCTACAAAACTAACCAAGCCCTCAAAAAATCCACCCTTATCCCCGAACAAGTCCCCGATCGTGCCCTCGAAGCCGCCTCCCGCGTAGACAACGACGCCAACTCCCCCGTCTCCCACGTCGTCCAGATGCTTGTCGAAATGGGCAACCGCCGACCTAGCGACCCTGAATCCGACGACCACGCTAGCGACCCTCCGAAGCGCACCAACGCTGATCCTTTTGGCCCCAATGTCCCAAAACTCATCCACGTCGTCGCACTCCAACTACGGCTCGGCGAACTCGAATTCAACGACCCTATCCTCATGCGCTGGCGTAATCGCCTGCGAGAACTCGCCAACAACACCCAAGACCTCACCCGCAAATACCGCAAATGCCAACACAAACGATCGGTCGCCGAAGCTCAAGACGCATGGCGATCAAGCTGGACGAGTGAAGAATGATGAATTTAGACGTGAGAATAGTGAATGATGAATTGAGTGCAGCGCAGGGAAATACGACATGAAACTTCGGATCGCGATCGTGGGAGACGTCCATGATCAATGGGAATGCGCAGACCATGATGCCTTGCACAGCCTTAACGTGGACCTCGTTCTCTTTGTTGGGGACTTTGGCAACGAGTCGGTGGAAATCGTTAGACAAGTGGCTCAGTTAGACCTCCCCAAAGCCATTATCCTGGGCAACCACGACGCTTGGTATAGCTCCACCCAAACTGGACGCGAAAACGCACCCTACGATCGCACCGTCGAAGATCGGCTCCAAATTCAGCTCGACCTCCTCGGCCCAACCCATGTCGGCTACGGCAAACTCGAATTTCCCCAGTGGAACCTTACGGTCGTGGGTGGACGACCCTTTACCTCCGGAGGCGAAAATTGGATCCATCGACGGTTCTACCGCGATCGCTACGGTATCCATAACCTGACTGAATCCAGCGATCGCATCATCAGCACGCTCCAAGCCGCTGAAGGTCAACACATCATTCTCATGGGACACAATGGCCCTACCGGACTCGGAAGCAAACCCGACGACCTCTGCGGCAAAGACTGGAACCCGATCGGCGATGCTTTCGGGGACCACGGCGACCCCGATCTTCAGAGCGCCATTGTCCAATCTAAAGCCCTTGGCCTATCGCTATCACTGGTTACGTTTGGCCACATGCACCACCGACTTCGCCATCTCACCGCCCAGCGCAAACGGTTTCTAGAAACACCCATTGCCCCTCACCTCAATGCCGCCTGCGTTCCCCGCATCATTCATTCCAACAAAACCAAAACTACCAATCGCTGCTTTACGATCGTTACCTTAGAAGATGGAAAGCTTCAAGACGCCACCATTGTCTGGCTTAACGACCTTCATCACATCATCTACCAAGACCCACTCTTAATCAAATCCCCAAAAAACCCGAACTAGTTTTATCAAGTTACGCTAAGATACAACAGGCCGCATAAGGAGAGGTGGCAGAGTGGTCGAATGCGTCCGACTTGAAATCGGATGTACGGAAACGTACCGTGGGTTCGAATCCCACCCTCTCCGTTCAAGTTCAG
>JAYVVL010000227.1:0-4240 GCA_043787035.1 Synechococcales cyanobacterium
TCTAGGGTTGACATGGTGGCTGTGACCTTGTGAACTGGATTTTTATTATAGTTGATCGCCTCTCCCTCCCAATCAATCGCCCCCAGAATTGGGGGTTGGGGGGCATTCTAACTTCTCAATTCTAACTTCTCAATTCTCTTCAAAACCTCCCCCACAATCAAAGCCGATCGACAATCCAAATCCAAACACACCTCATCCTCACTCCGTTCCCCCGCCAAAATCCGCCGAATCGCCGCCACCAGATCGCCCCATCCATTCGCGCTACGGGATTGCAATTGCTCCTCTAACTGCGGTAACTGGCTAGAGTCTTGAAGGGCAATCATGACACATTGAATGAAATCCTCCCATTTCTGCAACTCATACTGCGAACCCGCGAACGCAGCATAGGACTGGCGAGATTGGCGGAGGTAGTCCCGTGCGGTGGATCGATCGCCTTGTTTGATAGCAATCTCTGCAAGAGCATTGTAAATCAACCAAATCTGAGCAGCAGTAGGATCGATCGTCCTCTTCATCCCCAATGCCTCCTCCGCCAACTGCCGCGCCTCAGAAAGCCGATCGTCCCCTTGTGTTAGCAGAAAGTTAGCGAGGTTACTTAGCATTGCAGAAACACCGATCGCATTTCCCACTTTTCGATCGGCTTCGATCGCCTTTCGATAATACGCCTCCGCCTCCTGAAACTTTTCGGTGAATTGAAGGACGATCGCCAACTGATTCCAAGTCCCCGCCGCGCCTGCCAAGTCTCCCTGCTGCTCCCTAATCTCCGCCGACTTCCGGTATGCCTCCTGCGCCGCATCCCAAGCTTTCGCTTCCTCGTATGCCCTTCCCAATTGGTGCAAAAAGACCGCTTCAACCGCAGGCTCTCCCAGCCGCTGGAACTGGACGATCGCCGCCTGGTAGCGCTCCTGTGCCTCCGAGAGATTGCCTTCGCTGAGTGCAAGGGTTCCGAGATTTCCGTTGACGGAGGCTTGCTGTCGATCGTCCCCCAATTCCTGAGCGATCGCCAACGATGCATCATAGGCCGATCGCGCTGACCCATAGTCTCCCCTCTGCACCAGCACATCCCCCAAATCCGCCTGCACTGTTCCCATCTGCCGTTTCACACCATCCGATTGCTCTAGCTGCCCTAGCTCACCCAGTTCTTGCCGATGGAAGCCAGCCGCCCGATCGCTCTGCCCCGCACTTTCATAGCAGCGCCCGATTCTGCCCAAGGTCAGACACCGCTCATAGCTCACCGCCTCTCCCAGTTCCACCAGCATTTCCTCAAAGATATCCAATGCCGTCTGAAGCTGTCCCGCTGCCCACAGTTGTTCCCCCGTATTGCCACGCGACAGAAACCACGATCGAGATCCCACTGCCCCTGCGATCGCCTCTGCTCGATCAGTCAGTTGTTTTCGATCGCGATTCATCCCAAAGAACATCAGGAATAGATTCACGTTGTTTACAAACTCGATCGCGTTTTCATCTTCGGAATCGAGAGCCGATCGAACCGCAGCCATCAAGTTTGGCAATTCCCGTCGCGCAATATCACGGGTTTCGTGGGGATTTGGAGTATCTGAATTATACAAATACGTTGATAATACGTAATAGCGTTCCTGATGCTGTTGTTTCAGCGTACTCTGCTGCGATGGCTCTAGCGTTGACCAAAGTACGGGTGCCAGCGTTGGATGAAACCGTAAATACGGCACACCAATATTCTGCAACCTCTCCGCCGTCACCAGCCCCGCCGCCTCAAGCTGTCGCCGCAACGCCCCCCACTGCTCCGCCGTCAACTCCGTAATCGCCAACAAATTATTCTCCATCGCGCCACCCACAAACACCCCCAACCGCTTCACCCATTCCCGCTCCTCCATCCCCAACCGCTCCAGCGACAAATTCAGCGACGCGATCAAACACCGATCCTTAGACTGCCCCTCCGGCACCGCCGCCAACAACCGCTCCAACGCCTGACCCACCGCCGCAACCCGCCGCAACCTCAGCTGCTCCACCACCAACTTAATCGACAACGGATGAAACGCCACCTGTTCCAAAACCGACACCAAAGCCGATCGCTCTGGCATTGGCTGCACCGTTTCCCCCAGCATTGACGGCACCGCCCACAAAGCCTTACACAGATCGATCGCGTCATCCGGATAACCCACCGTCCCCAACCCCGTCAACATCAACTGCCGATGCACAGCAGAACCCCTCGTCTCATACCCCACCTGCCCCAATTCCCCCTGCCGCGTCGTAATCAAAACCCGACCCACCTGCGACCACCCGATCGCCACCTCCAACAACTCTCGCGCAGCCTCCTCCCCCACATCCTCCAAATTATCCAAAATCACCAACACCTCTTGATTCGCCGATCCACACAACGCCGATCGCACCGCCCCCGCATCAATCAAATTCAACGACAACTGCGCCGCGATCGTACTCACCGCCACCGCCACCGCATCCACCCCCTGAAACGCCGCATAATCCACAAAACACACCGCAGAGAACATCCCAGTCCGCCGCAACCACCGCCCCACCTCGATCGCCAGCGCCGTCTTCCCCTGCCCCCCAAACCCCGAAATCGTCACCCGCCGCGCCCCACCCACAAACGCCCGCTCAATCTCCCAAAGCTCCCGCCTCCGCCCAAAAAATCCCCCGATCGGCTCCCCAAAAACATTCTCCATTCCGGCATCCCCAGAATTGGGGGCTAGGGGGCTTCCGACATCCCCAGAATTGGGGAGTCTATTCAAGACCATCCCCCGATCGACCCCCGACTGATACAACGTCGGCACAAACCAATCCTGCAACATCAACTCAATCCGATCGCTCCCATTCCGCACCCGTTCCCCCCGCCCCGGATTCATCAACAACTGCCGCCGCGCATTATCCAGCGACTCCCCCACGCCCTTCCCCAGCACCAAATTCTGATAAAAACTCCCAAACAACCGCCTCGTCGTCGCCACCAACACCGAATAGCTCATCGCCACCACCGACGGCACCCCCGTCTGCGTCAAGCGCGCCGCCACAGATCCGGTCGCCTCCTCCCCCGCCACCATCGACGACTGACAAGCCGACAGCATCACCAACCCCAACCCCTGCTGATTCAACAACTCCCCCAACCGCTCCGCCGCCACCAAATCCTTCTTCCCATCCGCTTTCTCAAACAACAAAAAACCCGTCCCGTCGCCCGTCGCATCAAACGTCCCATGCCCATCAAAATGCAAAATATCTACAGCAGGCAAATCCTCATTCTCCAACCGCGCCTCTAACGCCTTCAACGTCCCCGGACGCAAAAACTCCACCTCAATCCGTCCCTTACCAAATTCCTCAACTGCCTCCAACACCGCCGCCCCATCCGCGCGTGGATCAATAAACCCCGCATCACTCGGACGACTCACCACCATCAACAACCGCAACGTCTCCTTCGGCATCACCTTCAGCGGCGATCGCCCACCCCGCATCCCCGCCAAATTCCGCCGAATCGAAATCCGTGGCTTCTCATTAAACACATACGCCCCACCCGGCACATGCAACAACTCCCAAGGCAACGCCAAAATCTCCGGCATTACCGCCTGCACCGTCAACACCCGCCCCGCATCCTTACAAGCCAAAAACTCCCGAAACAACCCGATCGTCCCACCATCCACATCCGCCCCAATCGATCGCCGATACAACTCCGTCCCCCACCGCTTCAGCCCCACCGCCACCCGCGCCGCCCGATCGTCATCGATCGTCGTCATATACTGCGCCGCATAGCTCTCCACATACCACCGCAACTCCTGCAACTCCTCATCCGTCAACGGCGACCGAAACCCGATCGTCCCCGAACTCTCCCCATCAAAACTCACCGTCAATTGATCCGCAGCCGAAAAATTCAGAATCAGTTCAGAAGCCATAATAAAACCGGGGGGAGTGACGTGATTCAAGTTCCTACATCACTATATTCCCTCAATCCGGAAAAACACTAATCAAACCTCTCCCAAACTCCAATCCCCCCAGAATTGTGGGTTAGGAGGCGGATCGCCCGAATCTCTCACCCCTCACCCGACTTCTCCCCGTACTCCTCACATATCGTCTTCACCCCCAAATGCAACATAATCACCGTCACCGCGATCGCCGCACTCGTCAACGGCTGTCCCGCCAACCCCATCGTCCCTATCACCCCACCTACAAAAGCGATCGTCTTCTCATTCTCCAAATCCGCATACTTCTTCCACTGCTCATACAGCACCCCACCCTCCTCACACAGATCCCGCCGCGACGCCCG
>JAYVVL010000228.1:0-4220 GCA_043787035.1 Synechococcales cyanobacterium
CGATCGAAGATGAACACCGGAATTACTTCCCCTCTCAACGCCGCACGATGCAACGGTGCATGATCACAAATCCGCAGATCACGTCGATACCAAACGATCGTCCGTTTCATTAAAATCCTGGCGTAAGGTCTTCTCTAAAATTCTAAGGTATTAGAATTCCAAAGTATCTTCCTGGTAGTACCCTGCTTCTTCTAACAGATACTTCACCGCGTTAATCATGTCTTTCGGCTGATAAGGCTTAGTAATGTACGCATCAGCCCCCTGCTTCATTCCCCAGTAGCGATCGAAATCTTCGCTCTTCGTGCTGCACATGATCACGGGGAGCTTCGCCGTTTGAGGATTGGTTTTAATCCAGCGACAGAGTTCGTAGCCGTTCACATTCGGCATGATCAAATCTGTGATCACCAAAACAGGCGGATCGAGTGCAATTTTTACCTTTGCATCCGCTCCATCGATCGCCGTGTCTATTTCAAATCCCGATCGACGTAGCTCCGTGATCAGCATCTCACGAGCCAATGCACTATCATCAACAACTAAAACCATACCCATAGGACATATCCTAAAGTCCGCACCACTGCGATTATTTGGAAACTTAAGCTCTGAACGCCGATTACCACAGTACTAGAATACCCAGTTTACACTAAGGGATTGCACAGATATCGGTGTATGTTCACATTTCCGTTCCAAGGGTTTAACCCCGCTTGTAGTTTACGTTAACAACAGATTCAGGGATTGGAAGACCTTTTCCGGGAGCTTTATCAAATTTACACAAGCGTATCAAAGCGATGAGTGTCCTCAGTGTTTTCTCGGTCATGCCGATCGCCCTGACCGAAGGCATTTTTAGGTGTCCCCAGGGGTCTCTATTGAGTAATTCCAGTCACAAGTTGTTGCCACGACTTTAGTTCTAGGGATTTGTGTAACGACTTATGAAGGCGATCGGGCTTCAGAGGGGTAGGCAACGGGTTTTCACCCTACTGTGGGTAGTGAAGATTATTTGTCATCCCACTCAATATCCCGCATGGAACGTAACTGGTCTGAACCTGCTCTAGATCTGCCCGCACTTTTGCCACTACCTAAAGTGGGTCTCTTGACGATGATGCGTCTGGGCCTATTTCAGATGGGTTTGGGGATGATGTCGGTGTTGCTTTTTGGCCTGCTGAACCGAATTTTGATTAAAGAGTTGGGGATTCCGGGGACGATCGCGAGTTTGGTGTTGGCGGTCACGTTGTTTGTGGCTCCGGCGCGGATTTGGTTTGGGCAGTGGTCGGATACGAAGCCGCTGTTTGGGCTATATCGGACGGGATATGTCCGCATTGGGTCGATTTGCTTTGCGACGATCGCTTTTTTGGCCGTGCAGCCGATTTGGAAGATGGGTTTGTTTATCAAGGCTGGAGACTGGGTGCAGGCAACGGAATGGATTGTGCTGTGTATGGTTCTGTTTGGGCTATATGGGGTGGCCATTAGTGCAAGTTCGACGCCATTTGCGACGTTGCTGGTGGACATTACGGATGAGGACGAGCGATCGAAGATTGTGGCGGTGGATTGGTCGATGCTGCTGGTGGGGACAATCGCGGGGGCCATTACGATCGGGGTGCTGCTGAAGAAATTAGGCACCTGTCCAAGTCCAGAACTGTTGCAGAGCAGCATTAATCAGTTGTTTTTGGTGGTGCCATGGCTGGTGGTTGTGTTTGCGTTCATCTCGACTTGGGGCGTTGAAAAGAAATATTCACGGTTTTTGCATAATAAAAATCAAGAGTGGGCGGCGATCGTTTCTCAAAATCCGTCCCAACTCGCACTTCACAAACCCAAAGAAGTCGTGGGCCTAAACCGAGCGTGGACGTTGCTAAATGCCAGCCAGCATACGCGATTTTTCTTTACGTTTTTGATTGTGATGACGCTGGGCTTATTTCTTCAAGACACCATTCTGGAGCCGTTTGGGGGCGATGTGTTTGATCTGCCAGCGGGTGAAACAGCGCTGCTGAATGTGCCTTATGGGGTTGGTACGGTGATTGGCATTTTGATTTCAGGGTTTTTTATTGCGCCCCGCATTGGGAAAAAGAAAACCACTCAACTGGGGTGTCAGGGTGTTGTTCTGGCGCTAGGTGCGATCGTCTGTTCTGGCTTCACGGCCAATGCGGCGGTTTTGAAACTCTGTTTGCTGCTCTTTGGTTTGGCGTCTGGTATTACGACCACTGGGGCCATCACGTTGATGCTCGATCTCACCGCTGCCGAGAGCGCTGGAACCTTCATTGGTGCCTGGGGATTGGCTCAGGCGTTGTCGCGTGGCATGGCAGCGGTCTTGGGCGGGGGGCTTCTAGATGCGGGGAGTTCCGTCTTTAGGTCTGCACCTGCTGCTCTGGCCGCCGTAAGTTGTGCGACGAGCCGTGAGACCCATCCACCGATCGCCTATGGATTGGTATTAGGGGTGCAGGCGATGATTATGCTGGGTGCGATCGCGTTGCTGAACCGGGTGAGTGTGCAGGAGTTTAAATCCGACGCGAAGGAGACGATTAAGGCCGTGATCGCGAACGACAATTAAGGTCTCCTTCTGTGACCTAGAGATGTAGCGATAGAGTTTTGCCGAGGTCTTCGTAGAGTTCGACGACTGCGGCTAGGGCGTCGCGCACGTTATCCAGCGCTTCTGCGACGGTTTCGCCTTCTGTGATCAGTTCGGGTACCATCGGCGAGGTGACGACAAAGCCGCCTTCGGGTTGGGGAGAGAGGAGGAGCGGGAGTTTGTACAGCATGGGCGATTGGGAAAGTGGACAAGGGATAGGTTTATGTCCATGGTATTTCATTTGTTGTAGGTGTGCGATCGAGGACTGTTGCAATCGATTTACGAAAGTTTTACGGATTATCCCTTTTAGGGCGGGTATAACTAGAGGTAGGACGATTCTCTTACAGAGACACTTCGTGAACGCACATCTTTAGGAGCGCTGTTATGGACCCGATTACGTTAGTGGCGACGTTGATTGCGACGAAGGCGATCGAGAAGGTTGGGGAAAAGATGGGTGAGGGTGGGTTGTCATTGGGTGGGCGGCTGATGCAGAAGTTGCGTCACAAGGCTCCAAAGGCGGTGCAACAGTTGGAAGCTTCGGCTGATCCGACGGTTATTGATGCGGAGATACTTGAAGAAATTCGTCAGGTGGCAGACGCTAATCCTGATGTGAAAACGGATATTGACTCGACGGTTCAAGCGATTCAGCAGCAGTTTGGTGGAGTGATCAATCAGACTCAACTGGCTGAGAAGATTGGAATTTTGATTCAAGGTGGATACAACCCGATTACGATCAAGAAGTTTGAGTTTTGACTGAAGCCGTCGAGCGAGCCTGCGACAAAGTTAAGCGCTCCACCGTACTTTTATCCTGAATATCTGGGAGAGACCATTTTCGTCGGGCGCGATCGTGAAATGAAGGATCTTCATGCGTTGTTGCAGGGGAATGGCCGAGTGGCGATCGCTGCTGTCGGAATGGGCGGCGTGGGGAAGACGACATTGGCGCGGCGATATGTGATACAGCATCGATCGGATTATCCCGGTGGCGTGTGGTGGCTATCGGCGAGTTCTGTTGTGTTGGATGTGTTGGGTTATGTCGATCGGATGGGATTGCGAGTTGAGTTGCCGATGGATTGGACTGAGGCACAGATTGTTCAACACTATTTTGATCAGTGGAGTGATCGGTTTGGCGATCGGAAGCTATTGGTAATTGATGATGTGACGGCATATGAGACGGTGAAGGCGTTTTTGCCGAAGCAGGGATCGTTTCAGGTGTTGATGACGACGGAGGTGAAGTTTGGGAAACCTGTGAAGCGGTTGGATTTGGGGATGCTGCGACCCTTGGCAGCGTTTCGGTTATTACGATCGCACATTGATGATGACGATAAGTTTAAGCTTGCGATTCCGGCGGCGAAGGATCTGTGTGAGTGGTTAGGGTATTTGCCGTTGGCGATCGAATTGGTGGGTCGATATTTGGCGCAGACGGGGACGATCGCTTCGGTGTTGGTGCAGTTACGGGCGAAGGCGTTGGGTTCACGCGCGATCGGTCAAGTTCACGGTGAGATGGATTACAAATACAATGTCCGGGCGGCGATCGAGTTGAGTTGAGTTGGGAGCCGTTGGATGAGGAGGCGCGGCGGGTGGCGATGGTGTTGGGGGTGTTTGGGTTGGGGGCGATCGAGTTGGGGTGTGTGGAGGAGGAGGCAGTTGAAGAGATTTTGGATTT
>JAYVVL010000229.1:0-11628 GCA_043787035.1 Synechococcales cyanobacterium
GGGCCTTAGAAGTCGAGGCGATCGCTGTCTCGGCGCTAATTATCCGCACGGACAAAGAATACATTGTCTGTGCTAACCTCACTGGAACCACTTGGCAAATCCTTTTGCCCCTTGATGCCCCTTGATGCCAAAGACCTTAAAGAGCTTAAAGACTCTAAAGACCCACCAGTTTCATGCTAATGTCCCACATACGGGCGGCTTTGGCGTCATCACTGCCTTGGGCGAGTTCTTGGACAAAGGCTTGACGACCCTCTTGCTGACGGTTGCCCCAGCTCCAATGGACGCCCGATTGGTTAAATCCTGGATCCGCAACCACTTGCGCCGTGCGATCGCCTGCAAGTTCTTGGGTGACATAGCCCTTAGTGATATTTTTCTGGAACCAAGGGAATATCTTTTGGAACAGCGGTGGGGTGTTCCGAAATAGAGGGGAATCGGCGACACAACCTGGATAGAGGGAGCCAAAAATGATGCCTGTAGATGCATTAACTGCACCCGTACCGAAGCGACGATCGAGTTCACGGACCGTCATCATGTTGCAGAGTTTGCTGTCTTTGTAGGCTTTGCCCGGTTTGAACGGCTTGCCATCGATCATCGCGATGGGCGCTTTGAACCCTGCGTCAAACCCTGCCAAATCACCGAGGTCCGCTGGAGCAGGAATCGGGATTTTGCCGCCCAGTTCTTTAGTGTTTGCTGTGACGGTTCCCAAGATGATCAGGCGTTTTTGAGGGGCCGAAGACTGCTTTAAGTCCTCCATCATCAAATTGCACAACAAAAAATGTCCTAGATGATTCGTCGCGACACTGAGTTCGTATCCTTCCGGGCTTCTCAAGGGTTCTTTGAGACGCGGTAAATAGGTGGCTGCGTTACAGACTAGCGCCTCCAACGATCGGCCCGTCTGCCGAAAGTCTGCAACAAATTGATGCACGCTTTCAAGCGATCCCAAATCAATGTGCATGACGGTGTAGTTCTCAGGCTTTAGGCCCAGCGATTGTGCAGCGGTCTCTGCTTTCTTAAGATCGCGGCAAGCCATAACCACATGCCAGTTGCGCTTGCAGAGCGCCTTCGTAGCATACAAACCGACGCCTGACGATGCTCCGGTGATAATGACCGTATTTGGGTGGGGTTGTGCCATGGTTTTCGATCGCGTCTCTTGATTAAATCCATCTGGAACCTATCTGGAAACGAACCCCAATAGCGACATCCTGTAGCACTTCTTAATCTCAATGTCCCACACTCAGCCGCCAGAGGGCGATCCAAATCGGTAACCTTTGCCGTACACCGTATGAATCAGCTCATGGCTTCCCGGTCGTTCGATTTTGCGACGGAGAAGACGAATCTGGGCGGCCAGGACATTGCTGGGTGGAATATCACTGCCCTGCCAGAGGTGCTGACAGAGCCGATCGTGCGTTAGAAGCTGATGGGGAAACTGCATGAGATAGGCTAAGAGCTGCGTTTCTTTCTCAGACAGATCGATGGTTTGGCCCGATCGGATGGCTAGTTGATTGGCCGTTTGGAGTTCCAAATCTTCAACTCGAAGCGTCCCCTCAAAGGTTGCGGATGAGAGAGTTGTTGAGGATAAAATGGTTGAGGGTAAGATCTGTCCCGGACGGCGGCGAAGAAGCGCCCTTACCCGTGCAAGCAGTTCTCGCAACTCAAAGGGCTTGACCAAATAATCATCCGCACCCGCATCCAGTCCATTGACACGATCGTCCAGCGTATCTTTGGCCGTCAAAAATAGAACGGGCGTCATTTTGCTGGCAAGCCGCAGCGATCGACAGATTTCTAAACCCGTCACCCCCGGCAGCATCCAGTCCAAGATAAAAAGGTCGAACCCTTGAGTTAGAGCGATACTCTGGCCCGTCACGCCCTCATGAGCGCGTTCTACGGTGTAGCCCTCTCGCACTAGGACCCGTGCCACAGCCTCCGCCATTTCAATCTCATCATCCACTAACAAAATCCGCATTCCGCCACCAATTCTCGCTATTCTAGAGACATCGTTCTGAATTCTAAATTCTAAATTCTCCATTCATCTATGTTAACGATTGCACTCGCTAAAGGCGGTCTCCTCAAAGATAGTATCAAGCTTTTTCAGGCGATCGGGCTAGATTTTAGTGCCTTTCTTGAACCTGGATTTCGTCAACTGCAAATCGTTGACCCAACCGGGACCGCCCGAGCCTTACTGGTTCGCAACGGCGATGTTCCAGTCTATGTCGAGTATGGCCAAGCTCAGCTTGGAATTGTGGGCTATGACGTGTTGCAAGAGCAGAAGCCTAATGTGGCTCAGCTCGTAGACTTGAAGTTTGGGGGGTGTCGGCTGTCAGTTGCTGTCAAGGCGTCGAGTCCCTATCGATCGTCTCTCGAACTGCCGATGCATGGTCGCGTGGCCTCAACCTTGGTAAACTGCGCTCGGGATTATTTCGATGCGTTGGATTTACCAGTGAACGTTATTCAGCTTCATGGATCGGTGGAACTTGGGCCGATTACGGGCATGTCTGAAGCTATTGTGGATCTCGTGGACACCGGAAAAACCCTCCGTGAAAACGGATTGGTTGAAATCGACACGCTCTTCCATAGCACGGCCCGGTTGATCGCTTATCCTCTCAGCTATCGCCTAGATACCTACGGCTTGACAAGTTACGTCGATCGTCTTCGTGAACTCGTGGGCTAGCAGACTTAATCCAAGCGCCCATAGACAAAAAATTGCCTAAATCCAATTCACATTGCGCAGCCAGTGCCATACTCCGGTATCCCGGCGAATTTGGACACTTCGGCTCTGGCGAACAACGAGCTTCTTAAGCTCATCCGTGGTGAAGCTGTAGCCCATCTGTTGAGAGACGCAGAGAAAATCCTCAGGCGACTCAACGGCGCTAAATCGATCGCGTAAGACCTGATCTTTAGATGCAGCAGACAAAAAACGAGCAGCACTTTTAATGGACATCCTGATAGACTCCGCATTGAAACTGAGTGAACCATCCGTACGATAACGCGATGGACCCCAGTATGGAATAGTCCCGAAGAAACTGAAAAGTCTCTTCTTAAACTTTATTTTGACTTCGTTAACTCAGGGGTAATGTTGATGACATCTTGCTCAGTTCTTCATGAAATCCCGTGCCAGTACCAAATGGTTGACTTAGGGGCGATCGGCATCGACCCTCCCCAGCAGCGGATCGCGTATCGTCGTCAGGGCAGTGGAACTCCGATTGTCATGCTGCATGGCTTTTTGGGAGAAAGTACTAACTGGCAGCAAGTGGCTCAAGGGTTAGTGGCGCGATCGAGGGTTGACACCATTCGGGTGGATCTGCTGGGATTTGGGGAGTCGGGGAAGCCTGCGGTAAGCTACACGGTGGCCCAGGAAGTCGAGGTGGTGCGTCAGTTGATAGTGGCCTTGAAACTAGAGTCTTGCTATGTGATGGGGCATTCCTTTGGGGGATGGGTGGCGGCGGCGCTGGCGATCGCCCATCCCAAGCAGGTCCGGGGATTGTGTCTAGTGGCTCCAGCGGGGATTCGCGATGATAGCTTTTGTGGACGTTACGATTACCTTCGTCCGCTTCTGTGGCAGACCCCCGTTATTGACTGGGTGCTTGCAGCGGTCATTCCGATCGCCCATCTTATAGGCCGAAGTCAAGCGTTTGAGACGATCGCTTGGGCTAGACGCGAACTCAACCGACAACCGGCGGCCCGATCGTTCCTGCTCGATCGGCTACGCCCTGAAGATGCCATAGATACCGTAGAAGGTGACATCCATCAGATCTGCACCCCAACGCTCATCCTTGCCGCAGAGAACGATGACACCATCCCCCTCTGGCACTGTGAAACCTACGCTCAAACGATTCCGGGTGCCACACTTCACGTCATTCCAGAGTCCAGTCATGGCTTACCTCAAAATAATCCCGAAGCTATCATCCAGGAATTTCTTAAAATCCTATGCTCAGGTGCGGATCTAGATGTAAGTTTAAATGCGTGTTGCCAATCATCAAGTAGAGACCAGAGTAGGGTCTGAAGCGTGATCTTGAGATAGATGCTCTTTTGACAGCCACTCGGATAGAGCTTTAAATAGGTGCAAGGTTTTGTGTTTTATCTTTGCAAATTAGGTTAATAGCTTAACTAGGTCACAACCTATTCTAAAAAGTGAGTGAGTCATTTAGGTAACTTTTACAGGTTAAGCCTCTACTTAACCCATGTCACGGTGCATTAACTTCTACTCATTAGGGTTATCCATTGGTTATGGCTCAAGTTATGGCCTAGTCCACGTAACTTTTCCTTTCTTCTCTCAGACAACTAAAACAGGCCATTTTAAAGTGGTCATGATAAGCCCACGCTGACCCATTTAGATTTTGAACGGATTGATTCAGATGTGCGATCGTAGATTGTGAAACCATCCAAGTCGCATTTCGGATGGTTTCATTGAATCTAACCTGTGTTCTATGCGATATTTTTATTTCCTAGGTCTCTATACTGATGTTCTATTAAGTTTTGTGCTCTGTAATAGCTAGTGGCATAAAGCGCCCCCTCTGGGTGATTTCGTTTATGGTTCGTAAGGATTAGGGCATGTTGACTGAACAAGTAATCAAAGAATTAGCGCGTACGTCTCAAGTGGCTGATCAAGGCGAGAGTCCGATCGTCTCATCGATACGGCTTTCATCCAATTCCCTGAGGACTCAGGACGCTATTCTCCATGGATAATGACTCCTTGCTGCGGACCGTAATCGAGAATTTAAATGATGCCATCATTGTGACGAATTTGGAGAACCAAATTTTGCATGTAAATTCCCGGCTTGCAAGGTTAGTGGGGTGTACGGCGGTCGACATGCTCGGGCAGCCTGCTCAGCCCTTTTTGTCCATGATTGAAGGCTGGCTATTTTTCTGCGCTACTCCAGGAGAGGCGCAAACAGGTCTCTACGGATGGCGTGAGGGGCAACTTAAAAGGCAAGATGGGCGGCAGTTCTGGGCAGAAGTCAATTCGACGCCCTTGTGTAACTCGGACGGACATCCGATCGCGACGTTGATTACTGTTACGGACATTACTGAGCGCAAGTGGTTGGAAGAGTATCTCCGACTGCTCGAATCCGTGGTCGTTAATGCGAATGAGCTGGTAATGATTTCTCAAGTGGAGGCGGGTGATGACCCTCTTGATTTGAGAATGGTCTACATCAATGATGCTTTTTTGAAGGTCACGGGACACCGAGCGGCGGATGTCATTGGTCGGACTGCGCAGGTGCTTGTGGGACCTAGAACAGATTTGGATGAACTGAATCGGATCCGTAAAATGATGATTCGTAATGAATCAGTCAAGGCCGAGTTGATCTTGCACCGCCGCGACAATACTCATTTTTGGGCGGATATCAATACGGTCCCGATTCGGAATGAGTATGGTCAGGTGACGCACTTTGTTTCTGTGATGAGAGAGGTGACCGAACGCAAAAATGCCGAAGAGCAACTGCGCCGAAACGCCTTTCATGACCCGTTGACCGGGTTGCCGAATCGGTTACTTTTTACCGAGCGATTGGCGCAAGTTATTTCTCGATCGAAGCAGATATCTGGCCGGAAGTATGCCGTGTTGTTTCTTGATCTCGATCGTTTTAAGGTGATTAATGACAGCCTAGGTTATATGGTGGGAGATCAACTGTTGATTTCGATCGCGCGTCGGCTCGAAACCTGCGTGAAGCGGACGGACATCGTTGCGCGTCTTGGAGGTGATGAATTCACCATTCTCTTAGATGACATTCAAACTGAAGACGCAGCTAGCCACGTTGCAGAGCGAATTCATCAGGAATTGGCGCTGCCGTTTACTCTCAATGGCTACGAGGTGTTTACAACGGTGAGTATTGGGATTGCATTAAGCACGACAGACTTCAACAATACGGAAGATTTACTGCGAGGGGCTGATATTGCGATGTATCGAGCCAAAGCATCGGGTAAGGCTTGCCACGAAGTCTTTGATACGGAGATGCACGATGAAGCCATGCGTCAGATGCAGCTCGAAAATGATTTGCGTCGTGCCTTAGAGCGCGGGGAATTCCGGGTCTACTACCAGCCTATCGTGTCCCTGACGACTGGACGACTTGCGGGTTTTGAGGCGCTGATGCGGTGGCAACATCCTGAGCGGGGCTTGGTTTCACCGGGTGAGTTTATTCCGATCGCAGAAGAAACCGGGCTTATTTTGCCTATGGGACAGTGGATCTTGATGGAAGCGTGCCGTCAGTTGGGCGAGTGGCAGAAGAAGTATCCGCAATATCGCCGTCTTTCCATGAGCGTAAATATCTCTAGTCGACAGTTCTCTCAGCGAGGAACGATCGATCTGCTCAAAGACGTCTTGGAGAAGACGGGGCTAAACCCGGCCCTACTCAAGCTCGAAATCACGGAGACGGCTATCATGGAAAATACGGAGTCCGCGATGGAAATTCTGCTGACCTTAAAGAAAATGGGCGTGCAGCTTTCAGTCGATGACTTTGGGACGGGATATTCGTCGTTAGGCTATCTCTATCGTTTTCCGATGGATGTCCTGAAGATCGATCGATCGTTTATCAGTCGAGTCGATACGGATGGTGAAAAGCTAGAATTGGTCCGAACGATCATTACCTTGGCGTGGAATTTGGGGATGGATGTGATCGCCGAAGGCGTCGAAACAACGAAGCAACTCGCCCAGCTCAAAAGGCTTAAGTGTGAATACGGCCAAGGTTATCTCTTTTCTAAGCCCATGAGTGCAGAACATACGGAGAAGTTTTTGCTGCTGCCCAATCCCTTGGATCATGTGGCGAAGGTTTTGCTGAAGCTGTCGGAGTCGGCGTAGTTGCAGCGTTGAGAACCGGGTCCCTCAGCTCTAAGTTCCGCTCCGTTGCTCGTCTACCTCAGAATGAATTTCGAGGTGATATGTTAGGGAACCGGATTATTGACTAACAACTCGATCGAATGCATGGAATCACTTGCCCAAAATCACCCGTCCAGAATGGTGAGTCGTTATTTGTCCATCGGTCCCTTCAATGAGAAGTCCGCCGCTTGAATGAATGCCTCGGCCAATGCCGAAGATTCGCTGACCGTTGGGTCGTTCAAACTGGATCGATCGTCCATACAATGCATCGCGCGATCGGACCTGTTGGATCACTGCTTGTAAATCTGTTCGTGAATCTAGTTGCCCCACATGACGCAGCAAACATTGGCGGAGACATTTCAACATCGTCAGATCATCAGGAACGGTAGCAGCAACTTCGTGCAAACTGATGGGGTTTGCCCCGGAATCAAGCACGCTTTTCTCAAAGGTGGCGGTGAGATTTAGCCCAATGCCAATTACAACTGTGGTAGGCAAAGACGATCGCATTTCACATAGGACCCCGGAAACTTTACGATCGTAAATCAATACATCATTGGGCCATTTGAGCGCGGGTACTGTGGTGAGTTCGGGGATCAGCGTTTCAATCGTCTTTATAATGGCCAGTCCTGCGCTCAAACTCAGCAATGGTCGTTGTTCTGGCTGCAACTCTTGCACCACAAAACTTACGGTCATCACCCCCGCTGGCGAATGCCAAACTCGATTGCGTTGGCCTCGCCCCGCCGTTTGGTTTCGTGTGAAAATAGCGTCGCCATGGTTGAGATCAGGTGCTCGATCGAGGGCGATGCGATTGGTGCTGGGGCAGGTTTCAATCGTCTGGAGCCAAGAGGGCATGGGTCGTTGGGGTTGAGTGGCAGCATATTACCCCTTTTTGACGATCAGAAAAATGCGCGATCGCCCGCATTCCCTTAAAATGAAGGAAATAAAAGCTCCTCCTAATCACGCCGTTCATCATTCCCCTATGACCGACACCTTATTTAGTAAGATCATTCGCCGTGAGATTCCAGCAGATATTGTCTACGAAGACGACCTTTGCCTCGCCTTCCGAGATATCACACCCCAAGCCCCTGTTCACATTCTCGTTATCCCTAAAAAGCCAATTCCGAGTTTAGCCGACGCATCCTCTGATGATCTTGTCTTGCTCGGGCACCTCTTTCTCACCGTCAGCACGATCGCCGCATCCGAAGGGCTGACCAACGGCTACCGCACCGTTATTAATACCGGAATCGACGGCGGGCAAACCGTGTATCATCTACACGTTCACCTTCTGGGCGGACGATCGCTCTCCTGGCCCCCCGGTTAAGCCCTGAAAACATGTATACCCGTCCTCTTGCTCGCCTCATCGAACACCTCCAGCACCTCCCCGGCGTCGGTCCTAAAACGGCTCAGCGTCTGGCATTGCACATTCTCAAACGTCCTGACGACGAAATTGCATCCCTGGCCCAAGCCTTGCTGGATGCCAAGAAACAGGTGGGGACTTGCTCGTCTTGTGGCCACTTATCCGCTGAACCCGTGTGTGAAATTTGTAGCTCACCCAAGCGGGACAGCACGACGGTGTGTGTTGTTGGCGATTCACGGGACTTGATTGCGCTGGAAAAAACGCGGGAATACAAAGGAAAGTATCATGTGTTAGGCGGATTGATTTCCCCTATTGACGGCATCGGACCTGAACAACTCAACATCACCTCTCTCGTGCGCCGCGTCAGCAGTCAAGAAATTCGCGAAGTCATCATGGCGATCGCCCCCAGCGTCGAAGGCGAAACCACAACCCTCTACATCGCCCACTTGCTCAAACCCTTTACCAAAGTCACCCGCATTGCCTTTGGGTTGCCCATGGGCGGTGACTTGGAGTATGCCGACGAAGTGACCCTTGCCCGCGCCCTTGAAGGTCGCCGGGAACTAGAGTGAGCTAGCCGCGCGCGTATAGTCCAATAGGTCATAGCTTCCGAAGAGCTTGAGGACTTCGGCATGGCTGGTGAGATCGGCAATAGTGGCCTTCGTTTCGGCTTGGCGACTGTCGGCTTCGAGGTCCATAAAAAACACGTATTCACCCATGGAGCGCTTAGTGGGCCGCGATTCGATACGGCTAAGGTTGATATGACGATCGGCGATTATTTTCAGCATGGTAAGCAAGATGCCGGGTCGGTTGGCTGGCATACTGAAGGCGAGAGAGGTGTGGGTTCCGCCCGGAGATGGGTCGTTGCTGAGGACTAGAAATCGCGTGCAGTTTTCGGGGTAGTCGTTGATGGGGCAGGCAAGGACAGGAATGTTGTATAGCTCTGCGGCGCGGAGAGAGGCTATTGCTCCCCAGGATGAATCTTGAATGAGCTTGGGGAGAATTTCCGTGGTGGAATTTGCAGGCTGGCTTTTGGCGAGGGGTGCATGATCCCTGAGCCAATGTTGGCATTGCGCGAGGGCCTGCGGATGGGAATGGACGACCCACACATCCTCGGGTGAACTGGCGTAGGAAAGCAAGGCATGGCGAATGGGCAGGACAATAGCCTGTTGGATTTGGAGCGTGTCGAGCTGCCAGAGGGCGTCCATGGTCATGGTGACGCCGCCTTCGACAGAGTTTTCCATGGGAACAATGGCGCGATCGACCTCGCCAGAAGCGAGTGACTGAAGGGTTTGGGCAATGGTGGAATAGGGCATGAGACGCGGCGGAACGTCGAGGGTTGCGGCAAAGGTGAGCGCGGCCATCTCTGCATAAGTACCACTGGGTCCAAGATGGGCGATCGCAAGAGACATAAGGGTTTTGCTCAGGATTTGGCTTGAGTTTCTCCGCAATTATAGGGAGATTTCCGTAGAAACGCTGAGAAGGTCATGGAAGTTCTCTACAATGGTGTGAATAGGTTGAACTATCCTAAAACTGAGATTTAGTCTATGAGCAACAGCGTCCAACGTCCTCCGATCGTCCCCCAGACTCGACTCTTTACGTCTCAGGTGGTGGAAATTAAGGTTCCCCGCGCAGCCTATCCCATTGAGTCCTACCTGGAGCAGCCCGATCGATTGTTGCGGACGCTTGCTCCGGGCGATCGGATGGATTTATTGGAAAATGGGAACTATCGGCTGGTGATTTTGCCGATGAATGTCTTAGGGCTGAACATTAGTCCGGTGGTGGATTTGGCGGTGTGGGTGGATGAGGATCGCAAAGTTCAGGTGGAATCCGTGGGCTGTGAGATTCGGGGGGTGGAAAGTCTGCGCGATCGCTTTGATTTTAAGCTCATGGGTGAACTTTACACGATTCATACGCCGAACCAAGTTTTGCTGCGGGGTAGTGCGTTGCTAAAAATCGAAATTGAGTTACCGATGCCTTTTAAAGTCATGCCGCGATCGATCGTAGAAGGTGCTGGGAATGCGGTGTTGGAAGCGACGTTAAATACGGTCAAAGGACGAATGCTTAAATATGTGGTGGACGATTATCAAGCCTGGGTAAAAGAGCGATCGAGAGCCTTGTCGTCAAGTTGAAATTTCATCTGGTAACATTTGACCTATGGATATTCTTACGGCTCTCCGCCAAGATTACAGTAGATTTCCCCAGAATCAAACCTACAGCCTTTATAGTGAAGACGTCTTTTTTAAAGATCCGATGACTGAGTTTCGGGGGGTGAAAAAGTACCAAGAGATGATTTCGCTAATCGATCGCTTTTTCAAGAATCCGCAGCTTGATTTGCACGAGATTCAACAAACCAGGGATCAAATTCGCACGGATTGGACGCTATCGTGGACGACGCCATTACCCTGGAAACCGCGCATCCGCATTTCGGGCTGGAGCGATCTCACCCTTGACCTGACGACTGGACTGATTACCCAACATATCGATTCTTGGAATTGCACTCGCTGGAACGTTGTACAACAACATTTTATGAAATGAAAGATACTGCGGTGGAACTCTTAATCGATCGAATTCCAACGGAGATTGGCACCGTTTTGATTGTGGCGGATGAGGAATCGGTCTGTGCGGTAGATTTTGAGGATTATGAGGCGCGAATGCATAAGTTACTCGCTGAGCACTATTTAGAATTTAAACTCATTCCAACACGCAATCCATTGGGAATCAGCGATCGATTACAAGCTTATTTTGGAGGCAATTTTAGCGCGTTGGACCACATCCCTGTTAATCCGAGTGGCACTGATTTTCAGCGCGAAGTGTGGCTGAATTTACGATCGATTCCACCAGGAAAAACCATTACCTACGGACAGTTAGCGAGTCTATCAAAAAAGCCTAAGTCAGCGCGTGCGGTAGGGATGATCAATTCACTTAATCCCATTTCTATTGTCTTACCCTGTCATCGGGTGATCGGAGCCAATGGGAAATTGACCGGATATTCGGGAGGACTCGATCGGAAGCGGTGGCTACTGCATCATGAGGGCTGGGGGCAAGAAGAAGTTCAACTTGCCCTGTTGTTTACTTGAGTGTCGGGTGGAGACTTCTTTTAAAGGATAGCTTCAGACGGAGACGAACCATCCGATCCACCGTTGCAATTGAAATGAGCACCTGTATGTTTGGTTGAAGTCGTTCTTGCATCTTGCCTAAGGTCACATCGGGCTGGTCTTCCACCAATTGACGAAGCACTTTCAGTTGTTCTGCGTTGAGCTTCGTTGGGGTCTATTCCGTGCGGATTTTAGGAGCAATACTGCTTGATTGACGATGCTGAACAAGTAGCTTATTGACAGAGCTGAGTGCCACCCCAAAGTTTTAAGCGAGCTTTCGTTGAGAGATGCCCCCAGCATGGTAGACATCCACAATTTTCTGGCGTAAATCTAAGGAATAAGGCTGCATAAATCGGATCTAAGCGAAA
>JAYVVL010000230.1:0-4205 GCA_043787035.1 Synechococcales cyanobacterium
GATGCCAAACAATTAATTAAAGCGATTCCATAATTATAACTTATTTTTCTTATCTGCCTAAAAAATTTGGTTACGCACAAAACCGCTTTCAAAACAGGAAGCTGGGTTTGTGAATTATCCAACAGAGTGGTGGCATTGGTCTTATGGGGATAAATACTGGGCCTTTTTGAAAAATACCTATGCGATTTTTTCCTCGCTAGAAGACTTCCCCCAAAATTGACCGAAACCACTTCTCTATGCAGCTTCAAAATTCAGAACTCTTGAGCTATTTGAAGCTGCAAGCTAGTCTCTCCTATTCGTCGATCCGAACACCCTTGAAAGGCAATCAATCCTGAACCGCACTCAAATACTCAGCCGTCTCGTCACGAATCGCTTTCTCGAAAACAGCGGTCAGATCGATTAAAATTGGTCCTACCTGGAAACAACAACCTGCCGCGATTGGTTGCCCTGCTGGTCAATGACAACTAGGCACTCATTGGGTTATGAGAAGGCATGCAGTTAGTCTTAAAAGGTAAAACAGCAATAATTACAGGAGTATCTCGCCGCAAGGGAATAGGCGCAGCAATAGCGAAAGCCTTTGCCGCCCAAGGCGCGAATTTGTTTCTTATTTCTTGGCCGAACTACGACAAAACGATGCCCTGGGGTTATTCCGACAATGAACTTCAAGAAACAGTTGATGAAATTGAATCTCACAACGTCCGATGTGAAACTCTTGAAATTAACCTTTCAGATTCGGAGTCGGCAAATATCATTTTTGAAAAAGCCAAAGATTATTTTGGTTCTATCGAGATTCTCGTCAATAACGCCGTTGTAGACGTTGAAGCCGATATATATTCCATCACCGAAAAGACTCTGCATCAGCATTTTAGCGTCAATGTAAATGTGAATGTCTTTCTAAGTGCCGAGTTCATCAGGCGCTTTCAAAGTTCGCGAGGTGGAAGGATTATTAATTTAACTTCGGGGCAAGCCCTGGCACCCATGCCTCGCAGTTTACCTTATGCGATGTCCAAAGCTGCCATCGAAGCACTGACCTTGAGTTTAAGCGCTACTGCTGGGGCTATTGGAATAACCGTAAACGCAGTAGACCCTGGTCCTACTGATACAGGTTGGATGAGCGAAAAGTTACGAGATGATCTCGCCGCACGCTCACCCTTTAAGCGCGTCGGATTACCAACTGATGTAGCCAGTCTCGCTGTCTTCCTGGCTTCTGATCAAAGCGCATGGATCACGGGTCAGGTTTTGAGATCCCGGGGCGGATTATAACCGCACCCAAAGCGTTTGCTATCTGGACAGTTCATTGTCGTTTTGCTAAGTCTTTCCAAAGGAGATTCTAATAATGAATACATTAATTTTGATGGCATTACTTTTTGCACTTACGGCCTGTTCAACATGGAGTAAAGATCGAGTTCAAAATAGTGATGGCAAAAACAATCTGATAATTTCAAATGATACTAATTGCAAACCGCTTCAAGATTCCTACACTAAATTTATAAATGAACTAGTAAGCCTAGATGCCAAAATCGCGTCCAAAGCTGCATTGTGTTCAGTCAATGGGCCTAGAAACGAAGTGATGCGCGAAATGTCTACAAATATTCGAGCACTAAAAGAGGCTAACAAAACCATCATACAAAGTATTAAAGAAGATAAGGATTTCTCTTCTTTCGATAGTTGCTTTCAGACACTATCGGCATCAGGATTTGCATTTCAAAAATATGGTCATACTGCCTATAGCTATGCTGCCTTTATAGCTAATTGTACTTCTGAAGGAAAAGAAGCCTTTAGAAATGCTAAAGACCCCAGTGAGTTTTCAACTAAATTAGAAGAGCTTGTTTCGGATCTTAAGTTTTAATCAAAAACCCTTCGATCTGAAAATTTTAAGCTACAAGTAAAGCCGCTGTAAAAAGCGGTTTTACTTTGGTCCCCAGCTCGTACCTGGGTAGCACAGTGGCCAGCAAAGCTCCTCACGGCCCCGAAAACCGCTTAAACAAATATACGCCGACAGGGCAAGACGATTCCCTTTTATTCACCCTGGCGGAGAGGGCTAAACCCCTCTAAGCTGCTGAAATTACTCAGCCTCTTTTTTGTACCCTACCAAACCCTACCAGCAGCTATTCAGTTTATTTACCGTCGAACATAATTAACTTCGTCGATGGCTATCAAGCCGGATCACTTCTGACTCACTAAAGGACGGAATATCATATCCAAGACTGTTTGTAGCACCCTGCAAATCTATCCCAGCTCTTCGATTATAGCCGTCTGTCGTATCCGAATCACTGTGTCCTACAATCGCCATTGGGGACAAGGTGAAGAAATAAAAACCGCCGCTTTTGTTGCGGCGATTGGCGTAGCTTAAAATTTTCAGAATGAAGTGGTTTTGTATGCCTGATATTAACGGCAATTAATTTCAAAACCTAACTGCTGTGCGACAAAGGGAAGAATTTTGGGATCGTTTGCGCCCATGGCACATAAATACTGCGTTGCTTTTGCTCGCTCTATATCTGATTGACTTCCTTTGGCTATGAAACCAAGTGTGGCAACAAAACTACCAAGTTCATTTTGTTTTGGTGTCAGTGCCTGGTAAACGTTCCATCCAGCTACAACTTGCCATGGATTTAAAAGCTGGGAATTGAGGTAAATCCAATCCGCTGCGCCAGCGCTCCACATAAGGCATTCAGGGATTTTCTTTGACCATGATTTCCCGTCAAAAAGCGGATTGATGTCTAAATCCCCACAGAATGGAATTTCATTATTTTTGAACTGTATTTCATTATAGATTGCTTGAAACCTTTTTCGATCAATCGGCCCAAGACGATCAAATTTTGAAATTAAATTAAATGGAGGATAGCCCATAACAGTTTCTGGATCTAATGCTGTTTGATTAGAATAGGCCCCCGCAAAATTGTGATTCCACCCAAAGAAATGTCCCATCTCATGAAGAAGTAACCACTTCACAAGCGGAAAAGACTCACGTCTCCAAATTTGAGAATACTTGGCAAATTGAGTAAACCCCAAAGCGACCTCTGGTAGACCTTTTGGGTTTTCAACTAAAGCAAGCTCCGCTATTGTTCCGTCGCGTACCGATGTCTCATTAGCATCATTGAAAAGATAAATGATTCCGCCAATGACCGTCCCAGTTCCGGGGTCTGCGGCCTGCTCTGTAGTTCCGTGAAAGCTAGTCCAGGTAAATCGCTCGCCGCCCTTCCACTGAATGCATAGAATCTGATCTGAAATACAATCGACAGGATTTAAAATCTGTTTACCCGAAAATACAAAGTATGATTGGCCCAAGAGGCTATTCCATTCATCAAGTACCCCACGCAATGTCTTAATATAAATTTCTGGAAATTCTAAATTGACGATGACTTTGCGGCGATTCCCTCGAATGTCATGATTCAACAAGTAACGAGGTCCAGGAAAGGGTTTAATTTCTAGATTGAACAATGCTTTCATAGATTCATCGGCAATTAGATTGCCACCATTCGGAGTAACACTGAAACCATCCGCATTGTCCTTGTTGACTAAGAATTGAGTGTTTGGCTCACCGGTAGTTCTGAGTAAAATTAATTTGAACTTTCTTTCAGTGAAATCAAAAACAATCCTGTTTTCACCAGCTTCTAGGATTTTAAAAACTTGGCTGCCACTACGTGAGTTTCGCACAAAGGGTTCCAGCAAGAGGGGCTCCGATAATTTGCTTGACGTGAAAGTCCAATCAATAGTTCCGCCTTGTTTGCTATCGGCAGGGTTCTTAGAAATTAACTTAAAACTGAGAGGTATTTTTTCATTCAAAAAATCGCCGTCAGCGGAATGACTTATCTCCCAACGTTTCACTACGATGGCCGAGATTTCTAGACTAGAATCATCATAAGAAATTGAAGTGATCTTTTGCCATTTCGATAGGACTGATTTGACTTCGGATGGCCAGTCTGCGGAAGCATAGGCCCTCAACTGAAAAAGAAAAAGACAGAGGGACAATAATCGTAAAAAAAACATGTCATCACCGTCTTTTAAGCAAGTTCTATTAGAACAAGGTTCTGTCTGGCATTCATTAAGCGTATTCATAGACTAAATATGCAAAACAGAGTCTCGAGATGAGTTGTTTTAAAACCCAATGAATCTGGGGTCCCGATCGGTCTGACTTTCGATAGCCTTTTGAAGCTTCAATAGATTTGATCTGACGGCGAATAAGCTAAACCCTGTTAAGAAAT
>JAYVVL010000231.1:0-11598 GCA_043787035.1 Synechococcales cyanobacterium
CATTTACGACGCCCAAGTCAAACAAAAGCTCCTTCGTCTCGTCAATCCAGAACAAAACTATCCCAAAGGCGTGAATTAGTTTAGGAATAAGGTGATTTCTAAAAATAAGATGACCAGGGATCCCCAAATTCTAGGGACCTCTGGTCAGTTCATAGTTGGAAATTGCTATTATGCTCAGGATGTTGAGCAGTTTTGGATTGTGCCTCGCCACTTCAACACGACGGGTCCTTGCAAGCCAAATCTGCACTATATGTTGCCGCCAACCGATCGACTTCCCAATCTGGAGCGTGTGGTGGAACAGCAAAATTATTTGGGTATTATTTTAATAGCTAAAATCAGTGATACCTCAATTAATCCCATTGCTTGAAGACTCGGATGAAGGGGTGCGATCGTTCGCTGCCGAAGCCCTAAACAAACTCGGTTACACCCCATAAGTCGCTTTCCCGAACAGTCTTGTGGTGAAATCATTCACCTGTATTCTACGGGTAGTTTCACTTGTGTGTGAAATTAACGCGCTGCTTTCAACCAATCCGCCAACGGACGGGTTAACCAACTTATTCCTACCTTGACTTGGTGATCGAACGTTGGCATCCGCATCAGATAAATCATTCTCCGCGCCAAATGAGCCGCCGCCCCATTGAGTTGCACACCCAATCCCGCTAGCGTTGCATCATCTGAGCCTAGGGTCATCATTTCGCCGAGGTGCTGATATTGGAACGATAATAAAGGCTTGTCATTGAGAGACGCCCAAACGTTCCACCCTACATAGTCAGCTTGTTGAAACGCGGCCTGCGCGGTGGTTGGTATCGGTTGGCCGTTCACGTCCCGGCAATCAGCTAAATCACCTAAGGCATAGAGATCCTCATCGCCCTCGACTTGAAGGTAGGTATTCACGCGAATCTGACCTCGATCGTTTTTCGCCACAGCCAAATCCTGAAC
Source organism: Synechococcales cyanobacterium (assembly GCA_043787035.1). Classification (GTDB taxonomy): domain Bacteria; phylum Cyanobacteriota; class Cyanobacteriia; order Leptolyngbyales; family Leptolyngbyaceae; genus JAAFJU01. Next base: position 940 of record JAYVVL010000231.1, read on the forward strand.
AACGGGGACCACTTGAGTCCCTACGGTCCATAGGACAATATCCACCGGAATTTCATCTGACTTTTGGTGATAGTTCAGCGTAATTGTGTCCGCCGTTAATGCCTCTACGCTAGTTTCGAGATCGAGCCACACCGATCGATCGCTTAAGGCTTTTGACGCTGCTTTGCGGTTAAATTCTGGTGAAAGTCTAAGGATTTTATCGCCCAACTCAACAAGTCGCACCCGACCCCGATCGCCTAGCCGTTCAGACAGATTACAGGCGAGTTCCACGCCGCTATAGCCCGCCCCGACCACTGCAACCCGAATTCGATCGCGCACCGATTCAGACTCATTTTCTAAAACCCGCAATCGATCGCTCAATCGTTGGGCATCTTCTAGCGATCGGAAAGTTAAGGCGTGCTCAGCAGATCCGGGTACGCGACCGAGCGGCGTTTCTCCTCCCATGGCGATCACAAGGCGATCGTAATGGATGAGTTCGTGATTGGATTCTGCGCCTAGTCGAACCGTCCGATCGCTTTTGTTAATCGCATCCACCGTCGCTTGCCGAAACTGAATCCCGGTGTCGGCTAACAGTTCAGCATAGGCAGGCGCGACTTCCCAGCTTTGCATTTCACCCGTGACTAGTTCATACAACAATGGTAGAAAAACAAATCGATCGCGCTGATCCACCAAGACAATCTCTGGCTGGACCGTCCACGGCAACTGACTTAGCCGCAACGCAGTGTACAGGCCACCAAAGCCACCGCCTAAAATACAAATCCGAGTCATGCCGTGTGCGCCAAACTGTTAGAAGAACTAGCTCCTATTGTAAGTCGTCTTTTCAGTGGTCGCGCTTCCTATTCGTCTTCAATTCCTGACCAACGCCATCCTCGATTCAATGGAAAATACAAAACGGGTGCCCACAGACTACTCAAAATCGCCGAACTCAAGGCAATGAGCTGGTGATGTTTCCAAATATCAATCAGCGTCCGAGTGCCTAGAAAACTAAACTGGAGCGCCATAACGGTTTCAGCGACCACCGCCATCCCAAACGTGACTAGCGCCACCGAAATAAAATCTTCCTGCAAAAACCGCTGTTTCTGAAGTTTTGAGGTCAAAAAACCCGCCAACATTAAGCTCAACACATGGGTCGGATGGTTCTCCGTCAAGGCATCTTGCAATAGCCCCATCACCAATCCGGCTGTCATTCCCGACCAGACCGATCGCTTCAGACTCCACGCCACAACCCAAATCAGCAGCCAGCTTGGGCCAATCCCGGCAAGTTCCATTCCTGGAAAGCGCGTCGGTAACAGCAATAGACACGCTAGGACAGAAAGTACGGTCATCCCATAACCAATAGCCCCTCTCAACGACGGGTTGCGATCGACAAACTGAATGAACTGAGTCAACGCTGCAAAGGGCATCATGGCTGACCCGGTGGCGTTCCAGATTCAGGCGTGGCCTGTGGGTTCACATCCGGCTTGATGTCTTCGATGATCGGCTGGATATTAGGCAAAACAGAGGCCCACTCTAAGGATGCGATCGGAGCAGTAAGCTGAATCACGGCCTCGGGTGCTGGACTTTTGGTCATGTCCACCGATTCCACTCGCCCGACCGGAAGCCCCGCCGGGAATTTCTTACTAAACGACGAGGTGACAACGGCATCGCCTTTTCGCACGTCTACATTTTTATCAAAAAATGCCATAATCACTTGACTTCCAGCATTTTCACCGCTTTGGCCCTTAATAAAGCCCGTCGCCCGAGTTCGACTAACAGTAACGCCAACTTGGTTAAAAGCGTCGCTGAGGAGAACCACCAAGCTGCCATGTTCCGAGACCTTACTGACCCGGCCAATCACCCCGCCCGGACCCATCACAACACTGTTGACTTCAACACCGTCAACCTTGCCGCGTCCGAGCATCAAGTGAGACCACCAATGATCCGCACTTCGACCGATAACGGGCGCTGGAATCACTTTCGTAGTTTGAGTTTGATTAAACCCCATCAACTCTTCAAGATGCTGATTTCGACTTTGCAATTCTATTAAACGCTGTTGAAGCTCAATGGTTTGAGCGTTCTCAATTTGTTGTTGCTTCAGAGGATTTCCCTGAAACGGGCGACTCATCAATTGATAGGTCTCTAGAAGAAAAACCCCTTGAGTCTGATGGACATAAACGGCAACCCCGAGTGTCGCTCCGATTACTAGGGCGCGCGTGCCATTGCGCTCCCACCAGCGGCGTACTGTAAACATACCGAATATCGTCTGAATAAGTTGGGTCTAATCATTTGAGTCCCACGACCTAAGTCTAATGACTCAAGTCAGTGACGCGATGTTTCACCTTCCACCGGTCCATCTCAGTCATCAGGACAATAAGGTCATTCCATCAGCGAAGTGTTAGTTCATGCCCTAGCGAATACTAGGCACTAACGAGGAGGGCGGCTACTGAAAACGCGTTCTAACTCCTTGAAATTTTCGAGGACGCGTCCGGTGCCTAAAACGACGCAGCTTAAGGGATCGGCTGCAACGTGAACAACAATGCCCGTCTCGTGGCTGATCAACGTATCAAGACCCCGCAACAACGCCCCGCCGCCTGCCAACATAATACCCCGATCGATAATATCGGAGGCTAATTCCGGCGGTGTCCGTTCTAGAGTGCGCTTGACCGCATCGATGATGACTGCTAAAGGTTCAGCCATGCTTTCGCGGATTTCGGGGGATTTGATGGTGACAGTCTGAGGGAGACCCGATAAAAGGTGCAAGCCTCTGACTTCCATCGTGTCTTCGTCCATTTCCCGGTTTGGGTAGGCCGACCCGATCGCAATCTTGATTTCTTCAGACGTCCGTTCACCGATCACTAAGTTATGAATTTTCTTCATGTACTGCACGATCGCTTCACTCAGTTCATCCCCAGCTACCCGGACTGATTCACTCAGAACCGTTCCCTGCAAGCTCAAGACCGCAACCTCAGTGGTTCCGCCACCAATGTCGATGATCATGTTGCCTGTGGGTTCTTGGACCGGAAGCCCTGCCCCGATCGCCGCTGCCACGGGTTCGTCAATCAAATACACTTCCCGAGCACCCGCCTGAGTCGCCGCATCCATAACCGCACGACGCTCGACGCCCGTCACTCCGCTAGGAATTCCAATGATGACGCGCGGAGAGACCAACTGCTTCCCTTGGTTTACCCGATTAATAAAATGCTTAAGCATTAATTCAGCGGTATCAAAATCTGCAATCACGCCATCTCGAAGCGGGCGCAGCGCAACGATGTTTCCGGGGGTCCGGCCTAACATGCGCTTTGCATCCTCTCCGACAGCTAAAGCGACACGCTCCGTCTGGTCCATGGCGACGACCGATGGCTCCTGAAGGACAATTCCTTTGCCCGAAACATAGACCAACGTGTTCGCGGTCCCTAAATCGATGCCCATATCATGGGAAAAATTGAAGCGATTAAAAAAGCCCACTGCACTAGCCTCTGTAACTTAAAACCGAGAAAACAATCAATCCAGACAATGACATAGAATCATAATCATGAACCCATATCGTAACCAATCAATGCCGGATTTTATTACGTTTTGATCCATGCGTCTAGCAATCTTAAATACTGCACAAGATTTCCACAAAATTTAAATATTTTCTCTGCAAGCCAATTTAGAGGTCAAGCTAATCCTTCTTAATTTTAAAATTCCTCCCAGAAGTTTGCACTGAGGCGCTATCCTAGGGCATCTGTTATTCATGCAAATAGGTTTTTGCTCATGAGTTTAAATGTCGTGACCTTAGTCGGTCGAGTTGGCGGGGATCCAGATGTGCGTCGCTTCGACTCCGGGAGCATTAAGTGCAGTCTGACCCTAGCGGTGAACCGTCGCAGTAAAAATAATGAGCAGCCTGACTGGTTCAAGATTGAGATTTGGGGTAAGCCCGCAGAGGTGGCGGAGAAGTGGGTTAATAAGGGTTCGCTGATTGGAGTGAAGGGTTCGCTGAAGTTCGAGACTTGGGTCGATCGCAATACGGGCGTGAACCGATCGGCTCCGGTGATCGTGGTCGATCAGCTTAACCTTTTAGGTTCAAAACGCGATAACGAAGTCCCGACCAGTAATTCTGGATATTCGGACGATTTCTAGCAGATGACTTTTAAATTAAGTCTAGATTAGGTTTGATTTCAATTGATTTCTAGCAGTAGCAAATAGGCCCTAAAGAGGCCGTGAGGGTGGGATATGGGCGACCAAGCAAAAATGAAAGTGGCCATTGTTGGAGCGTCAGGCTATGGAGGCATCCAGTTGGTTCGCTTGTTGCAGGATCATCCCAACCTAGAACTCACCTACATTGCTGGGGATAGCACGGTGGGTCAGGAATTTGGGTCGCTCTACCCCTATATTGCTCATGCCGTAACCCATACCGTGGAGTCGGTGGATGTAGATCAAATTGCCTCGCGTGCCCAGATTGTCTTCCTATCGCTGCCGAATGGGATTGCGTGCGACCTAGCTCCGCAGCTCCTCGCCAAAGGCTGTAAGGTGCTGGATCTCTCTGCCGACTATCGGTTTACGGATCTTGATACCTACAAAACTTGGTATAACACCGATCGCACCGACGACGAGACCAACCAACAAGCCGTCTACGGTCTCCCTGAGCTGTTCCGCGATCGTATCTCCAAGGCGTCTCTCATCGGGTGTCCGGGCTGCTACCCGACCGCCAGCTTGCTTGCTCTTGCCCCACTCTACAAGCAGGGACTCATCGTGCCCGAGACGGCCATTATTGATGCGAAGTCCGGAACCTCTGGCGGCGGTCGTCATGGAAAGGTCGGAATGCTGTTGGCAGAGGCTGATAATGCGATCGCACCTTACGGGGTCACGCGTCATCGTCACACGCCGGAGATTGAACAAATTTGCAGTGGACTCGCGGGCCGAGAGGTGCTAGTCCAATTCACGCCGCATCTAGTACCAATGGTGCGAGGAATTTTGTCCACGATCTATGCGACGCTTCGCGATCCTGGACTGGTGCGGGAAGATTTGATCACCATTTATGAGGCGTTCTACCGCAAATCTCCCTGGCTCAAAATTCTTCCCGCCGGAACGTACCCACAGACCAAATGGGCGCTCGGAACAAACCTGTGTTACCTCAGTATTGAAGTCGATCCAAGGACCGATCGCGTAATTGTGATGTCGGTGATTGACAATTTGATCAAAGGTCAAGCGGGACAGGCTATTCAATGTTTAAACCTGATGATGGGCTGGGATGAGACGCTAGGATTGCCTAAGCTCGCGTTCTACCCATAAATTTTCTAAAAAATAGACCCTCATAATCCCTTTCCTAGGGAGACATTGTTTCGTTTAGCATCGGACCGGAATCCGTTATTCGGACCCAAGGGCTTAATCAAACAGCGATGGGGAATAAAAAGGTCTAGATCTTGGCGAACAATTTCAACATTAATCTGTTGGCTGATAAAAGCGATAACTTCTTCGTGTGGACCGGTCGGTTCTAAATTAAATAATTTTCCATCAATCAACCCATAGCGATCGTCATCCCCGTAACGCACTAGGAATTCATCAAAGCTCATATATTGCGGCTGAACCAATGTAACCATAAAGAAGCAATTGTTAGGGTAAATTGGGTTGATGTCCGCTAATGTAGCAAAGATGAAAACCGATCGTTTCTTGTAAATTTTCTTGTAAATAGTGTTTCCACGGCCCAGAGATTCAGCAAAGATTTAGCAAACGCTCAGTGAAGGGGTATCATATCAACTGTCCTAATAAGGGTTCCAACAAGGGCTTCCTATACGTATGGCAAGGCAACGCTGGCTCCTCGGTCTAATCCTTTCGCTCACCGCAGCTTCCATCTTTTTATTGGCAAATCCATTGCTTAGGGGGGTAAGTCCGCTGAGATTAGGTCTTGATTTACAAGGCGGATCTCAGATTACGCTGCAAGTCAAACCTTCTGACACCATCAAGAATTTAGCCTCACCCGAAGGCCAAAAAGCCGTTGAAGACGTGGAGCGAGTCATTTCCGATCGGGTCAACCGTTTGGGCGTTTCGGAACCCTTAGTGCAGCGGGTCGGGTCAGACAAGGTGCTTGTTCAGCTTGCGGGAATCAGAGATCCTTACGAAGCTGAAAGCATTTTAGGACGAGCCGCACAGCTTGAATTTAGGGAACAAATTGCGGGGACTGAGGACAAGTTTACCGCTGCTTTTACGCCCTATCGTCCTCTTCTTGAACAGGAAGAGGCGCTCAGAAAACAAATTCGGACCTTGAAGAAACCTGAAGACCGCGTGGCCTTAGCGGCCCTGAGTGCGACCCTGAAAAAAACGAGTCAAGAAAATCTCGCCGTCTTTTTTAAGAAGACGGGGATTGATGGCCGCAACCTGAAAGAGGCAAGCGGTGAACCGATATCGAGCACCAGCGATCGATGGAATGTGGCGATTCGCTTTGACCAAGACGGCGGTACCAAATTTGCGGAAATGACCAAACGGCTGGCCGGAACCGGGCGGAGCATCGGCGTCTTCTTAGATGAGACGTTGATTAGTTCGCCGACTGTGGGCGTTGAATTTGCTCAGAATGGGATTGCGGGCGGCGGGGCTGTGATTACCGGGAACTTCACAGCAGAAACCTCGAATGAATTGGCGATTCAGTTCAAGAGTGGATCGCTTCCGGTACCAATCGAGATTGCCGAAAACCGGATTGTCGGAGCCAGCTTGGGCCAGGATAGCGTTCGTCGGAGCGTAGTGGCGGCAATAGGCGGGATTATGCTCGTCTTCATCTTTATGATTTTGTACTACCGACTGCCCGGAGCGATCGCGTCAGTGGCGCTCATCATTTACTCATTGCTGAATTTGGCGTCCTTTGTATTGCTGCCGGGATTTGTATTGACATTGCCGGGGATTGCTGGATTCATTCTCAGTATTGGGATGGCCGTGGATGCAAATGTGTTGATTTTTGAACGGACCCGCGAAGAAATCAAGGCGGGAAAAACCCTGTATCAATCGGTGAAAGCTGGGTTTGAACGAGCGTTTTCGAGCATTTTCGACAGCAACGTGACGACGCTGATTTCCTGCGGCGCACTGTACTGGCTCGGAACAGGCTTAGTGCGAGGGTTTGCGGTGACCTTGGCCTTGGGCGTCATGATTAGTATGTTTACGGCCATTACCTGTAGTCGGACGCTACTGTTTTATGTGCTAAACGTCCCGGCACTGCGAAAACCTGAATACTTCTGCCCCAATCCACCCAAAGCGATCGTCAAATCTTCGGAGGCTGCGTAAGTATCTATGAGACTTCAAATTATCAAGCAACGAGGCATCTGGTGGTCGATTTCGATCGCAATTTTGCTCGCAGGAGCGATCGCTATGGTGATCTCTTGGAAAACAATTGGATCGCCCTTGCGGCCCAGTTTAGATTTTATCGGGGGGACGCGTCTAGAACTGCCGCTCTCTTGCCCCGATCCTAAAAATTGCAATGCCAAAGCGCTCAATCTCGAAGCGGTTCGGGGTGTTTTGGACAGTCAGGGCTTGGGCGGCAGCAGCATCCAAATTATCGAAGGTCAGAGCGACAACCCTCCCGCACTGTCGATTCGGAGTACGACGCTAGATGCCGCTCAGCGGGACACCCTTCAGAAAGCCCTCAGTGAAAAGGTGGGTGCCTTCGATCTGAGCCGTGCCAGTAGCGAAACCGTCGGACCGACGCTAGGTAAACAGCTCTTCCAATCGGCGGTGTTGTCGCTGTTGGTCTCGTTTGCCGGGATTGGGCTGTACCTGTCGTTCAGGTTTCGATCGGACTACGCATTTTTTGCGATCGTGGCTCTGCTCCACGATGTGTTGATTACCGTAGGCATTTTCGCGATGCTTGGATTGGCCATTGGGGTGGAAGTCGATAGCTTATTTGTCGTAGCTTTGCTGACGATCGTTGGTTTCTCGGTCAACGATACGGTGGTGATCTACGATCGGGTGCGTGAAGTGTTAGCACAAGAGCCGACGCGGAACATTGATGATGTGGTGGATGATGCGGTCAATCAGACCTTAGGTCGATCGATTAACACCACGATGACAACGCTGTTGACATTGACCTCTATCTTCCTATTTGGCGGTGAAACGCTAAAGTATTTTGCCTTGGCACTCATCATTGGCTTTGCAATGGGGGCCTATTCAAGTATCTTTATCGCCAGTACGCTGTTGGCTTGGTGGCGGAAGCGCAACGTCGATGGGTCTGACGGATCGTCTGATTCGGATGAATCTACACTCATGAGTCCACTGTTGTAGGAGTAGAAAGCTAGATGTTTCGTTTCCCGTTCCGCGCTGTAAACAACTATCGGCCTGGAAACCGGAATTCCCGGTCCAAGGGCTACCCCTCCAGCTATGGTCGATCGGCGAAGAAAAAATCGATTCCCTTGCTTTGGATTTTGGCCCTGATTCCAGCCACGTTGGTCGGGCTAGAAGTTCTGCTGCGAGTGGGCGTAAGAATGACGGGAAAAGATGCTGATCTCAGTGGCTTTGGCGGGGAGGCTTCTCGAATCAGCGCTTATCGAATGCGACCGATGACCTACGATGGTCATGGAATCGCCGGGTTGACGCCTGGAACGCTTCAGGTCCGATCGTCCGGGTTGACAGGCTACGAGCTGGTGCCGAATCAATCTGTCAAGACGCCATCTACCACGGGCCAGACCGAACTCTTTCATATTAATGATCAGGGCTTACGGGCCGTCGAACCTGTGGCTATTCAGAAGTCAGCCGGAGAAGTGCGGGTATTGCTATTGGGCAGTTCCACTGCCTTCGGCACCTTGAGCAGCGCCAACGAAGGGACAATAGCGCGATCGCTGGAAATGCAGCTCAATCAGCAGGTTCAAGACCAAAAGAACAACGCCAAACAGTTCCGCCCCGATGTGTTGCCATACTTTGCCGATGAGATGGAGAAGGCGTTGAAGCTTCCGCCTAAAATCCGACCCGGCCAGTATCGAGTAATTAATGCAGCGGTACCCGGATATCTTACTAGCAATGCCTTGAGCCAGCTTTCGAGCCAGCTTCTAGATTATCAACCCGATGTTGTGGTCCTCATCGATGGCTATAGCGATCTGCTGGTCAAGAGCGATCGACAGGTGGCGACCCTAGGTGTCATTGACCAAGCGCTAACCAATGCCACGGGCTATTTCTCTAGCAGCGTGAGTCAGGGTCTGGCAGACCTTTGGAATCAGATTTATCTAGTCAAAGTTACGAATGCTTGGGTGATATCACCGAATCCTAGAAGTGAGCTGCTGGCCGATGTGTCTAGTCCGCTTTCGAGTTCTCAAGGGACGCTAGTCGATCGTTTAAGTGAAGACTCTGCCGAAGTAGAAAAACGAGTCGATCGTCGTACCCGCGCCCTAGCCAAAATGCTCCAACTCACCCGTTCGCGTAAAATTCCGCTGCTAGTGGGGCTGACGCCTGAACTCAGCCAACGCAAGTCACTGACGCCGAACGAGAAGAAGCTTCTTGATAGTCTAGGTGATCGCTATCCAAAACTGATTCAGGCCCAATATACCCAACTGCTCGACGCGCAGAAAAAGCTCCCCGGATTGACTCCTGTATCGCTGCAAGATGCGGTCATGACCTTGACCAGTAAGGACCAGCAGGCATTTGTCGATGCGGTCCATTTGACGGACAATGCCAATGTGGCGATCGCAAAAAGTTTGATCACTGCTATTGCGCCGACTCTCTACGTCGAACCCAAACCTTACCGCGCTGAGTAGTTCTCTATCACCGAGTTAGACCGATGACGCCTACGACTCTCATAAACCCAATCCCGAAGCGGGGCGATGTTGTCTTGGCGCTGTTCCCTAATGCAGATTTGCGATCGGCAAAGCCTCGTTTGGCCGTCGTAGTGCAGATTAATGAGTTGGATGCGGGACTGCCGCAAATCGTTGTAGCGATGATTACCAGTCAGCTTGCTCGGGCGGGGCATCCGAGTCGAGTGATGTTGCGGTTAGAGTCTGACGAGGGTCGCACGTCGGGGTTGCAGTGTGATTCGGTGGTCATGACCGATAACCTCGCCACGATCAAAATCGCAGTGGTATCTCGGGTTATTGGCACGGTGCCCATGGAGACGATCGATCGATCGTTGCGGTATACGTTGGGGTTGTGATGACTTAGAAACGAAGATTTAATCCTATCCATAATTTGCTTGGCGGTTGAAACCGCAGCTACACAGACACAACCCGCCATTGCGGGTTAAAACCGATCATAGTCGGTGATGGTGGACTTTGTTTGTGTAGCTGCGTTCGCGAAGCGTCCCCGAATGGAGATATGCAATCGCCGGGTCCATCACTGGGTCTTTAATGAGCTAGGCTTTGATTTTCATGGCTTTTGCTAGTTCCGCCGCAACCAAGGGGCGGGAAAACTCCGGAGGTGGCAGTTCACCGTTACGCAACATATCGCGGACTTTAGTTCCTGATAAATGGACGCGCTGCTCCGGAGTGCTAGGACTCGTTTTGATCGTCGCCATGGTGTTGGTAACTTTGCAATAGAAGGCATGTTCAAACTTCATGGGTGTGATTCCAATCAAAGTCGGATCAAACTCATCAAAAATATGCTGCGCGTCAAAGGTTCCGTAGTAATCTCCCACACCCGCATGATCGCGTCCAACAATGAAATGCGTACAGCCGTAGTTTTTGCGAATCAATGCGTGGAAGATGGCTTCACGCGGGCCTGCATAGCGCATAGCAG
>JAYVVL010000232.1:0-11595 GCA_043787035.1 Synechococcales cyanobacterium
ACTTGCGAGGCCAAGAATAGATAGCGTAATTCATCAACGTGGTTTCCGGTGGTTTGGTTTAGCGTTTCGAGAAGCGATCGTAAGTTAGGATTATTCACATAAACTAACAGCTTTGCTTCCAATGACGAACCGATGTCTTTTCCAGTTCGTGCTTGTTCTAAGACTTTGTTCGCTTCCGTTCGCAGATCGCGCAGTTTGAGCCATTTTTCTGCAAGTTCGGGTTGCGCCCAGTTTGAATCTAGCTCCATCCAACCGGATTCAAATACCGATTTGTAAGGTGTGGCGTATGGTAGGAATTGCCAGATATCTTCAGCGAGGTGGGAGAGGACGGGGGCGATCGCTTTGGCGAGGTTCTCTAGGGCTACGCTGAGTACCGTCTGGCAACTGCGGCGGCGGAAGGAGTCTAGATTGCTGATGTAGAGGCGATCTTTGGCGGTGTCGAGGTAAAAGTTTGAGAGATCGACGACGCAGAAGTTTTGCACGGCTTGGAAGAATCGGAAGAATTGATAGCTCTCAAAGGCTTCGGTCACTTCAGCAAAAACTTCGGTCATTCGGTGCAGCATATAGCGATCGATTTCGGGAAGTTGATTGTAGGGAACCGCATCTTTTGCCGGATCAAAATCGTGCAGGTTGCCGAGCAAGAATCTTGCTGTGTTGCGGACCTTACCGCGTGCGTCACCCAATTGTTTGAGCATGTTTTTGCCGAGGGGCACGTCGGTGGAATAGTCTACAGAGGACACCCACAGACGAAGCACGTCAGCCCCGTAAGGCGGCTCTTCTTTTTGGTTTTTGCCGCCGAGGATAACAACCGATGGATCAACGACATTGCCGATCGATTTACTCATCTTGATGCCTTTTTCATCAACGGTAAATCCGTGGGTGAGCACTGTTTTGTAGGGTGCTTGTCCATTGACGGCAACGCTAGTGAGGAGGCTTGATTGGAACCAGCCACGATGTTGATCGGAACCTTCGAGATAGAGGTCAGCGGGATAGGGTAAGCCGCGTTGCTGAAGCACAGATGCCCAGGAAGAACCAGAGTCAAACCACACATCCATCGTGTCAAATCCTTGACGGTAAGTGTTGCCGTCGTTGTGATATTTCGTGGGGAGAAGCTCTTCAATCGACATTTCCCACCATGCGTCAGTTCCGTGTTCAGCCACGATCGCTTTGATGTGTGCGATTGTTTCAGCGTTGATAAGCGGTTCATTCGTTGCGGCGTTGTAAAACACAGGAATCGGGACGCCCCAAGTGCGTTGCCGCGAAATACACCAGTCTGATCGGTCGGCGACCATGGGCGTGATGCGATTTTTACCTTGGGCTGGAATCCACGTTACGGTGTCGATCGCCTCTAGGGCCGCATCTCGGAAGCCAGACACGGACGCAAACCACTGTTCGGTTGCTCGGAAAATTACAGGTTTCTTCGTGCGCCAATCGTAAGGATATTTATGTTGGTACGGTTCTTCTTTAATTAAGCAACCCGCTTCTTGCATTGCTGCAATGATCGCTGGATTTGCATCTTTCAAGACATTCAGTCCCGCAAATTGCCCTGCTTCCTCTGTGAGGATCCCGGCGTCATCTACGGGCGCGAGAATTGGCAGGTTGTACTTTTTCCCAACGATGTAATCTTCTTGACCATGACCGGGTGCGGTATGTACCAATCCTGTTCCTGCATCAGTCGTGATGTAGTCGCCGCCGATAACAATTTCGGAGATGCGATCGAACAGTGGATGTTTATACGTGCAGTGTTCCAATAGCTTGCCCATGGCCGAAGCCTTGGGTTCTAGCGTTGTGCCGAGTGTGATCGCTAGTGATTCAATTAAGTCTTTTGCAACGACGAGATATTTGAATTTTGTGGGGTTGTTTTCGCCGACTTCGACCACGGAGTAGACGAGATCGGGGTTGACGGCGATCGCGAGATTGGCAGGCAGGGTCCAAGGGGTGGTGGTCCAGATTGCGACGCCGAGTTCACCGAGGAACGAATCGAACGGCATTTGTAACTCGGGCGACAGGTTTAGCATTTCAAACGCGGCGTAGAGACTGGTTGAAATGTGGCCTTCGGGATATTCGAGTTCGGCTTCGGCTAAGGCGGTGCGGGAACTGGGACTCCAGTAGACGGGCTTGAGTCCGCGATAGATGAAGCCCTTGAGGAACATTTGTCCGAAGACTTCGATTTGGGCGGCTTCGTAGGCAGGATCGAGGGTGACGTAGGGGTTTGTCCAGTCTGCCCAGACGCCCCAGCGTTTGAAGCCGTTGCGTTGGTCATCTACGGCGGCGAGGGCAAATTCTTTGGCTTTTTTGCGCAGGGCGATCGGAGTCAGGGCTTTACGTTCCTCTTGCTTTAGGGTTTGCAGGACTTTGAGTTCGATCGGTAGTCCGTGGCAATCCCAACCGGGAATGAAGCGCACCTTGCGGCCATTCAGAAGCTGGTACTTATTAATAATATCCTTGAGGATTTTATTTAGGGCGTGGCCGACGTGGAGGGAACCATTGGCGTAGGGTGGTCCGTCATGAAGGGTGAAGGGTGCGCCCGTGTTGGTTTCGGCTAGGGTTTCGTAAATCTTTGCGTCGCTCCAGATGGCCTGAATTTCGGGTTCGCGTTTCGTCGCGTTGGCCCGCATGTCAAACCTCGTCTGGGGCAAGTTGACGGTGTTTTTGTAGCTTCCAGGTTCTGTGAGCGCCATGATTTACTTGGGATTCGGGGGAGTTTGGGTTCGATCGAATTCAGACATTATAGGGGAAGGTCGCAGACTGGAGATCGGTTATGGAGTCGATCGCTTTTTGGGAGTCTGTTTATTGACAGGTTTCCGTTTAGGAATGAGACTGCTGACTTCTGTAAAACCGAACCAAATGGTCGCAAGACTGCCAAGACACATGCTCAGAATCCCGCCATCATCGACAATCGGTTGAAGTTTATCGAATTCGGTGATGAGTTTGTAGACCAGGAAAAATCCAGAGAGCGAACTTGAGATGCCAACCATAACATGCATGGTTTCGGTGAGTGTCAGTCCCCAATTAGCAAGACGTGTGCGACGGGCAAGCAGGACGATGGCGATGGCGAGTAGGGTAATGAGGAACCAAGTTCCGAACAATATTTTCTTTTCCATTCCAACGACTCAATCCCAACCTTGTTCTGTTTTAGGTTTACTTGTGATCCAGCCGAAGATTCCTGCAACGATCGCACCAACGATCGCACCAGGAATTTGGGCAAGCATCACCCCGAGAAAAGCACCGCCTGAAATCATAGTGACAATGCTATTTCCGCGCCGAATCCATTCGGGTTGATCGGTGTCTTGAGTATTCTTCTGTGCAATGAAATGCTGAGTTGCGTTGACCCAATCGTGGCTAGGCAAGATTTGGTCGTAAAAAACCCAGGAAAGCCGATCGGGGTTGGGGAAGGTAGCGGCGAGGGCTTTGGTCCGATGTTGCGCATTGTGTTGACTATCGAGATATTGATCGGCGGCTTTGTAGGATGCATCCAGTTCAGGTGATTGGCGGATGACTTCACGAATTTGTTCGGATGCTTCAACGTCGCCCTTCATAAATGCGGCGTCTTTGAGGCGATCGATCGATCGTTCAATGTCTTCAGGAAGCGATTCATCTTGCTGAGAGAGGGCCAGCATGAGGGCTTCGATGTTGATACTGTTGTTGGGCGGAAAGTTCATAGAATTAGCCTTGTCCGGTGAGAATGAATGCTGCCCAATGAATGGGGTTGCAGTATTCGGTCGGTTGGTTTATGTCTATTGTATCGCCTTTGTTCAAGATATTTTGAATGCGGGATTCGAGTCGATCGATCGGGAAACTCGGCAGTCCGGGGAGTTGGCGAAGCTCCTCTAGCCAGTGGGTGAATTCGCGCCAAGTGACGGTTTGCATCCAGGTTTGGGTGTGATGGAGGGCGATTGCGGCGGACAGTCCGGCTTTGATAAGTTGGTGGAAGTGAATCATGAACCAGGCGCTGGCGATTTCTTCGACTTGCCAAAGGGTGCTGAGAATATTGTGGGTTCCGGCGCAGAGGAAGGCGCTGGTGAGTCCGAGATATTCGGCATGGTTTTCAGTGGAGACGATCGAGGTTTCGCAGGAGGAAAGGGTCGCGAGGTTGAGGTGGTGCAGGTTGAGGTTGGCGATTGTTTTGGCGGTTAGGGGGCGATCGCAGAGATCGAGGGCAGAGTTTTCGGGTTTTTGGAAGTCGTGTTCGGCATGTCCGATGAAGTGGAAATAGTGATGGTTTTGCTGTGTGAGTTGTTGAACGATAGTGTCGTGGGTGGCGTTGGTATGATTGATGTAGGTGGCGTTGGTATGATTGATGTGGGTGGCGTTGCGATCGATAAGTTGTTGGATGATGGCGCTTTCGATTTGGGCGAAGGGCATGGGGCGATGATCGGGGCGGCGGGATGAGCGATCGGGATCATCGATTAGGAGGAGGGAGGGGCGATCTGATGAGGGCGCGGGATGCGACGCCCGTACGATCGATTGGAGGCTGGGGGCGTGGGTGGTGGGGCGATCGAAAAGCGCGTGGATGGGATAGCGGTGGAGATCGCGGTGGGGAATGAGGATTAGCGTTTCGGTATTTTTTAGATGGTGTTCGATCGCGTCTATTTCTAGAATTTTCGCAAGTTGTTTCAGCCGATCGTGCATCTGTTGTCGCCAAGGATGATCCGATTGTGTTGCTGATTTCTTCGATCGATAATTATCATAATCTTTATCCCAATCTTCTTTCCATTTGATGAAGCGTTTGTATTGCTGTTGTCTATCGCAATCTAGGACAATTGGCTCTGCATTGTCGTTAGTGAGGATGAAGGTGGTGATGGCGTCGTCGGATTGGTGCCAATAGACGATCGCATTTCCTGGGGTGAGGTGCGATCGGATTCGATCGTATGTGAGACTGTGAGTAATTTCTTGTTCGTTGTCGAAGAGCCAAGTAAGTGCGCGGTTTTTGTAGAATTCGGCTTGGGTGAGGGCAAGGCGTGGCTCATTTTCGCCGATGAGGAGATCGATTTCAGTGAGGCGGAAGATGCTGAATTTGGCTTCAAAGGTTCGTTTATCCTGGGCTTCGGTGCGGAGGGTTTCGTAGAGGGGGCTGCCTTGGGTTTGGTAGTGGCGGGCGGTGGGGAGATTGTTTTGGGTGAGGGTGAGACGAATGATTTGCTGGAGGGTGAGGAGACGCTCTTCAGGGAAGTCGGCTTCGGTGAGGAGCGTAAGGGCAGTTTGGTAGGCTTGGAATGCTTTGGAGAATCGTTTGGCTTTGAAATAAACATTTCCCAGTTCGCGCTGGAGGAAGCCGTGACCGAGAGGATGCGTCTTCGCAGGGCAATAGGTCAAACCGACGGTGAGGCTTGCGACTTGACCCTTGTAGCCGCGTTGGTTAAGTTCTGGATGCGTGTAGTGAAGATTGGGGGGACGTTGATTGAGAATGATGGGTAAAGCATAGGGGCTTCCGGAACGAGAACTAGAAGCAGCAATCCCACGGTTGGCCCAAGCTTCGTAGAAGTCGGGTTTGAATTCGATCGCTTTATCGTAGGACGCGATCGCCTCTTCGTTTCGACCTAATGCGTACAACGAAACCCCACGGCCATACCAAGCTTCGTGGTCGTCGGGTTTGATTTCGATCGCTTTATCGTAGGACGCGATCGCCTCTTCTTTTCGACCTAATGCAGACAGCGAAAGCCCACGGTTAGACCAAGCTTCGTGTTTGTCGGGTTTGAATTCGATCGCTTTATTGAAGGAGGCGATCGCCTCTTCGTTTCGGCCTAAAGCATACAGCGAAAGCCCACGGTTAGACCGAGCTTTATCGTAGTCGGGTTTGAATTCGATCGCTTTATCGAAGGAGGCGATCGCCTCTTCGTTTCGGCCTAAAGCATACAGCGAAATCCCACGGTTAGACCAAGCTTCGTGATAGTCGAGTTTGAATTCGATCGCTTTTTCCCAATCCTGAATTGAACCCAACATATCCCCTTGCATTGCCTTCTGTAATCCAGAGTTAAACCATCGCTCTGCCAATTCGGCATTCTGTTCCACCGACTCCTCAACCGCTGACCAATTCCCTGTCTCCTCATTGAAAACACGATCGATCGTCTGTACTGGGGCTGCCCAAGGGTCCGGACGCAACGCATAGGACATCGGCTGCACATCCTTTTTCCCAAATCGCCGTTTCACCCAGGTTCGCAATCCCATTCGTCAGTCCCTCAACGCCTTCCTCTTTCTATTACAGCCGATCGAAAGGAAAATCCGCAAAGGCGATCGGATTATTTTGGATTTGTGATTTTTGAACGGGCGATCGGGGCGGGTCTCTAGACAAGAATCGCACTATGATAGACGTAATTTAGCCTCTCTGCTGGGAACAATGCACTATGACCACACAGCAACTCGCCGATCGCGTTACCAGTATTGAAGAGGATTTGAACCAAATCAAGCTTTTACTTCAGCAAAACCTCAAAATCACCCCCGACATCGAAGATCCTTGGATGAAACATGCCGGAATGTTTCAAGACGAGCCACTCTTTGATCAAGTTCTAGAGGAAATTGAAACCTACCGCCGCGAACTTGATACCGATCGCCCAGAACTTCACTCCAACGACGACGCTTAAACCATGCTCTGGATTTTGGATACCGATCACACCTCCTTGTTTCAGCGTGGAAACCCTACCGTCACTCGCAACATTCAATCTAAGCCACGTTCAGAACTCGCCATCACGATCGTCAGCTACGAAGAACAAATCCGAGGCTGGTTCAAAGTTGTAAGTCGATCGTTGTCAGAATCTCCGTGCCTGCGACAAAACAACCTGTGCCTGCTTTCAGCTTGGTCTCGCCCAGATGTTGAGCACTCGCATCGACATTGGATGCTTTTGGATTTTTAGCGGCTTTTGCCCCTGCAATGAATTTACTCGCGCCCCGCATTGCGAATCGGAATATAGCCCAGTAAGTTGAGGTTATCCTCCCACTGCCATCCATCCTGCGCCGCATTGTAGACATTTCGCGTCGTCAGCCCACAACCGGTAGCCTTCAGACAGTGCATCGAGTCCCGCACCTGCCACACCGATCGTTCTTAACGATCCGGATGCGGTCATCGCCCAAGATACAAATTTCGCACCTGTTATGATCGAAGCGGCGACACCTGCCACCATTCCCGCATTGTGCAATGCCCCGTGTCTTGCAACAATTTTGGATCCCGTTCCTAGTTCATACACATCGGTAATCATGCCACCGGACATTCCATTGGCAAACCCGGTTCCAAAATTACCAATCATTTCGCTGATGTCAGCCCCACCGATCGCACTGCCGACAATGTAACCCGCTCCAAAACTGGTACTCCCGATCGCCGCCAGGGATGCCATAAACGTCAAGGTCTCACCCAATTCAGCCATGGTTGGGAAATAGCCGTTTAGATCGGTATACCGAGTCGGATTACTATTCGCGTATTGATAGTTATACAAACTCATCGGGTCGTTCATAACCCCAGAGAACGGATCTGCCGATACAAACCGCCCTAAACTCGAATCGTAATGCCGTGCCCGTAAATAGTCTAATCCCGTACGACTATCCCGTTGCTCTCCCGCAAATTGGAACGAATTTCCAAATGTTCCTTGATGGTCCACCGTTTTACCGTAAGCATCATAGGTATACCGATCGGTGACTAAGCCCACGCGGCATCGGTCAAAGCGATCGTCGAACCTAAGCCATCGGTATGGTGATACACTTCGCGATTATCAAAGGCGCGATCGGACGACGCCCATCCCGTGGGTATAATATTAATATGCCTTGATAATTCGCAACTACTTAGGCTTAAAACATTAAGTTGTTTTTTAAGGAATCGAGTCAATGTTCCATAAAACTTAAATTAACCGTTGTATCCAATGAAGTCCTTAGCTATGCTGAAATTGAAGCAGAAAATATCGGGTTGTTTTCGTTCTGAGCAAGGTGCTTTATCGTTCTGTCGAATTCGGACCTATAGGTCCACCTTGAGGAAATAAGGCGCTAATGTATTGGATGCGCTGGTTCAATTGTTTGTGGGTGATCCGATATCCTCTCTTCCACTGCCTGAGTAGTTACGCCTAAACTCAAAATTAATATTCGAGATTAAGAATGCTGAGACTCCATAATGTGCGAGCAAGAATAATCGGCCTAATTGGACTGAGACTACTCTGGTGGGGAATAATCTCTTTTCTGTTTACATACTTTAATATCACGCAATCGCTCGCTCAAGGGAAATTATCCATTCCACCTGTCTACGACGATGTGTCGTATTTATTGGAAGGGGCCACTTGGCTTAACACTTTACGAGATCACGGCTTTGGTGAACTTTTAACGTTACCGATCGCTCATTCTCCTGTTATGGTTTTCATTGCCTTCCTTGGATTTCTTCTCTTTGGATTTCAAACTTGGGCACCCTACGCCATTAATGCTCTATTGGTATTTGGATTATTGATTAGCTTAGATTTGCTAAGTCGAGAATTGCCACTTTATCAGCGTTTGCTTCTACCCCTTACAGCCCTCACCTATCCCCTGACTGCAAATCTTGTAATGGAGTTTCGGCCTGATGTTGCCTGCAGTATTACCATGGCACTCTACGTTGCAGTGGCATTACGTACGGAATGGAAATCGGCTTCTAATTTTTCCTTTAATTCTTGGCGGTACTATTTAGGTTTAAGTAGTATATTAGCTTTTTCGTTACTGACTAAACCGTCTATTTTTCCGATTACTTTAGTGATTGCAGCTATTACACTTTTCTGTGCGATCGTTGCAAACGTCCATTTTGAAAAAGCCCAAGCGACTCAAGTAAAATCGTCACTCAGTCAACTGTTAAATAGAATAACGACGTCGATAGGTTTAAGTTTACTCTTAGCTAGCCCTTACTATGTATTCGGTGGCTTAAAATACATTATCAATTATATTCAAATTGTCGTATTTGGCCCCAATAAAGGCATATGGACATTGAGCCTATCACTTAATTACACATTGATCTATTATTTAGTAGGTCGGGGGGGACGGATGATTGGGGCTTGGTTTTGGATAGATGTAATGATATTGGTCATAACATTAGCTGCCGTTATTTACCGACGGCAATGGAACTTAGTTAAACGTTCAATCGCGGCAGTTATAATCTTTATCTCAGCCTATGCTTCAGTAACGATTCCCAGTACAAAATCTCCTTTTCTTGGACTAATTGTAACAGCACTTCTTTTAGTTTTAAGTTATCTAGCTTTAGTTTATTGGCTAGAATTTCTGAACAATTGGCTTAAGAAATCTGTTTCTAAACCACTGGGTATGATTTTAGCAGCAACGATAATTTCTAGTTTGATCTTCTTTCAATGGATAAGCTTCCCCTTTGTTGGAGGAGGGTTCACACTTCTAACTCCAGCAACAGCAGCAACATATAATCAATCTTTAGATAATGTTGTGCAAGTTTTCCGATCGCTCTATCCATCTGTATCGAAAACCGATCGACAAACCATCTTCATTCCAGCTTCGACATCCTTTCTTAATCCTACAAATTTGAGCCTTATGTTTCAATTCGATCATATCCAAGTATTTGAAGCAACGGGAGTTAATCTCAATCGGGATAATCTTGACGACGTTCAAACTTATAAAAACCAATCGCAGGCTTCTACCTATACTATTTTGGTCCGATCGCCTTCGGCAACTTATGTCTCTCTAACGAAAAAAGACGGTAACACAGAATTCGGAGAAGGACTCTATCACTTTCTAGAAACTTCAGGAGAATTTGAACGGATTGATCGCCAGACCCCTTCCATTCTCCAAGGCGAACTCCTAATCTATCGTCGTAAAGCGAGTTAAGATTTGTTCAATCGATCGCCGTCCCCACCCGTCGTAAATCCACCGCAAACCCCGCCACCACCAAAAACGTCTCCCCCGCCACCTGTCCCATCACCCGCACCAATCGCCCCAACCGATCGCGAAACAACCGCCCGACGGGATAAGCCGGAACCACGCCCCAGCCCGTTTCCTCCGCTACAAAAACAACATCCGCATCACTCGCGCGAACTTGCCTCACCAAAGCCTCACAGCGCAACCGCCAATCCGCCTCCGATTCATCCAACAGATTTCCCACCCACGTCCCCAGAGAATCCACTAGCAAAATCTCCCCCGCCCTTGCACCGTCGATCGCCTCCGCCAATTCGATCGGCACCTCCAAGGATCGCCATTCCACCGGACGCCGCTGAATATGGGTTGCAATGCGCGCATCCCACTCCGCATCGTCCGGATATCGCTGCGCCGTTGCCACATAGACCACCGACTTCCCCGACTCCCGCGCCAGCCGCTCCGCCCACTCACTTTTCCCCGATCGCGCCGCCCCCGTCACCAGCACCACTCGCCCCATCTTCAGCCTCCTCAATTCTCTTGTGCCAATCCCGAACCACCGTATAGAATAAAATACTGAAAGCATCCAATCACTGCACAACACGGATTTTAGGCAAGACTTTTTATGAAAACCGGGATCAAACGCATCGAACAAACGCTCAATCGGCTCCAGCAGACCCCACAACTTGCATCTGACCCTACGTCAACCCCCCTAGCTGAGCGCGAAGACGCACTTCGATCGTCCATCCCATCCGGTCCCACCCTCGCCCTATCCTTCGACCTCAAATCTACGCGTCCTACTCCCCCACTCGTCACTCCAACCCCACCCACCCCCCAAAACCTCCACCTCCCAAAACCCAAAACCGTCAGCCTCTCGCCTCACCGCAACGCCGCCAACCCGGCCCTGTCCCGCGTTATCCTTCAGGACCTTATAGCGATCGTCGAGACGTGGCAAACCGAACTAACCACCATCGTCACCCAAATCCAAAACCTTTACCTCGACGGGCCCATCATTGACGGCTGGCTCGAATCCGCAGGATCCATTACCCCAGTCGAAACCGTCGCCTTCCGTCATGCCGATATTTCTCAGCTCGTAGACTTTGTGGAACAGCTTCAGGCCGGAACCGTTACCCCCGATCAGATTTCAACCCAAGGATCCGCCTACAGACTCTGTGGACTCAACGCCGATGGTCAACTGTGGCATTATCCCTGCCCCGCAGACCAAGTTCCAGCGGTCAGTGTTGCCATCGCCCGTCATCACCAATTGCGTCAACTACGCATACGCCAGCACGATCTCGAAGACCGTCTTGCCCAATTCTCCGAAAATCTCGTGATGCTTCATAGCAAACTGAAGGATTAGGATGAGGCGTATTTAAGCGCTTTTCCCCATGCCATCCCAAGATTCTCCTCAAATATCAGCCATCATCTGTACCCATAACCGCGATCGCTATCTCGCCAAAGCGATCGACAGCCTCCTAGTCCAAACCTGCGCCCACTACGAAATCCTAATTATTGACAACGCCTCCACCGACCGCACCCGAGACGTTGCGCAGTCCTACCTCCATCATCCCCGCGTGCGTTACCACTACGAAGCCACTGTGGGCCTGTCCGTCGCGCGAAATACCGGAGCAAAACTAGCCACCTCTCCCATTCTGGCCTACCTCGACGACGATGCGATCGCCTCTCCCGGCTGGCTCCAGACCTTTGTCAATGCCTACGCCCAAGACGAAAAACTGGCGATTTCCGGGGGTAAAGTTACTCTGATTTGGGAAGAAAACTGCC
>JAYVVL010000233.1:0-11575 GCA_043787035.1 Synechococcales cyanobacterium
GACCAGACCCTATAAACCTCTGACCTTCACCCCCCCACTGCTGTGAGCCAATCCAAGCTGGCTACTCCCCCGCCTAACGCCGGACCCACGATCGAACCCACGATCGAAGCCCTGCAAACCCAAGTGGCAACCCTACAACGCCAACTCACCCAAGAAACGATTCATCGTCAACAGGTCGAATCCAGTCTCCGAGAGAGTCAAATTTGTTTGCGCATCCTCAGCAGCATCTCAAAAAGCACCGCCGCCGGACTATCCGCCGAAGCCATTATTATTCACACTCTCGAACAGATGGGACATTATTTCAACGATCGACGCATTACCTATGCCGTCATAGAACAGGGCATTCTTCAGGAAAAATCGGCCATTGTCCCCTTAACACCCGCATTTCAGCGCCCTCCATTCCGCCTCAACCTAGCGCAAACAACCCACTGCTGGCAACTGCTTCATCGTCGTCAGGCCGTCATCATTGAAGACGTTCAGCACGAACCCACGCTCAAAACGATCGCCCCTGATCTGCATACGCAGCAGATTCGATCGCTCTTGATCATGCCCCTTCAGCAACTCACGCCCACCCTCGGCGTCTTGTGCTTTGACATGCCTCACGCCCACCCATGGAGTCCTTACGAAGTCGCGACCCTCGCCGAAATCGTAGACTACCTCGCCGTCATCATCCAAGAATATCTGGCCCAGCAAGACCGCCAACAAGCCGAGGCAAAAATTCATGCGTCGCTCAAAGAAAAAGAAGTCTTACTTAAAGAGATTCATCATCGGGTCAAAAATAATTTGCAAGTCGTCTCCAGTTTGTTGAAGCTACAATCCGGGCATCTTAAGAATGCCCAAGAAAATATCCAGGAGAAAAATCAAGATCAACAGGCCCTCAATCGGATCCATCTCTCAATAGACGCCTTTAAAGACAGTCAAAACCGGGTCCGTGCCATGGCCTTGGTTCACGAAAAACTCTACCAATCCGACGATCTAGCCCGAGCCGACTTTGGTAGCTACGTATCGAGTCTCGTTCAGGATCTTCTCCGGTCCTACCGCACCTCAAATGAACCCGTTCAAATCCGATCGGCCATTCACGAGGTGTACCTGAGTCTCGATCGAGCGATTCCCTGCGGCTTAATCATTAACGAGTTGGTGTCCAATGCGTTGAAGTATGCATTTCCAGCAGGAGCGGCGGGAGAAATTGACATTCAGCTCTATCCCGATGGGAACGACCACTACGTTTTGATCGTTCAGGATAATGGAGTGGGATTGAACCACAGCGCCCCGTTACAAGAGAAGCTACAAGACAACTTACAACAGGCATCCACCCTAGGACTTCAGCTCGTTCATAGCCTAACGCAACAGCTCGGTGGCACCGTCTCCTGTCAGAGCCATCCGGGAACATCATTTCGCATTACATTTGCCGATTCATCGGTTCAGGAAAAGGGTTAAGACATGCAAGATGCCAAAATTTTGATTGTTGAGGACGAAAGTATTATTGCCTTGGACATCAAGATGAGCTTGCAACATGCGGGATATGCCATTGCCGAGATCGCCCGTTCAGGCGAAGAGGCGATCGCCTTAGCACAGAGTCAGCAGCCCGATTTGATTTTGATGGATATTCGGCTTCAAGGGCCAATGGACGGCATCGAAGCCGCACAAAAGATTCGCGAACAGCAGTCCTGTCCAGTGGTTTATTTGACGGCCCATACTGACAGCCAGACCCTCGATCGAGCCAAGTTAACGGCTCCCTTTGGCTATCTGACCAAGCCCTTTGACGATCACAGTTTGATGACCACCATCGAGATTGCCTTAGCCCGCTACGCGTCAGAACAGGCTATTCGAGAGGCGCTAGTCAAACAACGCGAGTTCAACGAATTACGATCGCGCTTTGTGGCCGTGGTGTCTCACGAATTTCGGAATCCTCTCAATACCATTTTGTTTTCCACCGAACTGCTGCACCGCTACGAAACCAAACTTGACCCCGATCGCCGCGAACTCTACTTCCAGCGCATCCATGGCGCAGTCAAACGAATGCATGACATGCTCGATGATGTCTTGATCATCGGTGAAACAGACGCGGGTAAGCTCGCCTGTCAGCCCGAACCGTTGGCCATTGCTCAGTTTTGTCAAGATCTCATTGCAGAAATGCAGCCGGAAGACGCACCGATTTGCCCGATCGTATTTACCTATGAAGTGGCCCCTTCACTGCCGCCAGACGTGCAGCCCGTGGTCGATCGCAAGCTGCTTTTTCATATTTTGGGCAACCTCTTGTCCAATGCGGTCAAATATTCGCCGATCGGGTCACTCGTTATTTTTGACTTGAGCTTGACGCCCGAAACGGTTGAATTCCGAGTCCAAGACCAGGGTATTGGGATTCCAGAAAAAGACTTAGCCGAACTGTTCCACGATTTTCATCGGGCCAGTAATGCTCGATCCATCCCAGGCACCGGACTGGGCCTATCCATTGTAAAACAATGCGTCGAAGTCCATGGCGGCTCCATCCTCGTCGAAAGCCAGGAAAACCGTGGCAGTACGTTCCTCGTGACCTTACCCATTCCCATTCCAACCCAACCTCCACATGCCGCCGCCGTCCAAGCTGAACCGAATTACAATCCGATCGCTCTAGGGTAAGGTGAGATTCGGGCAGACGACTGGGCACTCTAGGCTACCGTCCACTACCCTCCTTAAGTGACTCTCTTCTTATGAAAACTATTCTTGTCATCGAAGATGAACTCAACGTTCGTGAGTCATTGATTGATCTATTAGAAGTTGAAGGCTTTAAGGCCATCTCAGCAGAAAGTGGTCGCATTGGACTAACGATCGCCCACGATGTCCATCCCGACCTCATCCTGTGTGATGTCAGGATGCCCGATATTGATGGATACAAGGTCTTGCAAAATCTAAGAGAGCATTCGGATACCCAAGCCACCCCATTCATTTTTCTGTCGGCCTACACGGCCAAACTCGATATGCGGCGAGGCATGGAGCTAGGGGCAGACGACTATTTATTCAAACCCTTTACCGCAGATGAGCTACTCGGTGCAATTTCCGCCCGTCTCAACAAGCAAGCGGCCCTCATTCAGCAACTCAGCACACCAGCCATCATCCCGGTCCTTCCTTCAACGAGCAGCGAAGACGGCTTGCTCAATTACTTCTACCAAGAACTCCGCAATCCACTCTCTAACCTTAATCTAGTCCTGCACTGGCTAGGACACTGCACCTCCGAGGAAGTCGATCATTTAGTAGATCCGCAAGAGTACAGCCGCGAGATCTCCGTCCTCCAGCAGATCAGACCCCTCCTCGCCCATCTCACCCCCGAAAGCACCCGACTTCTAGAATCCTGCCACATCGATCGACTGGCCGAACGGGAACTAATCCGGCTGTTTGCATAAACCATTTGTACACACCCTCTGACAGCCTGCCTAGCGAGACTGCTGCATCCACGCGGCGAATTGGTTGACCCAAGGCTTCAGCACATTGCCGTACTGCGCCGCCAGAACACCGCTTGCCAACCCAAAGAGATGGCCTTCCCAACTCATCTGGGGATTTTCACCCGGCAAGATGAGCCAAAAGGTCTTACCCGCTTTCCAGATTGCTCGATTAATGTTGGGCACAACTTTGTCAATACCCACAGCGGTATCGCCACTATCCAAAGCCGATACGAAGTCCTTTTGTCCAAAGAAAAAAGAAAAGAGCAGCCAAGCTAACACCACAGCGCCAATAGCGTCTTTTTCTAAAATCGATCGAGCCGTAATAAAACCCAAGTAACCGAAGACAACACCGCTCGATCCAAGGTATGCCGTTCTATTGCGACCCACTAACCACGTTGCCCAGCCCACACCAAACGCTGAGACTAGCGTTACCATCAAAAATTGACTCGGGTCGCGGAACACAATCACACCTCCAAAAATCAGGAGATACGTTGTATTGCTAACCAAATGACGCCAGTCAATATGAAATAAACAACTGATTGGTAGATAAAAGAAGCCTCCTAAGGTCCGAGGCGGCTGGGCTAGCGTTCTAAAAATCGATTGATTTAGGCAGCCAATATCAACGATGGCGATGATCCAAAGGACTG
This sequence comes from Synechococcales cyanobacterium, assembly GCA_043787035.1. Taxonomy (GTDB): domain Bacteria; phylum Cyanobacteriota; class Cyanobacteriia; order Leptolyngbyales; family Leptolyngbyaceae; genus JAAFJU01. The sequence continues at coordinate 4,067 of JAYVVL010000233.1, forward strand.
CCGTAAATTCGAGCAGCAATTTCGCCTGTGAGTACCAGATCCCGAAGGGCACCTGAAGAAATCCCTGTCCCACTCTGTTATTCTCCCGCGTCAACCCATTTTTATTGCTTACACGGTGTCATATCCGCTGCGATGAATCAACTGGGACGGACTCACATTTGAAACAAAATCTCGAAAAGCTCGACGTTCGGCTTCGTCCGCATCGCGATCGACCGGAATCGACGCATCCGCCACGACTTCTTCCATCACCCAAATAGGGCAATTAGACCGAAGAGCCAGTGCGATCGCATCACTCGGACGCGCATCAATTTCCCGAACGACACCGCCTTGCTGGACAATGAGCAGCGCGTAGAACGTATTATCTTTTAGGGAATGAATAACTATCTTTTCCAGCCTCATGTTGCAACCGTCCAATAGATTGATCAAGAGATCATGGGTGCCGGGTCGGGGGGGGACAAGCTGATTTAGGACGCTACCGATCGCCTTGGCTTGGTCTTCACCGATATAAATCGGTAGGGCACGTCTCCCCGTCGAATCTTTAAGCAGCACGATCGGACTTCGAGTCGCCGCGTCCATTGCTATTCCAGTCACTCTCATTTCAATCATTACGTTCGCCTCAAAAATACCCGCTACAACCGAAGCTTACTCTGTCAATATAATTTATTGCTGGAATAATACAGCCATCTCTGATTTTCAGGGAGGAGTACTAAATAAACAAGCTCTATCCGTAATTATGCTGAAATCACTTCAGTCTTTTGGGAAGAGTTGTCCAGTAAGGTTCAGAGATTTCGCCGTTGAAAATAAAATAGTTAACTCAATATCAGGGCCGATTTTTCTAGAAGTCTTCTCCATTTCCTCAAAGTTCAGGGGGTGTTTTATTAATTTCTGTCTCAAGAGTCCTAGCCGACCGGATGATTCCAGACGATAATTGCTGATGTAGGGTTATTCTCTATTTTCGCAGATTGTGAATCAAATTATTGACTAACTCACCCGATCGACTCACGATGACCCACTCAGTCTAGCCAGGAAATATTTGATGTTTACGGGATTAATTCAGGCGGTGGGAATCTTACAAGTTTCAGACCCAGAGCACGTCGAGATCACCTGTCCGAGAACTCACAGTCCAATTCTCAAGGATTTAGAGATTGGCGATAGTGTGGCGGTGGATGGGGTGTGTTTGACCGTGGAGGTTATTCATGAGATGGGTTTTGTGGCCGGGATTTCACCCGAGACGCTGAACTTGACGACGCTGGGGCAGGGCTATGGTCGTCGATCGGTCAATCTAGAGACCTCTCTTCGGGTCGGTGGGAAGCTAGGCGGGCATTTTGTGACGGGACATGTGGACGGGGTGGGACATCTAAAGTCGTCAAGGCAGACGGCTACGTCCTGGGAAATGATCTTTACCACTGAGGATCCGCAGGTATCAAGCTATCTTTTGCGCAAAGGTAGCGTAGCGGTGAATGGAATTAGTCTGACGATCGCATCTTGTGATGAGCAGGGCAGTTGGTTTTCGGTGGCTGTGATTCCACATACTTATGAGGAGACGAATTTGGCACAATTGCAGCCGGGAAGTGTTGTGAACTTAGAAGGCGATATTTTGGGAAAATACGTTCAGAAGTTCTTGAGTTCCCCATCCTCTTCGTCTTCGGCCTCAGGATCGATGATGGGCATTAGTCCTGATTTTTTGGCGGAACATGGTTATGTATAACCAAAATTCTTAACTTAATCTCAATTTAATCAACCGATCGATCGATGCGGGGTCTTCCGCGTGGACATTATGCCCAACCCCCGCAATCGGGTTTAGCGTAGACGTGGGGCAGAGACGACTCATTTTTTGATTCAGGGCGAGGAATTTTGGGTCTTGGGTTCCGACGATGAGATCGATTGGAACGGTCGCGGTTTTGAGCTGGTCCCACAGAGACGGCTGGGAGGCAATGCTCATACCTTGGAGCGCGCGTGCCAGTTCGATCGGATGATTGTTTCTGCGGCGGCTAAAAATCTCGGGGAAACTCGGATGGTGACGCAACGTTTGAAATAATTCGGTGCGGTACCAAGAATCTAGGAACGCGGGGAAATCGGCTTGTAAATGGGCTGCCATTTTTGCATCGCGAAGTTGACGATCGACGCGATCGAGTTCGATTTCCAAACCGGGAGAGGCGGATTCAATAAACACATGGCTAAAGCGATCGGGGTGATGAAGAGCGAGATACAAGGCCAGCCGTCCGCCCATGGAGTAACCATAGAGCGCAGGTCTAGGAAATGGTCTGGATAACGATGCGACGTTTTTCAAGACAAACTCAGCCGCACCGACAAAGCGATAGGTTTCCGCAGGTAGCGCGATCGAGCGTCCATGGCCGGGAAGGTCTAAACAGATAGATTCAATAGACGATGACAGACGATTTGCGATCGGCTGAAAGTCCAAGGCGCTGCCGAGAAATCCATGGAGAAAGACGATGCTCCTCACGTCCATTAAGCACTGCGCAGCGCGACAATTGGGTCCAATCGTGCCGCTTGACGGGCTGGAAACACGCCAAACACTAGGCCGATCGTTCCTGAGACGCTGACCGCCACCACGATCGCCACCGGAGAAGCCACGGCCTGAAGCGGCGAGAACGTCGCCACTAGAAAAATACCGCCCACTCCTACGATCGTCCCCAGAATCCCGCCTGCGGCGGACAACATCACGGCTTCAATGATGAACTGCGTCAGAATATCGCGTTCAGACGCCCCGATCGCTTTACGCAAGCCAATTTCTTGGGTGCGTTCGGTCACGGACACCAGCATAATGTTCATGATTCCGATTCCTCCGACTAGCAGAGACACCGCCGCGATCGCCGCAAGCAGCACCGTCAGTCCGCCCGTAATCGTTCCAACAATCCGCAAAATATCCTTCTGGGTTTGGACCGTAAAATCATCTTCAGACACAATTTTGTGCCGCAATCGCAATAGATTTGTGATTTGAAATTCTGCCGCTGGAATACTCGCTTCGTCTATTGAGCTAACCGAAATAATGGTCACATTTAGCCCAAAGGGAGACGTGCGTCCGGTCAATAGACTAGCAGTCGTGGACAGGGGAACGTAAACGGCGTCATCTTGATTGCTCCCGAGGAAGGATCCCTTCGCCTGCAAGACGCCCACCACTTCAAAACTCGTGTTGCGAATCCGAATTTTTTCACCGATCGGATCAACGCCCCCAAAGAACTGTTCCGCCACATCTGAACCGAGCACCGCAATTCGTTTATTTCGATCGAGATCGTAGTCATTGATAAAGCGTCCCTTCGCCACATCAAAATCTCGGACAGTGAGAAATTCGGGCGTGGTTCCAACGACGAGCGTGCTGCGATTTTTGCCGCCGTAGGTCATAGTGATTTGACTCTGGCGTTGAGGGGCCACTTCGCGAACGCTAGGCACTTGATCGGCGATCGCTTTGGCATCATCCCAAACAAGGGTTGGCGGAAAATTGGTCGTTCGTTGACGGGCATTTTGGGACCCTGGTGACACAAACAACACGTTCGGACCCAGGGATTCAAATTGCTCCGAGGCGAGTCGCTGTGCGCCTTGGCCAATACCGATCATCGAAATCACGGACGCATTGCCAATAATCATCCCCAGCATGGTCAACCCGGTTCTCAGTTTGTTTGAGGTCAGGGTTTTCGACGCCATGCGGGTGCTTTCTAACCAATCCATGAGGTTCGTTCCTATGTTTTATGTTTAGGGTTGTGCTTGGGATTTTTATCGCTGACTTATGATTTGCTTCTTATCTGATCTACTTCTTATCTTTGTCATCCTTCACAATATCCGTCAGCTTCACCCCATCAGGCAGCTTCACAAACACCCGATCGCCCTCATTCAACCCGTCGATGACCTGAGTCTTACCTTGGGTCTTATCCTCCTCTTTTGCCTTTTCACTGGGTTTTACATCCGTTGGATTCCCACTAGCCGCCGGGTCCGTGGCTGGGTCTGCTTTTTTGCGCTTCGATCGGATCCGACCGCTTTGAGTTGTACCAACAGTCACGGGCTTAAAAACAGGTTTACCGTCTTTGTCGGGAATAAGCACGCCCGGTTTGCCTTTTTTCGTGACGATCGCCACCGTTGGCACCAAAATCGCCTCTGAGGTCGGTCCTTCAAAATCTAGATCGGCATTCATGCCCGATTTGAGCTGCCGCTGCCCACTGACGAGCTTCAGACGCACCTGAAAAAATCGGACATCTCGCTCTTCAATAGCTTCGGGAGAAATCAATCGCACGCGCCCCTTAAAGGTTTCGCCGGGAAACGTATCGACGCTGACGTCGGCAGCTTGGGTCGCTTTGATCTGAGCAATATCCACCTCAGGAACCTTGGCAATCACTTCGAGTTCGCTGGAAATGGCCACAATAGACGTTGACGTGGCCCCACTGCCTGTAGTCGCTGAAGATGCCTGAGTCGTGGGAGTCACGAAGGCTCCGATCGACGCAAACCGCTGAGTCACCTGTCCCGCAAAAGGCGCACGGATGCTCGTGTCTTCGATTTTTTGGTCAACGGCTTTCAGTTTGGCCTGAGCGGTCGCCACTCTCGTTTCTTCGATGGCAATATCGCCACTGCTCCCAGTCTGATCTTGTTGATCCCGCTTCGACTCATCACTCGCGACCTGAGCTAGCGCTTTCTGATTTAGGGCGATCGCACTTTCCCGTTGGGCGATCGCCTGAGACTTTTTAGATCTAGCTTGAATGAGTGCAAGTTGAGCGGTTTTTTCTTTCCGCTGGAAATCCTCAAAGGTATTGCGGGCAATCGCGCCATCGTTTACTAGATTTTCCTGACGTGCAAGCTGAATTTGGGCAAATTCCAACGCCGATTGAGCATCCACCACCGCCCCGTCGGCATTGGAGATCTCCGCGATCGCCTTGTTGATATCACTCTCAGACTGGGAAACCGCTGCCTTCGATCCAACAACGGCTGAATCGGCTTGTCCCCGCAGTTCCGATCGCGTAGGATTTCGCACCTGCGACAAACGAACCCGTGCCTCCTCCAAGCTCGCCAAAACCTGATCGCGTTCTGGCTCCAAATCAGACGCATCCATCCGCGCCACCACCTGCCCCTCGGTTACAAAATCACCCTGTTCCACCAGAATTTGAGCCACCTTGCCTGCATTCTTGGGGCTAAGGTTTACCGTTTGGCGTGGGGTAATGCTGCCACTCGCTTTTACCTTAAGTTCTAGCTTCTCTCGCTTGGCTAGAGTAGTGAATTCGTCGAGCTTTTGATCAGATTTAGACGCCGAGGGTCGCCACCCCCCAAATTGCAGGGCCAATAGAGCAGCCACGAGTCCCACAACGCTTAGGCCCAAAACTCCAAGTAAGACCGATCGCTTAGACTTCACATCGAAAGGGGAGAATTTCATAGCAGCAATGAGAGGATTCGTAAACTATATTAATACATTCGCAAACTATCTTCATGCAATCGTGAAGAATTTCGACTAGGGAAAGCGTTAGTCATTTCAACAGATTAGATATCCACAAAACCATGAATAATTGCGACAGACGCCCTCCCACAGCCACAAGTCTAACGAAATTCGAGGCCGCTTAGGGAACAAGTTTTACAGCTTTGTAGCGAATTAGGCGCTTCTCTCTGGGCAGAAATCAGTATCATGTACAGGATAGGAAATTTATGAAGTTCGAGAAATCGTACGGATTTCCTTCCAGCGACCTTGGATTCAGTATTATGCTTGGACCAAAACAAACCGGTCGCTGCTGCTCTGCCTCCATAGCTTATGAGTCCCGTGTCAAATCAACCTGAGTCTTCAAAATCTACGCGCGCTGAGAATGCTTCTCTCGAAGAACCTCTGTCTAGTCCGATGACAGAAGTGGGTGGTCCGCCACCTAAGCTCGTTCGCCCGCCTTCTCGCCCTGTGATCGTGGAGAAGCCTGCGGCTGCCACTTCGCTCGGTCCGAGTGGTTCTAGTGCGCTCACGCGAAATGTGCCACCTGTTCCGGAAGTCATCATCCCGCCTCCAGAGGAAACGGATGGACGTCTGCGCCCTATTCCACCACCCAGTGAACCGACCCAATATCGAGCGATCGGCGTTGTGCGTGGCACCTATCAGCCCTCTGACGAGCAATACACTCGCGGGGAAATGTTGATGGCGGATGGCAGTCGGGTCGAAGCCGTGCTGCTCGGTCGAGTCATGAGCTTGGTCAAAAATCACCTTGCGCTTGATCAAGAACATGTGTGGGTGGTCTATCCCCGCACCCGTGAACGCGAAGAAACCCTGCACCTCCAAATAGTCGGCGTTTGGGAGCCGGAAAACCTCACTCAACGCGAGTCTGATGAAGCGTCAGACTCGGCATCAGACTCAGCCATCGAAGAACCTAGAGTAGAGGTCGATCAAGAGACTGAGACCATGGCTGAATATGTTCCCTCGTCAGAAGTCGATACCGATGGGTTTTCGATTCGGGGTGAAATCGTGCTGCACGAACCGGACCAGAGTCGCGTAGTGGTCCGAATTCACCAAGTCCTCCGAAAAAAGGGCGAGAAAGAACCTTCCATGAAGTTTTTCAAACTCAACCTAGATGGAGACCTGAGGGGAAAAGTGCTGGGCTATTTCTGGGATCTAAAGGTCAGACGCCAAGATCAAAACCTAGTCATCCAAGACGGCACGTCTATCACACTCGTGATGCCCTGCAAATATCCTAAGCGTCCGATGGGACTTCGTCGCCCAGGAGGATCATCAGGTGGCGGCTTTCGGAAGGGTGGAGAAAGTGGAGGTAGAGGCAGCGACAGGGCCATGGGTCCTCGTAACGAAGGCCCACCTCCGGTTCGGAAGGAAGGAGTCGAAGCGCCATCCAAGCCCGTGATCAAACGGCATGACGTGGCAAGTGAAACGATTGAGGCTGAATCTGCTCCTACAGAGTCGTAACAGCATCAGTTCGGGTTGATGATCGGGACGATTAAAGGATGAACTTGCGGGTTTGTCCTTTTTGCTTTTAATTTGCTTTTAATTTGCTTTTCAACTCATAAATCTTGAACTAAACTCGGCGATCGTTGTAATCAGTCTTTCGGGTTCATCGGTCCGCAGCATATGACCGCTGTTTTCAAAAATTTGAACTTCGGCCCCAGGAATGAGCGCCGCAATCTCCTCACTGAATTCCGGCGCACAGATCCAGTCATGCCGTCCTGCAATCACCAACGTTGGAGCGGTAATCTTTGCCAACTCCGATCGAATATCGTAGGTTCTCAAGAATCCCCCAAACGCTTCATTGATGGCTTCGTAAGAGAGGATCCTCCGATCGTCCCAAGCAACCGACTGCGGTTGATCCAAACGTTTATCCGAAAGCTTATCCAACGGTTCAGTCCGATATGAATACAACGGACCCAGAATTTTAAAATAGGTCTTCAGTTCATCATTGGATTGAAACGTTCCATCCCAGAGCGTCTGGGCGATCGCAATTTGTTCAGGGGTTCCCCGATCGCGCAGGGTCTGTTGTGCCTTAGGTAAAAATTCGTGGCTCGCTGTCGTGGCATATACGATTAACTGCG
>JAYVVL010000234.1:0-28413 GCA_043787035.1 Synechococcales cyanobacterium
ATGACATTACTGCCGGGATTCATGTCGCCCATGACAATGACGCTGCCGTCGTGACGGATTTCGGTGCCCGATCGCAGTGTCATTTGCAAATACAAGGGGTCGGCGATTGCGATACCGTCTTCCCCGACGCGGGTGGTGAGGATAGGATTGGTTTGGGTTTGTTCGATGGAGTAGCCGAGGGTGGCTCCGGCGATGGCGGTTTGGCGGCGGCTGGTGTAGATGCGTTTGATGCGGAGGTTGGCTTGGGCGAGAACGGTATTGAGGTCTTGAAATTGGGTGGAGTCGAGAAGTCGATCGCCCGTTAGGATGCGGACACTGGTGTTGGGTTTCCACGATCGGGCTTCGCCGTTGAGCCGTTGGTGAAGCTGTTGGATGAGTTCGCTCCAGGCGTAGCTGATGGTGGAGCCTTCTTTTTTGAGGTCGGGTGGGAGGAGAATCCAGACTGCGCCGTTGTCGGTTTTGATGCGGACTTGGGTGTTGGGGTTTGGCGCTTTAGTAGGGACTGGGGTTTCGGCGGTTTCGACGGTTTCGCTTTCGAGGATGGATTCGGGGATGTCGCCGAGGTCGTCGTTGAAGAGGTCGGGTGCGGGGTTGGATACGATCGCGCTGACTTCGGGCGTTGTGGGCAGGGTTTCGGGTGGGATGGCGGTAGATGTCATGGGGATATGGTGCAACTGTAGATTGCAAAATATAGAGATGATGGACTCGAATCGGCGCTTATTGGATTTAACACGTATTGTAGTTAGATATCGTATTTCTTGATTAATTCTTATGGGCACCTCAATCACCGTCGATCGACAGACCTTTCAAGCTGAGGTTTTGGATAAGTCCCATGAAAAACCCGTGCTGGTGGATTTTTATGCGACGTGGTGTGGGCCATGTAAGATGCTGATGCCGCTGCTGGAGACGCTGGTGCAGGAGTATGATTTTGTGCTGGCGAAGGTGGATATTGATGCGAATCCTGAACTGGCTCAGCAGTATCAGGTGTCGGGGGTTCCGGATGTGCGACTGGTGATGGCGGGGGCGGTGAAGCCGGGATTTGTGGGGGTGTTGCCTGAGGCGCAGTTGCGAAAGCTTTTGGAGGGGTTGAATCTGAAGTCGGGGTTGAACGTGATTTTGGATGAGATTTTTGCGCAGGCGGATGCGGGGCAGGTATCGGAGGCTGAGGTGAGGCTCAGGGCATTGCTCGATCAGCATCCGGGGGATTATGAGCTGATGTTGGAGGCGGGGAATTTTTATCTGGAGGGCGATCGGTTAGAAGACGCTGAGGTGCTATTGGGGAAGATTCCGCAGCATGAGAAGGAGTATGCGGCACGGGCACGGGGGGTTCAGGCGTTGATTGAGCTGAAGCGGACGGCGGCACGGGAGGTGATGAGCGATCTCGATGCAATTTATAATGCGGCGGGTCAGTCGGCGCTGGCGCAGGACTATAAGGCGGCGTTTGAGGGTTTTTTGAGCTTGGTGGAGCGCGATCGATCGTATCAGCAGGATGCGGGTCGGCGGGGGATGTTGGCGCTGTTTGATCTGCTGGGGAATGAGCATCCGCTGGTGACGCCGTATCGGAAGCGGTTGATGATGTTGCTTTACTAGAGATGAGGAGGCACGGGATGCGTGCTCTTACGGAGATGGGGATGATGAGGGGCTTTTTATGGATTTGATGCGATCGTTGCCGTTGGGATTGTATTTGGAGACTCCGGTGACGTGGATGCATCGGCTGGATCCTCGGGTGAAGCTAGGGTGGTTGATGAGCTTTTTGCTGTTGCCGCTGCTGGCGAGTTTGGAGTGGCGGCTGGGGTTGTCTGCGGCGCTGATGGCGTTGACGGTGAGTGCGCGGATTCCGTTTCGGGTCTGGAAACAGCAGATGGGCTGGCTTTTGGTGCTGTGTTTGTATGTCTGTACGCTGATTTCGATCGCGCCAGATGGGTTGAACGCGGAGCATCAAGTTCGCCTGCCTGCCGATGAGATTAAGTTTCTCCAACAGCCCTCAACGCTCCTCCCAGCAGAACCCGCAAAGCCTTGGTATCAGACGATTGGTAGCAGTGCAAAATCTGATATAGGGGGCCTTGTCACTGCACCCCCACTTCCGACTGCAACGGACTATCGCTATGTGTTGTTTCAGAATGGCGTGATTACGATTACGAATCGATCGCTGTCGTTGGCGATTCGGTTCGGTACGCTGTTGTTTACGTTGTTGTATAGCACGACGCTTTATTTGCTTACGACGTCACCGGAAGAAATCACGGCTGGGTTGGAGGATCTGATGTCGCCGCTGAGACGATTTGGGGTTCCGGTGACGGAGATTGCGTTGACGTTAACGTTGTCGTTGCGGTTCATTCCGTTGGTTTTGGAAGAATTTCAAAACTTAGTGCGATCGATTCGGACTCGGGCGATTGATTGGAAAAAGCTAGGGTTGAAACGCAGTGTGCAGATTGGGCTGACGGTGGCTGAACGATTGGTGAAAAACCTACTGCTGCGATCGGAGCAGATTGCGAGTGCGATGATGGTGCGAGGCTTTACGAGTCCGAATGAACACCGGGTGGAGTGGCATCAGTTGAAGTTGTCGTGGCGAGATGCAGTTGCGCTGTCGGGGTTGGGTCTTGTGTGGGTAGGACGGTTTGTGTTTGGGGGCGAGGCGTAGGGTAATCGTAGAATCATGTTTTAGGCAGCTTGCAAGGCGGTTTGCTGAAGTGTGCCTAAGAGTGAAAGTCGCAGGTAATCCAGGAGTTCTAGATAAAGACAAACCTTGAGATAGTCTTTGCTATGGTCATTTTATTCCACGATCGAAGGGTGGAACGGATGATGAGAAGTAGACGCCGTTACTCTTCTACAATTTCGATTAAGTCTTCGATCGCGACTTCAAAGACCCGCGCTAACTTAATCAATGCCGTTGCATCGACAGTTGCCATTCCAGAGGATTGCGCATAAGTTTTCAAGGTGCTGTAATTAACACCCGATCGCGTGGATACTTCTTTTAAGCTCCAGGATCTTTCCGCTGCAAATTCTCGAATCTTGAGTCTAACCGATCCCATTCTTGACAAAAGACGAGTATTCGTCCTTTAATAAAGAGATTCAAAGTGCGATCGCCTCTTGCCTGGAAAACATCAAGGCGATCGCGCCCCACTACTTATGAGGTAGACCTATGATACCAGCGGATTTGATTCCTGCCGCAGGTTCGATTTATCGTGCGCGGTTATTTCCTTGGTCGGTGATTCGATTATTACCGAACTGTCAACGATCGGTGTTGGCACGGTTTCGTAAGCGCAATGAGGCGGAGGAGTATGTGCGATCGTTGCGCCTAGTTGAGCGGAATTGGGATTGTGAAATTGTGTTTGAGGTGTGATCGGGTGGTCGATCGTAGATTATCGTTCTTGGATGGCTTAAGGTGAGTCGATCGGTTCCGATAGAAATGACCTTGGCGTGGTGGGCGGATTTCGTCGAGTTCATGCGTGGGGCGATCGATTGCTGAACTATAATACCGATAGCAACATTTTTCCTTTACGTTGGACAACTCCACTATGGCAACCCAAGTCACGATTAGTTTGCCAGACGATCTCTATCAGGGCGTATCTAGTTTTGCCCAATTATTGGGGAAAGACATTCGTGATGTTTTGACTGAGACGATTTCGCTATCGTTGTCTCCGATCGCAACACAAACTAACGTTAGGACTCCAGTAACGGCACTGAGCGATCGTGAGATTTTGGCATTGGCTGAGATACAGATGCAGCCGCAGGATGATCCGCGTTTGGGTGAGTTGTTGGCACGGCAAGAGGATGGGTTATTAACGATTCCAGAACAGTCGGAGCTTTTGGGGTTGATGCAAAGTTATCAAGAGGAATGGCTCCGAAAGACGCAGGCGCTTTGTGAGGCGGTCAAACGAGGATTGTGTGAGCCGTTGAGTGCATGAGTTCTGGATATATTTCTGAAGTATTGCGCGATCGTATTGACGCACAGGCTAAATCTCGCTGTGGCTATTGTCGAAGTCAGCAAAAGTATGTGCTTGGAACGTTGGAGATTGATCATTTCATTCCACGATCGAAGGGTGGAACGGATGATGAGGAAAATTTGTGGTTGGCTTGTAGTTCTTGCAATGTGTTTAAAGGGGTTCAAACCCATGCAATTGACCCATTAACTCATCGTCGGGTGAGATTGTTCAATCCTCGTGATCAAAAATGGTCGCGTCATCTTGTTTGGGTGGAGAATGGGACTCAAATTGTTGGGCGGACGGCTTGTGGTCGTGCGACGGTAATGGCGTTACGGCTTAATAATCCAATTTCGGTTAATGTGCGCAAGGCTTGGGTTTCTGTGGGGTGGCATCCTCCGATCGATGAGGAGTAGAACAATCGATCGATGCCCCCTACGATCAGCCTTGGGGTAGCTTGGGGTGAGCGATCGATGGAGAAAATTATTCGATCGCGTTGGATCGCCTAGAGATTCATCTGCGAATAGGGGAATGAGATGAGTTCTGCAATCGAAACTTCCACAATGAAGCCTAATCCGATCGGAGTATTCTAATGTTGGGCGCTAAGATTGCATCTCATCATGAAGATATTTAATTCTTCTGGAGTCGGACAGTCTTTCTTCATTTGCCGCAATTGTTCACGAAATGTGACGTACTGGGGAATGAAAGTTGTCAGTTCGTCGATCGTGTAATCGATTCGCTTGATGCCGTGTAGATAATTCTGAAAAAGAGTAGCGACTCCATCAAATCTGATTTCGGGTTGATACTCTTGCAAATCCCTGCCATCGTTTCTGATTTAATCTCTTGCGCTGTTGATGCAATCGTTTCATTTGATTACCAGTCTTTTTCTGACGTACAATTTTGCGCTGCTTTTGACGTAAATTTTGGTCTTGTATCCAGAAATCTCTGGAAGCTATCTGTTCTTGGTAGGCGTATTCAGCCTCTTGACGAATCAAACTATTTTCATCATGTCTGAACTGCTGAAATCGTTCCGACTTGCGTTGATACATCGTGTCATTATGCAAATCACCAAACTGCGAAAGCATAGGAATTGAAGCCCAACGTGTAATGTACAGAGGACTCTCTGCCATTGACATTACACAGTCGTCAAAGCTTTCTCCACCCAGCCAACCCAATTCTCCTAATAGTCTAGGTAATAAAATGGGGTCGCGATCTCGAAAGTGATGAAATGCTTGGGTAATAACACTAACACTGTTGTAACTACAGGTCTTTCCCAATGTGTAAACGGCACTTTTTCGGGTGAAGTGATTAGGGCAAAAAAGAAGTTCCTCGATCATCTGCACTAGGGATGATTCAGGGTAACGATCGCTGATTTCCTCACGTTCCAAACTTCGATTCATAATCATAAAGTCACGGATGAAGGTTAGTGTGATGCTCACTTGGTCCGGGTCGTTGGATTGTAAGAGATGATTCAGCACTGAAAATAATTCTTCAGCAGAAGTCATCTCACCCACTTCATTTAACTCATCCGTTTCAAAGCTGTAACCCAAAATTCGTTGCATCAACTCCATCACGGCGTCTTCCTGTATGCATATTTACTCCATCATGCCCTAAACATTGAATTGAGAACCCATCCAAAATTTTAATCGCAAACCCAACCCAGACGATCGACCCAAATCACGACGAGGTACGATCGATCGCCCTCAAGTTTCACATCAGATTATTCGATCGACCCTCAACAGTTTCTGGGTCGCGATCGGTCTTTGGGTGGGGCAATCGAAACTTCAGAAACTAACCAACGGCTGCGGGACTCACCACGCACCCGAACCAGTCGTTGCCCATAATCGAGATCAAAGCTTGAGGCACTGTTAGAGCGCTGAGGCGAGATTGAGTTCCTGTTGCAGCAGTTAAACCTCTTCCACAGATAATCTGGTGCCACGAGCAACTGCTTCGATCGGTAAGCCATCACGTAAAAAATTAAGGGCGATCGATCGCCCCTTCACAAAATCCTCAGAGCTTTCCGTCCAACGTGGCCCCAAACATCCTATTGTACTGGATAGCCTTTTGCAGACGGTAAGGAATTCAGGCGGTCGCCACTTATGCAATTCAGTAAGATTTTGATTGCCAACCGAGGAGAAATCGCACTCCGGATTATTCGGACCTGCGAAGAGATGGGAATCGCCACGGTCGCCGTGCATTCCACGATCGATCGCAACTCTCTCCATGTCCAGCTTGCCGATGAAGCCGTATGTATTGGCGAACCCGCGAGTGCAAAGAGCTACCTGAACATCCCCAATATCATCGCAGCTGCTCTCACCCGCAACGCCACAGCAATTCATCCCGGATACGGATTTTTAGCCGAAAATGCCCGATTTGCAGAAATCTGCGCCGATCACAAAATCGAATTTATCGGTCCCGCACCCGAGTCTATCCGATCGATGGGTGACAAATCCACCGCAAAAAAAACTATGCAGCGCGTCGGCGTTCCCACTGTTCCGGGAAGCGACGGACTCGTCGCCGATGTCGATGAAGCAAGAGTCGTGGCTCGGTCCATGGGCTATCCCGTCATTGTAAAGGCGACCGCAGGCGGAGGCGGACGGGGAATGCGGTTTGTACTGACTGATGACGACTTAGCGAAAGCTTACTCAGCCGCTCAAGGAGAAGCCGAAGCCGCCTTTGGAAATGGTGGAGTTTACATTGAAAAATTTGTCCAAAACCCGCGTCACATTGAGTTTCAAATCCTAGGCGACAAGCATGGCAACGTGATTCATCTTGGAGAACGCGAATGCTCCATCCAGCGTCGCCACCAGAAGCTCCTCGAAGAAGCGCCCAGCAGCGCTCTCAACCCGGCTTTGCGCGAGAAAATGGGGGCCGCGTCGGTGCTGGCCGCTCAAGCGATTAATTATGTCGGTGCGGGAACAGTGGAGTTTTTGCTAGATGATTCGGGGAATTTCTACTTCATGGAAATGAATACCCGGATTCAGGTCGAGCATCCGATTACCGAAATGATCACCGGGATAGACCTGATCGCTGAACAAATTCGCATTGCTCAAGGCGAAAAGCTGCGGCTGACCCAAGACCAGGTGCATCTCAACGGCCATGCGATCGAATGTCGCATAAACGCCGAAGACCCCGACTTCAACTTTCGGCCTAGCCCCGGCAAGATCAGCGGCTACCTTCCTGCTAGCGGGCCTGGGGTGCGGATGGATTCCCACGTCTATACCGACTACGAAATCCCGCCGTACTACGACTCGCTCATTGGAAAGTTGATTGTATGGGGAGCCGATCGAGACGCTGCCATTCGGCGGATGAAACGGGCGCTGCGAGAATGTGCCGTTACGGGCCTCCCGACGACGATCGCTTTTCACCAAAAGATTTTAGATACACCTGAATTTCTCAGCGGTGATATCTATACGAATTTTATTGAGAAAGTGATGTTTAAAAAATGAAGTTAAAAAGGGTTAGCACGCCATGTCTTGGTTAAATATTCTGTCCTTCGCGGGCATTTTTATGCTGTGCGGCATTGCATGGCTCGGGTCTGAACACAAACGCAGAATGCCTTGGCCCGTGATTTTGTGGGGGATTGCGTTGCAGTTGGGCCTTGGTTTACTGGTGTTTCGGTTTCCGGTAACGCGGGAAATTTTGCGGATTCTAAGCAACAACATCAACTCGATTTTGGATGCCACCGAAGCAGGCGCACGGTTTGTCTTCGGGGATCTATTAGTCCCGAACACAGCGTCTCTCCCTGGACCCGTCGGCGCGGGACGATGGCTGGCGCGTGCGGTGACTCCGGCCTATGTCGCGGTGGTGGGCGATCGATTGCCCTCTGAGAACCTCAACTTCGGCTACATCCTAGCCTTTCGAGCACTGCCGTCAGTAATTTTCTTCTCAGCGCTGACCATGCTGCTTTACAACCTGAAAGTGATTCAGCCCGTGGTTCATGCGTTTGCGAAAGTGTTTCATAAGCTAATGGGTTTGAGCGGGGCAGAATCCCTAAGCGGAGCGGCAAATATTTTTGTTGGCATTGAGTCGGCGCTGGTGATTCGACCGTTTTTAGCTGACCTGACCCGCAGCGAACTCTGCGCCATTTTGGCCTCTTGCTTTGGCAGCATTGCGTCTACCGTTCTAGCTCTCTATGCCAATCTTCTGCGTCCCGCTTTCCCTAATATAGTCGGCCACCTCGTTTCCGCGTCGCTCATGGCCATTCCCGCCTGCTTTGTCATCTCCAAGATTCTGGTCCCTGAGACAGAAGAACCCAAAACCCTGGGCAAAATTCCTCAAGATGTGGAAGATGAACATCCGATGAATGCGCTCGAAGCGGTGATTACGGGATCATGGGATGGCGTAAAATTGGCCGTGTCGATCGCCTCTCTCCTCATTGCCGTCTTAGGACTCGTAGCCCTAGTAAATTTATTCTTTGGCAATCTAGCCGCTTTAGGCGATAGCGCAAATCCTTACTTGGCTAAGTTTGGAAGCGTGTTTAAAGTGATCACGGTCCAGAATATTGCGGGTGCGCTGTTTCTGCCGCTAGTAGCGGTTACGGGAGTTTCGGATCAGTGGGCTGAAATTTGGCAGGTATCGGTTTTGATCGGGCGGCGACTGTTTGAAACGGAAATTCCATCCTACTTGGAACTCGCTAGTTTGTCCCAGCAAGGGCTACTGCGCGATCGCGCCTTGGTCATTACGAGCTATGCTTTGTGCGGGTTTGCCCATCTCCCGTCCCTCGGAATTTTCATCGGTGGGTTTGTCTATTTGATTCCCTCAAGACGGAAAGACTTGACGGAGTTAGGATGGAAAGCACTATGGGCAGCGACACTAGCGACGTTGATGATTGGGTGCGTGGCCGGGGTCTTTTACTCTGCGGCAGATAGTGCGATCGTGGGTCGGTAAAAGAGAACTCAAAATCAAAGTAACTATTTCAACAAACTCTACAACAAATCCTATGACAAATCCTATGACAAATCCTATAACAAACCCTTTGGCTCAGACCCTTCTTCAGTTTGTAGGATTGATTCGAGAGATAGACTACAATGCTTGCGTCATTGAGGCATTGAACAAGTTTCCCCTGCGGGAATTTGACATCAATCGAGCAAAAGCATCAGGCATCATTGAGACCGAAAATACTGAAGTCGCCTACGCTAAATGGGTCTCTCCAAAGCGAACCCAAATCTCATCCCTTGCCCGGACTTATAATAGCTACAGCGCCTCTAAAACGGTTTCTAAAACTATCGCGATCGTCCCAGTCCTCAAAGATGATGGTCGAGATGGCGACTTAGATAAGCTTCACTATTCCACGGTTTCGTCGCTGAATCTGCTCAATACGTATTTGGTGCTGGGCTATCACAACCATGCCGATAAAAATTCAACGCCCGGTTCAGTCGATCGCGACAAGCTCACCAATCATCGCTTTGAAAGTGAGTCTATCCGATCGCAAATCCAAGACATCATCGACTATCCCAAAAATGCGTTTCACTGGAACAAGCAGCTTCTAGAAACCCGGTTTGAAGATATCTTACGGCAGGCTCTAGACGCCTACTGGAAAATTTCCGATCGCACTGGCATCAAGATTCATCCGTACATTGGAATGGATGACTATCAACAATCAGTGATCGCGGATCTAGAAGCCTTTGAGAAAAACTCCCTTCATAAATCTCAAGACGATCTAGACCGATTGCCGAATGTCGGGACCTTGAAATATCAAGTCAGTGGTTCCAAAGCGACCTTTGCTATTGAAACCGATCGCGGTGGGCACTATCCGCTGGTGCCGGAGTCGCTGTTCTGGCTAACCGATCGGTATGTGATTCAAGAGTCCCGGAATTCTTCTAAAAAGCCCTTTCTCGATCTAGCTGAAATCCAAGAAGCTCTGCTGAAACTTATCCCCTATGCCAGCCTTCATTCATTGCATCTCAATGGTCAGGCGGTTCAGTTTTCAGTCCGCCTAAAACTCACTGGATTCAACGTCCTAAGCCAGATTCTGCTGCCTGCCAATTCCGATACGATCGAAGCATTTTTCACCACGAACTTAGGCATTCTCAAGGAGTCAGACCAACGAGTGATTCACCTGCTGAATCAAGAGGCAGAACAAAACGATCGGCTTGAAATATCGATCGGCAGTAATGGTTAGACAACTTCTGAGATAAACAACCCAGGGTTAAAACTGTTGCCATATCAATGAAGTGAATGCCTCAGCGATTGAAATCGCGGCTACGCAAATGATGTCAATGTCAATGCCGATCGCATTGAGGTAACGGGAAAGAGTCCGAGTTTATCGGAATTTTATTAAATATAGTACATCAAATCCAATTGTTTCTTAGCACGGGTCCGATCGCACAAGTCCTGTAACGTATAGCGCTGAAGAACTGAATGGGCGGATTGGCGGGCTTCATTCCACAGTTCATCCACAACGGTCGATTCGATGGTTTGATCGGGCGTCTGTGTCTGTGATTCAAACCCTTCAAGACAACTCACCACTTCATATAGCGATATTTTCTTCGGTTCTCTCACTAACAAATAACCCCCTTTGGCTCCCCGCTGCGATCGAACGAGTCCCGCCCGCCGAAGGATCGCGAGAAGCTGCTCTAAGTAGCGATCGGGAATGTTTTGTTGGGCGGAGATTTGCCGAATTTGAATCGGTTCACCTTGGTCATGGTGAAGGGCAAGCTCAAGGAGGGCAAGGAGGGCATACTCACTTTTACAGGACAGTTCCACGCACATCACCTAAGGATTTCACATATTTATTATACTCCGGTTCTCCGATCGGGAATTAAACCGATTACGGGCACGACACGGGACAAGCGGGTGATTCTATTGACCCGAGCGAAACCCAGAAAAATCCATGATAAACGCCAATTAGATGAGGAAAACACCCCCGATGAAGTGGTGATTCTCGTTCCGAGAGACTTCGCTATTCTCCCGGTATACAGAAGCGATTCACCAGAGGTGAGGCTTTCTGCTAAAGCAGAGGCTTCGCTAACGCCAACGATGACCTTCGGTCGGTCGTAGACTATCGGATCAGTCATCAGTATTCGCTTTGGGAAGAAGTCCAGGATGAGTGATCTGGTATCAATACACTTCATTCATGCGTTCCAATATCAAGCAGCACGATCGTTTCAATTTTTGTAATCTTGTCTTGTTGAACAGAAAAACAATTCGACAGTCATAGGCACAGGAGCAAGATTGAAGACCTTCTAACTCACCGCATAACTTATTGAGTGCCGAGCGATGCCTCAAATAAATCTGCTTCCATTTCATCTAGCGTCTCTTCCATTTGCCGCTGTAGTTTGGCGTTGCGTTTAACAAATTTATTAAACGATCGCTTGAATTTTGGGGGTCAAATCTAGAGATCTCATAGAGCCTCAGCGGCGTCCAAGCCCGGTCGCAATTCAGCGATCACATCTCGCGCAGACTGTGTACGCAACTCTCCAGATTCAAAGGCTTCTAGCGATTTCCGAGCATCGATCGCAATTTCAGTCCGACGATTATTATGGTAACGATGATGCAAAATCTTCAGGAGCATTTCTTGCTGCTCGTCGGGAAGCTGCATGGCCGTCTCTAGAACTTGCTCAAGTGTTGTCATAGTCAAGTACTACCCAATCGAATTCCTGACTTGATTATGGCAAGCCGATCGACTGACTCACGTTGGCTATGCCTCGCACTTTCGATCGCCTCTTCCTCACCACCCATTCCACCGAATTAACGTAAAGACAAGATAAGGCATCCAGAATATTACGTAAAAGAATGAATTGTTTAGGAACGTTGGCGTAGCCTCACCTTGGGTGAATCGCCACCGTGAATCAACCAAATTCGCTACGATCGCGAAAGTAATCCTGATTTCGGTTGAGTTCCTATATGACTGAGCAAGTACGGCTGTCTGGTGACGCATTGAATGACGCTGGGCTTGATGATTCGCTCGCGTTCTCCCGCTATGCAGAAGCGATTCACCCAAGGTGAGGCTTCGCCAACGATCGGATCAGTCATCAGTATTCGCTTTGGGAAGAAGCTGAGGATAGCCATTGATGCTTTGTTAGTTACTGATTAAACTAATGAAGGAGTTGATCAAACTAATGGAGAAGTTGATCAAACTAATGGAGGAGTTGATCAAACTAATGGAGGAGTTGATCAAACTAATGGAGGAGTTGATCAGACTAATGGAGGAGTTGATCAGACTAATGGAGGAGTTGAACTAAGTTTGACTCCTATCAAAGTAACGATCGGAAGAGTGAAGCTTACTTCAGTGATGATTTTGTGAAGAGTGACTACGAGAATTCTATGAGACCGATCGGTTTTGGGGTTGCGATCGGGTTTGACCTGATGGAATTATGGAGGGTTGAGCGATAGATGCAAGCGATTGGAGTGACGATCGCAAAACTGTTCGATCGTCGTCATAGGAAGGTCGATCGCGGGCTTAATCATGATAGGTCTACTCCTAGGGCTTTTAGTTGCTGATTCATTCAGGTCATCGCGGTGGCTTCATCGGTTTCGATCGCCCGCTCTACTCCTGTTTTAGCAATTTCTAGGAGTTGTTTAGACTGATGTTTGAAATCAAGTGACTGATGAATACTTCTCGATATCTTTTTTTGAACAAATAAAGACAACATAGGTATCTTG
Source organism: Synechococcales cyanobacterium (assembly GCA_043787035.1). Lineage (GTDB taxonomy): Bacteria > Cyanobacteriota > Cyanobacteriia > Leptolyngbyales > Leptolyngbyaceae > JAAFJU01. The sequence goes on from JAYVVL010000234.1 coordinate 12,528, forward strand.
ATATTTAAAATATCGCTATTGGCAAGATTTGTTTGTACGCCACCAGTACCTACTCTCTGTAGTTGCATTTTACCAATATCAGAATTTATAATTAGTGCAAGAACATCTCCACTGAAGTTAACAGGTCTTAATTTCATTATTCTTTGATTGATGAATGCGTCTATCTGATTGCGAATGTGACAACATGAGCCAATTGTTCCTGACATAGATATCAATATTTCTCCAAGCTCTATTCTGTCTTTTAACCTCAAAGAAAGATTTTCTTTTTTTATCTTTACCGCATTAGATAGATCCAATCCATAAGGAGTAATATTGTTAATTCTTATCAGATCAATCCCTTCTTCAGAAAACTCTGAACTTTCATAGGTGAATCCTGTAGAACTATAACTGCTGATCGTTACTAATTTAACAAACCCATATTCGGCAATAGCAGTCTCTAATTAATCATATTTTGGCTGATAATACTCAGCATCAAGGCGACCAGAAGATAAAAATGACTCAGAAAAGCTCTTGACAGCAACGGTTTCTTCGGTAGGTTGCCAGTCGTTCAAGCCAAGCTCTGACAATAGTAAGTCTTCAGCTTGTTGATATTCAACATCAGATTGATTTAGATAATTATTTGAGATTAAGACAGTCGAGGAAATAGTCTTCTCAAATTCGTTAGAAAATTCTGGAATTACTATTTGATTCATATCCTCTAGGATTAAACCCATTTGGACCGCTCCACGAGTAAAACGATTAATCTGACTTTGACCAAATTTAGATTTTAAAAAACTGGCAAGATATTCAGGTTTGGTTGATTTAGTTCGTAAAATAGCGAGTTTACAGTTACACGTGGCATCTTGATTTGTTTTCACAAGAGATACACTTCCGATCGTGCCAACAATTGAAAGGAGAACATCACCTTTTTTGAGGTGAGAACGCTTCATGTACGGGAGGTTATAAGCCTCGGTATCTATGTAAATAGGAGATGATTGTTCAATGAAAAAATGATGCATATCTTGCCCTCTATAATAGGGGACTCCAGAATCAGTGAAGCTTTCACTAATCTTCATGTGATTACCATCAAAGACTTTAACAAAATTCGTGATTGGATTTACAATCTTCGTTTTTAACACAGTTGATGCTTCAAGATATTCTTTTCTAAAAAACTCAGAGTCAATTCTATGAGTACGCTCTAATTCGCTAAGATTAATCACCGCTGCTTCAAGCCCATCCATTAACTGCTGATACTTGTCTGCATCAAATGGTTTCACAGATGGGCTAAGTTGAAAAAAACTGAGTTTCTCCTTCTTGGCAAACTCAATAAAGGCTTCAGCAATTCCATCTTGCGTCAGCCCGTCATGATTAAACAAATCATGATCGATAATTAAGTGATCATGTGCATCAAGTAAAAGCTCACCCGATCCATCTGACTTCTTGATGTAAATCTTTTCCCCTGAATTATCCTTTCCCGACTTTTGCATCGTCGCAAAAAAGATACTGTAATCATCCCGTCTCGGACACAGCGCCCCAGTCTTCGGATCATCATTCCACTTCTGCACCAACAGCACCGAAGTCTTCGTTCCCGTATGTGGCTTAAAAGTATTCCCATGCAAACCCACCACCGACAAAATCCGGCACCGTTCCGCAATAAAATCTCGAATATTCTTATCTGATGAATTGTTAAAACGACCTTGGGGTAAAACGATCGCCATCCTCCCACCCGGCTTCAAAAAGTCCAAGTTCCGCTCAATGAACAAAATATCTCGCCCCACCTTCGTCTGCCACTTCCCATCCGGCTTCTTCGCCAAGTCATAGCGGGAAATCATGCGCGGTTCCTTAATGTCTCCAGCAAACGGCGGATTCGCCATCAACACATCAAACCGAAACTCTCGATAATCCTTACTCCCCTTCGGTCGCAATCGCTTCAGCCGTTTAAATCCAGAATTATAAACATCATCCCAATCATCCTGATCCGTCACCTCATCCCACAACTCATAATCCAACGTGTTCAAATGCAATACATTCGTCTGCCCATCCCCCGCAATCAAATTCAGCGTCCGCGCCACCCGTACCGCCTTTTCATCAAAATCAATCCCAAACACCTTCTCTTCCACATACTCACTACACCGAGCAGGCTTGTCCTCCAACGAGAATAAATGACTCGCCTCCAATCCTTCATCTTTTAAAATCTGCCGCCACACATGAAAAATCGTATGCACCGGAAACCCCGAAGATCCCGCTGCCGTATCGATCATGTACTCATCCTCCGTCGGATTGAGCATCTTCACACACATATCAATCACATAGCGCGGCGTAAAATACTGTCCCTTATCGCCCTTACTACTCTGATTAATCAAATACTCAAACGCCTCATCCACCACATCCAAATTTGAATTAAACAGCTTCACATTTTCCAAAGAAGACACACATACCGACAAATGCGACGGCGTAAGACTAATCTTCGCATCCTCACTAAAGACACCCTCCCACTTTTTCTTCGCCCCATCAAACAATTGCTGAATCTTACTCTTCAAATCCCCTTCCGTCTGTCCCGTATTCCGAAACTCCAACGATCGAGTTTTCCGGCGGCTTCCCTGTCCCGAATACCACTCATCATAAAGCTTCGTAAAAATCAGCTTAAACAACTCCTCAAAGACATCCACCCCAGCATTTGCCAGCACTTCATCTTCCATTTCCTCGATCAATGTCTTAAGCGATTTATTTTCTTTTAATAGCTTGTCATTTTTAATGAGGTCTTCCAGCGTAAACTTAATCTGAAGAATATCCGCCAGCGTTTGATTCGCATTCGGCAGATCCGTAATATCTTCAAAGTAATTTGGATCTTTACGCTGATAATAAGAAATTTGATCGCCATTCGTCCAGACCGCAATCGGCGCACCTGTTGCATTACAGTACGATCGAAGCTGATCCTTTCCATCCTTAAGTTTCGGCTTCTTCAACTCCACCAACATAAACACCGTCATCGGACGATCCTTATCCATCACCACAATGTCCGCCCGCTTCACCTCCCGCCCAAAGTTCACCCCATACTCCACCTGAATCCGACTAACCGGATAGTGCAATCGATCGATCAAAACCTGAAGATAAAGCTGTCTTACCACTTCTTCCGGCGTAAGCTTAATGGCCTTCTGACGAACTAAGCAAACCACATAAGGCACATCACCGCCCTTAGTCGTCTTCAAAATAATCCGTTCCTCTAGCTCCTCAATTTCATCATCAGTAAACTGCGAGAGCTTATAATTCGAGTCTTTCAGAATAGTCGCTAAGTTCATCGGTCACAACAGGGGAAATCAAGGGCTTAATCCGTTATAAAGTTTAACGCCCCATGTCACCTACCCAATGAATTTTCTTAATACTCTACCGATCGCCCCACCCAAATTACTCAAAGACGATCGCACAATGAACCTAATTTCCTCTTGCCTATCGTCCCAGCATTCTGCCCAGCATCTGATTGACATAAGCTTGACCATAGACGGGTTTTGGAGCCTCATCTTTAGGAACGATCGCTGCTGTTCCGGGCTTAATCTCAGGCTTAATCTCGGGTTTTACGTCTGGTTCTAAAGGCGATTTCATTTCAACGCTGGACACATGAGATTCGATCGGCTCGGTGAGGGGCATCGAGGGATTCGGTGGGTTTTGATAAGGCGGGTAGGGGGAAGAAAAGTTCTGAGCTGAGTAAATCGTGCTGTCGAAGGGGGTTGCGGTTGTCGGTTTACTGGTGACTTGACAGGTCGTTTCACTAGGAGGATGATCGCTCGGATCCCAAGGATCAGGATCGCAGGATTGCCAGGGGTTTCCAGTAGTATCGGTAATAATTGGCTCGGAAGAAGGCGGTGAAGCTTGGGGCGAGGCTTCATTCATGGGGATGGAATCCAACATATCGTCAACACGATGAAGATCGACCTGCCGAGAGCGATCGCCGACCACTCTTCCAGACTCTACAATTTTTCCAGCGTCAATAGCACTGTTCAATACCGTGACTGCCGCGCCTAGACAAGCTCTCGCACCGATCGTAACGTCTCCAATGAGCAATACACCTGCACCTAAGTTTGCGCCTTCATTAATGATAATGGTCCCCTGATGGGCATGAATCACACAGCCCAAACCAATACAAACACCCGATCGAATCACAATGCGACTGCCAACATCGGCCTGCAACAAAACACCCGGCGCGATGGCCACTCCTGCATAAATCGCCACATCACCACTCACGCAATAACTTTGCGCAGTACTAATAGGTTCAAAACTAAGGGATTTTGGAAACATCGAGCCGGGTGAACGGGTTTAAGTAAAAGCGATCGAAATAGAGACCCTTCGCAAAACTCTAAGGTTTTGCAATAACCGCTTCGAGAACGCGACGCTTAGATGCGTCAGTCCCGATGATACGAACGTAGAACCCAGCAAACTGAGCTGAGATTTTCTCTACTTCAGCGATCGCACCGGATTCATTCCCAGCACTCACTACCCCTGCGGTTTGCCAAGAATTAATCTTGTAGCGACGTTTATCGGCAAATTCAAGCGTGATCTTATTGCCACCGCGAACCAGTTGACGGATTTGATCGACGCTTTGAGCCGTCAACCCCACCGTTGCGTGGCTGCTGCCATGACTGCTGCCATGACCGCTACCGTAAGACGGTGCGCTGTGGCTAGCTGAAAACGAGCTGTGACTTGTCGTGTTTGACGAAGCGGGTTGTGCTCCGGGACGATGAATGATCATCTCTGCGACGCGCGTTTTTGCACGGATATTGACTCCAATCATCCGAACGTAGTCATTGGCGTGCTCGGCGACAAATCGGGAGACGGCGTTAGAAATATCCGCACTACTGCGACCTGTCATAATCGGAGCCGAAGTCCAGGACGAAGCTCGGTAGCGACGCGGGTCAGCAAATTCCAGACCGATCGAAGCCCCTTGGTTCAGCAATTGCTGGATTTGGGTTGAGAGATCGGCGCTTGCGGACGGTGCCGTGAAGCTACTGCTGGCCATGCTGTTAGAGGCAGAGGTATGAATTGCGATCGGCGCGGACTGTCCGTTAGGACGTTGAGCCACCAGTTCCAACACGCGTTTTTTCGCCACCGGGTCAACCCCGACGACTCGGACATATTCACCCGGATGAGCCGCGATAAACTGATTCAATGCACTGATAACAGTGCTTTCGTTAGAACCACTGAGGAATCCACCGCTCTGCCAAGACGAGGTTTGGAATTGACGCTTGTTGGCGTATTCCACCGATATCTTGCCGCCACGATTGATCACATTGCTCACTTGAGCTGCAACGCCAGCGTCGGATGAACCGGGGGCGCTGTTGTAAGTAGCGGGCGAGCTATGGCTGGCATGTCCATTAGACGAGTGTCCGTTAGAGGAATGCCCGTTGGACGAGTAGCTACCTTTTGACGCTGCGCCACTGAGGCTGATGGGCGCGGCATCCGGGCGCTGGATGATTTTTTCAAGGACGCGCTTTTTAGCTTTGGGGTCAATGCCGATCAGCCGGACGTATTCGCCCGTGTGTTCGCTTAAGCAGCCTTGGAGTTCACCCAGAACCGCCGATTCGGAGGTCGCATTAATAGGTGAACAGGTCTTCCAGCCCCCATTTTGAAATTGGCGTTTGTTGGCGTGTTCGGTGCCGATGCGATAACCCTGCGCCAGAAGCTGACGCACGTGATCCACGACTTCCGAGCTTGCGCTCTTGGCATTGTAGGTAGTTGGCATGTCGTTTTTTATCGGAAGGATACAGGCTGTGTCTTCGGCGCAGTGATACCCCGATCGAAGCGCTTCATTCACGCCAATGACGTGAGTTGCAAAGTGCTGATCCTGCGGCTGAACGTCCGGCAGGCGATCGGCTTGCTGCTGATGAATAATAATGGACCCAGAGGGCACATATTTCCCAGGCGGAATTTCGACATCTTGAATCAGGCAGTGCATCATCACAATGGAGCCACTGCCAATGCGGGCATTAAACACCGTCGATCGGAAGCCAATAAAACAGTCATTTCCCACATAAGCGGGTCCGTGAACCAGCGCCATGTGCGTAATAGACGTGTTGTTCCCAATCCAAACGGAGTAACATTCCCCGTCGTCCCCTTCAACGCGACCTTGCTCCAAGCCATGAACAACCACACCATCTTGAAGATTGGTGCGACTGCCAATGTGAAACGGCGTTCCTTCATCCGCGCGAACCGAAGTTCCCGGCGCAATCAAAACATTCTCACCTACCCGAACGTCACCGATCAGATTGGAAAAAACATGCACATAGGCAGATTCATGAATATTGGGTTCTGCAAGCGTCCGCGACCAAGGCGTCGGAGGAGCCGCAAAGGAAGTTTGGGCTGCCATAACTGAAGTGTCTCGTCCTGAAGTGTCTTGTCCCGAAAGGTCGGTCCTAAAAAAGCATCGACTTAAAGAATTTCTGCTCTGAAAAATGTTCATTCTAAAGACAAATTATCTTGAAGAACGCCTATTCCAAAGCGGCATTCTAGATACAAAACACCGGGGGTACAGAACTTAGGAAGGAACGCATCGGTGTCAAAGCTCAATCAAAATAGACTCAGATTCAAACTGCGAATTCTCAATTGGCCGCGTTTTTCAACGACGCGTTCAACAGCTTTACCATTGCGTTCCTTTGTCGTAGATGCGCTGATTCTCCACTGTAACAGTGTCAATAATGGCCACCACTGAAGCGTCCAAAGGGCGATCGTCATAGCCCTCTACCTTCCGCGCACCACTACCACGACTAATCAGCACCCACTCCCCAACTCCTGCACCCACTCGATCGGCAGCCACTTCATAGACCGGAAGAGATTCCCCTTCTTCATCCACAAGTTGTACCAATAGAAACTTAACCCCAGTTAGGCTCGGTTCTTTCTGGGTACTAACAACGGTGCCGCGAACTTTGGCGATTTGCATTTAGATAAACGTTACGGACGGTTTAGAGGACGGATACCCGAAACGCTCTCACGGAATGGTTCCACAGCTTCGGTGTAGCGAATCGGCAGCACGTATTCCAGGTTTTCGTGAGGACGCGCAATGATGTGGGTGGACAAAACCTGTCCGCCGTTCACACGCTTCACGTTTTCAATTCCTGCTGCGACGGAAGCTTGAACTTCAGACACATCACCCCGAACAATGACGGTTACGCGACCGGACCCGATTTTCTCGTAGCCAACTAGGGTGACGCGAGCGGCTTTCACCATCGCATCTGCTGCTTCCACCACTGCGGGGAAGCCCAAGGTCTCGATCATTCCAACTGCAATAGCCATGTCAAAAAAACTCCCTTCCAATCAATTCGTATACATAAACCCTGAATCGCCCTGGTAGAACGACTGAAGGCCCAGACCAACAAAACATTCTAGACTGCTTTAGTTCGGTTTCGATCGCTCTCTTCCGAAGCCTGAGACAAATCTAAACTCAAGTACTAACCCTACGCACGAAACTGATCGACCGCTTCGGTGTATCGAATGGGTAGAACGTATTCGAGGTTTTCGTGCGGACGAGCGATGATGTGACTGGACGCCACTTCGCCGCCATTTACGCGCTTAATACACTCTAAGCCAGCCTCAATAGAAGCTTTCACTTCAGAGACATTGCCCCGGATAATGACCGTGACGCGACCACTACCGATCTTCTCGTAGCCAACTAGGGTGACGCGAGCGGCTTTCACCATCGCATCAGCCGCTTCGACGACTGCGGGAAAACCCCGTGTTTCAATCATTCCGACCGCAATAGACATGCCTAATCTCTCCTCAATGGGGCGATCGCTCGCAAAATAACCTCAGTGCAAACATGGACGGGAGATCCCGTTTACCCCACATTTACCCAAAAGCTGGGATTCAACTTGTTATACAAGAATAGAGGTGAGCATTACCCTTGGCAATATAAAGTTTGATGATCCTTATAAATCAGGATCATCACCTTGACTGATGAATGCTCATGGAGTCGTCCAAAAGCGCCCGTATGGCCGTAAGTGGCCAGCATCTTCGTCTAGGCGCTGATTTGATCCCAATTTTGAATAGGGCAATGTCAATGGGAAATTGTTGCGATTTCGTTACAGTGAGGGCGATGATTTTAAGACTAGAGCGATGAGTCGTCAGGATTTCGCTTAGGCTAGTAGCAGCCGTTGGCTTTTGGCTTTTGGCCTGTACGATGTTGTTAGGACGGGTTTGAATGCACGAATATCTCTTGGAGACGAGCTGGCTGATTCCGTCTTATGGATTGGTCGGCGCACTCGTGACGGGTCCTTGGTCAACTGGATTGATTCGGGGACGGGGACAGCGTCCTGCGGCCTATCTCAATATTTTAGCGACGATTTTGGCCCTTGTGCATGGGGTGCTCATTTTCCAGTCCGTGTGGGATCAGCCCGTGTATGAGCTGAGTTTGCCGTGGTTTCACATGGTTGATTTTGATCTGACATTCAATGTGCATTTGGACTCGATCAGTGTGGGAGCCATGGTGCTGATTACGCTGTTGAGTTTGTTGGCCCAAGTTTACGGGCTGGGCTACTTAGAAAAAGAGTGGTCCTTAGGCCGCTTTTATGGGCTGATGGGATTTTTTGAAGCGGCGATGAGTGGGTTGGTGCTGAGTGATTCGTTATTTTTGACCTATGGGTTGTTGGAGATGTTAACCCTTTCAACCTATCTTCTCGTGGGCTTTTGGTATGCTCAGCCTTTGGTGGAAACGGCAGCGCGCGATGCCTTTTTGACGAAACGGGTGGGTGATATTTTATTGCTGATGGGGATGGTAGCGGTGGCGGTCTATGCTGGGGACTTGAATTTTGAAAAGATATATCAATGGGCAGAGACGGCTGATCTTGCGCCCGGAACAGCGACGGCGTTGGGACTGGCGTTGATTGCGGGTCCGACGGGAAAATGTGCGCAGTTTCCCTTGAACCTTTGGCTAGATGAAGCCATGGAAGGTCCGACACCTGCTTCTATTTTACGAAATTCAGTCGTGGTGGGCTGCGGAGCCTATGTGTTGATCAAACTTCAGCCTGTGATTGCGCTGTCTTCAGTGGCCCAGGCCATGCTAGTGGTGTTAGGGACGATGACGGCGATCGGCGCTTCACTAGTATCCCTTGCACAGATTGATATCAAGCGGGCGATGTCTCACTCGACCAGTGCCTACATGGGACTTGTATTTATTGCAGTGGGGATGCAGTGGACCGATTTTGCCTATGTGCTGCTTTTGGCTCACTCGATTGCAAAAGCGTTGATTTTCATGAGCTTGGGTTCGATTATCCTCACCACAAGCAGTCAGGATGTGACCGAACTCGGGGGCTTGGCACGGAAGATGCCTATGACGACCTTGGCGTTTGTGACCGGAGGCTTGGGGCTAGTCGGCTTTTTTCCCTTAGGTAGCTACTGGGCCATGCTGGATGGAATAGATGACTTTTGGACTGAATCTCCGGGACTAGTTGCGGTGATTTTGCTGGTGAATATGTTGACGGCGATCGGTCTAGTTCGGGTGTATCGACTGGTGTTCTTAGGCCCGATAACGCCTAAAACGCGTCGATCGCCAGAGGTGCCATGGACTATGGCGATGCCCATGGGGGTGCTGGTCGTTGCGACGGTCACTTTGCCTTTAGTGATGCAGCGGTTAGCGTTGCTTCCGGATGGTGATGCCGTGAATCTGGCAGCGGCGGGGATGCTGTCGCTATCGGGGGGCGTCGGCATTGTGGTGGGGAGCTTGGTCCAACTGGAACATGTGTGGATGCGTCCGGTGCAGGCGCAGTTGCGGTTTATTCAAGATTTACTTGCCTATGACTTCTATGTCGATACGTTCTATAAATTGACGGTGGTTCGATTCGTAGGGAGCCTATCAGGCGTGATCTCGTGGTTCGATCGATACATCGTAGACGGGGTGGTCAACCTCATTGGGTTTGTCTCGCTGTTTTCGGGTGAAGGATTGAAATACAGCGTGTCGGGGCGATCGTCGGGCTACATGTTCACAATTTTGGTTGGGGTTAGCGTCTTGGGAATGGCGCTGTCTTGGTCTAGGATTCAAGCCTTAGGGTACTAGTTGATGCGGGGAGAAGGGTAATGATGTTGAGTGCATTGATTTTTATTCCGATCGCGGCGGCGATGCTGCTGGCGTTTCTGCCGTTGGACGCGAAGCCCATTAAGACGACGGCCTTAGCGATCGGGGGGGTGTTGTTTGCGATTACGCTGTGGATTTTGGCTCGGTTTGATCCGACGATCGCAGGGCTACAATTTATTGAAAACCTTCCTTGGGTCCAAGAGTTAGGACTTGACTACCATTTGGGAGTAGATGGACTGTCGATCTTGCTGCTGATCTTGAATGGTCTGCTGACGATGATTGCAATTTACATCACGCCGGAAACGGTCATTCGGCCCAAGCTGTATTACGCCATGATTTTTGCGCTGAATGCGGGTGTTGCAGGAGCCTTTCTAGCCCAAAATCTCCTGCTGTTCTTCTTGTTTTATGAGCTAGAACTGGTCCCGCTCTATCTCCTAATCAGCGTTTGGGGTGGCGTCCGGCGAGGCTATGCCGGAACAAAGTTTTTGATCTACACCGCAATTTCAGGAATTTTGGTGTTGGCAGGGTTCTTGGGACTGACTTGGTTAAGCGGGGCGACGACGTTTGAATACAATCCGCAGCTAAGCCAAGGGCTACCTATGAGGGCGCAGTTAGTGTTACTGGGGGCGATCGTTGTTGGGTTTGGCATCAAAATCCCCTTATTTCCTTTCCATACCTGGCTTCCCGATGCCCACGTCGAAGCCTCAACGCCCATTTCGGTGTTACTTGCAGGCGTGCTGTTGAAGCTTGGAACCTATGGGTTGCTTCGGTTTGGGTTGGGTTTGTTTCCAGAGGCTTGGGTGGTCGCTGCGCCTTGGTTTGCTTGGTGGGCGGTGGTGAGCGTGCTCTTTGGGGCGTTGGCTGCTATTGCTCAGACAGATATGAAAAAGATGGTGGCCTACAGCTCTATTGGCCACATGGGCTTTGTGCTATTGGCAGCGGCAGCGGCGACGCCAGTGGCCATGGTGGGAGCTGTGTTTCAGATGGTGGCCCATGGGTTGATTTCAGGGTTGCTGTTTGTGTTAGTTGGGGTAATTTATAGGAAAACAGGAACGCGGGATATTAATGTGCTAAAGGGCTTGCTGAATCCTGAGCGCGGTCTGCCGATTATTGGAAACTTAATGGTTTTGGGGGTGATGGCCTCTGCGGGAATGCCGGGAATGGTCGGGTTTATTTCAGAATTCCTAATCTTCCGAGGCAGTTTTGCGGCGTACCCAGCCCAAACTTTGCTCTGCATGATTGGCACAGGTTTAACGGCAGTGTATTTCCTACTTTTAGTCAACAAAACTTTCTTCGGGCGACTTCCGGTTGAATACAGCGACTTGCCTGTGGTGACGTGGAGCGATCGAGCACCAGGATTTGTCTTGGCGGTTTTGATTGTAGTCTTGGGACTGACGCCAAGCTGGATGTTGCAGTGGACTGAAGTAACCTCCACGGCGATGGTTCACGGACTGACACCGGGATCGACATTCAATAACTAGAGTCTAACTATTAGTTAATGCTCATTTAAAACACCATTTAGGATTTCATCATGGTCTCTAGTCAACCTTATCCCTACGAAGATATTCTGCGCCGTCTTGAAAATGCGGATGGATTGTTGCCGGAAGATCCGATCAATTTTTTGGAGGTCATTGGAATCCTCGAAAGCTATGGTCATGTTATTCAAGCCTATTCCATCAATTTACGCTACATCGCAGACACGCAGTTTCTCGTCCTGTTTCCGTTCTATAAGTACATGAACGGCGATCGATCTTGGTCAAAACTTCTCCACCATTGGGGCCACGATCGGATCAACTACGAGTTTTCAGAATACTGCATGAGAGGCATGATGTATCACGGTGGCGGTGGGCTTGATGCCTATCTTGATACGCCGGAGTTTATAGATCTTGCTAATCAGGCGATCGGGGCGAAAATTAAAGGCAATCTCCTAATTCAAGGGCTAGTCAAACTCTCCCCAGATTTCTTGCTCGAACAGGTTCGTCAACTGTGCTACACCCGCGCATTGGGGCAATTTTGGGACATTATGAGTGAGATGTTTTTGGTCATGGACTCGCTGCGGGTCTCCGGCAAAATCACCACCATTCGTGATGTCATTCATCATGTGCGCGATGAACTCGTGGCGGCGGCGGCGGTGCCGATTTATTACACGGTGGAGATTAATGAGAAATCCTACGATATTTTACCCAAGTCGGCTGGGTTGACTTTTTTGATGGATACCGCCATTCCTTATGTTGAAGCAGTGTTTTTTCGATCGCTTCCGTTCATGGGCATCCTTTCCTATAACGCTCAGGCCCAGCAGCTTCCGGGGGATCAAGGCGATTTTATTTATGGAGCACTCTATGCGGATCCTATTCCAGCCGGGAGTGCAGGCGTCCCCCCGACGCTGGTGGCAAAAGATATGGCACGGTATTTGCCCGACTATCTCCTGGAGTATTACAAAACTTTCAGTCGAGGTGAAACGGATCTCAGCGTTAAAATCATCACAAGCTTTCAGAAATCAATGTTTTGTGTAACCAGCGCGGCGATGCTAGGACTCTGCCCAAACGCCTTGGACACTACAAAACCCCAGGAAAAGCTAGAAAACCGAACTTATTTTAAAGCGTGGATCGATCGACTCATGAATTCCGGATCACGGTTGGATCAGGTTCAAATTAAAGTCGTAATTTAGACACAGAAGGCCCGATCAGTCTGCCTTAATTCCTAGGGCTTGGAGCTTTGCCGCCAAACGATCGGCGCGTTGCTGTTGATCGTCAGCCCGCTGTTTTTCTTGGTCGCCGCGCTCATCACCCGATAGTAATAAATTCCCCTCGCTGTCCCACCACCGCAACCAAGGTAAGTCTTGATTCGCCTCCACGCCTTGCCAGATTCCCAGTTCGACGCCTAAGGGTGGAATCGGGTAGTGGCCTCGATCGTTGGGGCTACATTTTGATAATGATTTGCGACCAGCATATAGACCTCCACTGACGCCTTGGAAACCTCATAAATGGCATAGGACGGAATCCGAACCGCCTGCTCGTAAACCCAAAACTTCCCGGCTTTGGCCGTATCACTCGAAAAATGTGACGTGGTATCGCGTTCTTCCGATCCATTTCCACTCACGAATTCTATGGCGATCAACGGCACCATGATTTCCTTCCACATCTTGACCAATGCAATACTGACCATCCGGATGAATCGCCTCCAAGACCGGGCGAATAGAACTGCGCAACTAGTTCAGGAGACGGGTGAACGATCGTCATAGGGGGTTAGTTCAGAATGAATCTCTATGAGTGGATAGCTATAGAAAGGATGGCTACAGGATTATCACAGGAAGCCAATCGAATGGAGTGGACCTTGCCCAGCGAGAAGTTCTGCAATCAGCCCCAAAATACCCAACATCGCCAAACGACCGTTCCACACTTCGGCTGAGGTGGTCAGACCCCACTCCCATCGCTCTTGCGGATAGAACTTTGTGTCGTCGGCAGGTTGGATGGTCTCACCAAACGTAACGGGCGTGTCAATCATGGCCTGATCGACCAAATCGCCCAAGGCTTGAATGAAGGTTGGGTCCGTATCCATAGCAGGAACTCGCGCAAATACGTGAATTCCCGCTTCTTCCGCAACTTCACGGTATTCTTGGTCGATTTCTTCCAGGGTCTCGATGTGCTCCGAAACGAAGCTAATGGGAATCACGACCAGTTCTTTAACGCCGCTAGCCGCGAGTTCCTTAATGGCGACGTCAGTGTAGGGCTGAAGCCACTCTACCGGACCGACTCGGCTCTGATAGGCAAGGGTGTAGTCATTCGATCGATTTAGGCGCTTCATGATCAGCTTGGCACAGCCCTCAATCTCACGTTGATAGGGATCGCCTGCTTCTTCGACATAGCTTACCGGAACACCATGGGCACTAAAAAAGATGTGGGCTTTATCAGGGTTAGGAACGCTGTCAAGTTTTCCTTCGATCATCTTAGCCATGGCATCTACATAGCCAGGATGGTCGTACCAAGAGGGAATAACAGTATAGGGAATCGCCTGCAAGTCGGGGTCAGCGGCCCACATCCGTTCTAGCACCCGAAAACTTGAGCCGCTGGTGCTGATGGAAAAGTGTGGGTATAGCGGCAAAATGACGAGTTTCTCGGGCTTATCGCGCTTGATTTGAGCGACGGCTTCTTCGGTGAACGGATGCCAGTAGCGCATTCCGATGTAGATAGTCGATTCCACACCGCGTAGTTTCAGCAGGGCAGCGAGGGCTTCACCTTGTTCTTCAGTGATCCGCCGCAGCGGCGATCCCCCCCCAATCTTCTTATAGTTTTCCATCGACTTGCCCGATCGCAAGGTCGAAATCAGCCACGCCAGCGGACTTTGTAACCATGGCACCGGAAGTCGAATAATCTCCGGATCAGAAAATAGGTTATACAAAAAGGGACGGACATCTTCAAGACAATCCGGTCCTCCAAGATTTAGTAGCAAAACCCCAATTCGACCCATAGTCGTTTTCCGTCCCTTGCTTAAATCTCTAACGTTCTTAAACTAAATTTTAACAATAAAGAACCCTAAAAATCGATGTTCCCCGATGACTTTTAACTTAAGCTCATTAATTTTAGAGTGAGATTTGACTTCTAGTCTCACAGACGGTCCTACATCCTTTAAAATAGCTAGCTGAAACTTTTAATCTTCAGTAAAAGCCATGAAACTTGCGATTTTGAACGATCGCCTTGAAATTCGCTTCAATGCTTGGGAACGTATATGGTCTGCCCATCCCGGCGACCTCATGAGTATTCCCCTTCAGCATATTGTTGCGGCCATTCCTGAAGTCGCGACGATGCACTGGGACGAATGGCGAGCACCGGGGACTTATCTTCCGGGAACTATTAAGGCGGGGACCTTTTTTACCCGAGCAGGCTGCGAATTTTGGTACATTACGCCGCAGTCGGACCATATGACACTTGATCTCAATGACGGATCATTTAAACGGATCGTCGTTAATGTAGACAATAGTAAGCGCTGGGTTCAGGAAATTCTCAGTGCCCAAATGGTAAAAATTCAGCCTGCTTAAGGTTGGTGGTGGCTGTTGGGTCAGGGTTGTGGGGTCAATGCCATTGACTCCTACAGGACTTTACATCGATCGCATGGCTAGTCCCGTTGCAGGATCGAACAAATGATATTTCTCTGGATTGACCGCCAGCCAAATTTGGTCTCCGACTTGGACCTGTCGATCGCCATCAATTTTTGCGACGATCGGCGTTCCCTCAAAGCTTCCATAGACGTAGGTTTCACTGCCTAGGGCTTCGGTTAGTTCCACTATAATCGGCAAATTTTTGGGCGCGGGCACGCTATGACTCAAATGTTCGGGTCGTATGCCTAAGTCTATCGATTGCCCGTCGTAGCCGCTCATCGCTGTTTCCCAAGATTCACTTAGGGTCATCCGAAAATCTCCAAGCCCTTGAATCAAGAGGGGCGATCGAACCTGCACCGGAATAAAATTCATCGGCGGCGACCCAATAAACTGCGCAACAAATCGATTGACCGGACGGTTATACAACTCAAGCGGCGTCGCTAGTTGCTGAATTTGGCCGTTGTTTAAGACCGCAATCCGATCGCCCATGGTCATCGCTTCCGTCTGATCATGAGTCACATAGACCGTTGTGGTTCCCAGTTTTCGCTGGAGTTTGACAATTTCCGATCGGGTTTCAGCCCGAAGCTTAGCATCCAGGTTAGATAATGGTTCATCCATCAGAAAAACCTGCGGACTGCGTGCCATGGCTCTGCCTAGGGCCACGCGCTGCATCTGCCCTCCTGAAAGCTGCTTTGGGAGTCGGTTCAGCAAACCCTCGATCTGCAAGGACTGTGCGACAAGCATAATCTGACGATCGA
>JAYVVL010000235.1:0-4158 GCA_043787035.1 Synechococcales cyanobacterium
GAAGAAATCAGTGCCCGGAGCGGCGAATGCGATCGTAATTATTGGCGGTGCGGGTGGCGTGGGTTCGATCGCCATTCAAATGGCACGGAAGCTCACCAAGCTCACCGTTATCGCGACTGCATCAAGACCAGAGACGATCGCCTGGGTGAAGGAAATGGGCGCGCATCATGTCATCGATCACACCTTGCCCCTCGCGCAACAAGTAGCCGCACTCGGATTAGGCGCACCCGCTTTTGTTTTTTCGACCACTCAGACGGATCAACATCTAGAGGCGATCGCTGAATTGATCGCACCCCAAGGACGTTTTGGACTCATCGACGATCCCATGACGCTCGACATCAATCGGTTTAAACGAAAGTCTGTATCCGTTCATTGGGAATTTATGTTTACTCGATCGTTCTTTAATACCATCGATATCGCCGAACAGGGAAAACTCCTCAACGAAGTCTCGCGATTGGTTGATGAAAATATACTGCGAACAACTCTGACAGAACGATATTCACCGATCGACACTGCTAATCTCAGACAGGTTCACGCGCTGATTGAGAGCGGTAAGGCTCGGGGCAAAATTGTCCTCGAAGGCTTCGATACCCCTACAGAATCGTCTATGACTAAAGAAACTTAGCCTACCAGTCCACTCTCACGGCGAAAATCGTCTCTGTTCCGTCGGCACCAACCACAGCACACAAGCCCCATACTCTACTTTTCCTAAGGCTGGAATGAACACCATATTCTTCAGCATCGACGATTGACTTTGCAAACATTCCTCAATCTTTCCGGGGTTGTATCTCACGATGTCGATCGCCACTTGCCCCTCTGGTTTTCCTAAAATGTTTAAATATTCGACCTGACGTTGCGTCAATTTTACAGGCTGACCAGGGGCGATCGGCGAGGGTTTTGGTAATAGCGTCACAGCACTGAACCATCCCGACAGTAAACCCGACCCAAATAAAATCAGCACCATCACCGTCATCGGCAGCACAACATCTTTCCAAGTCTGAAGTTCAGATCGAGCTTGGGTGTATTGCAATAATCTAGTCACTGATTTAGCGATCGCACTTTCCTGTTCTCGAATGGATTGGTCTTTCACTTTTTTTAAGTACAGCGATAATTGCGTTAACATTTCCCGCTGTGTTGTCAACATCACTTCCCGGTTCTGTTCTGGCGCATCCAGTAATGCCTGGGCGATCGCCGCGTGTGACCCTAGAATCGCAAATAATGGGTCATCAGGATTCAGGCCATACAGTTGAATAATCTGAATCAGTCGTAACCGTTCTGTTTCTGGCAATGTCGCACAAGCTTTCTCAAAGGTGGTTTGGCGGACGATCGATCGGTTTTTAGAAGCATCCGATCGATTGTTAAAAGGATTTTCCATCGCTGACCTATCCTGCATTTGATGCGGCTAAAGTGGGCTTCTCAGCTTTTGAAGATGATTCCATCACCTCAAAAAAGCCACCTTCGGTTAAAATCTGATGGACCTCTTCCAAATACTGTTCAATCTGAGCTTGGCCCAACACGCCAAAGCCTTTAAATTCCATCGCTTCTTGAAAGGTGAACCGTTGGGCATTTAATTTGATTCGACGATAATCCCCTAACTTCGGTAACTCCACTACGGGGATGCTATACAGTTCAATAAGTTCCTGAATATCCGTTCGCTCGTTAAAGTAATTCCAATCATCACAGCGTCCCTGATTCAGTACTAAGACATGGGGTAGTTTCCCATCGTAATGATTTACCGATCGGGCAAACAGACTTAACGAATCATCCTCACCATCGGTAACAAACCAATGTTTCAGCGCCACCGCACGACGTTCGGATTGACGGAACACCGATTTCCCAGCAATCCATCGGGAGACCGGGGCATGGGCACCTGCGGGTAAGTTCACGATGACGTTACTCTCTATCGCATAATCAAAGACTTCATCCGATAAATCCTCATGCTTCGGATGATCGCTAAATGGAATCTGTATCGCAGACTGATAGAAGTTGGCTAACGTTGGATTCGATTGATCGGAATCAATCAGAACAAATTCAGGACCGTCACTTAACGTATGAGCCATCAATCGTGCTAACCACGATTTGCCCACACCACCCTTCTCTCCGCCGACTAAATGAAGACTTCCCATTACTTAAAACCTCAATATTTATGAAAGAGTTTATCCGTCTCAGACTGATTTGCCCGAGGACTTCCCAGAACCGTCCGACCGTCCGCAACCTTAGCTTGGTCTAATTGCCGAATGCGGACTTGCCATTGTCCATAGCTTTCGTCCAACCCTTGCATATAAGGATCGATCGCGGATGAGTCTGAGTTCTCCCCCGGTGACTCACAGACCATCCCTTCCTGAGCGCGTTTTGACTTCAGCCGTCGCTGAACCCAGGAGCGATCGCTTTCCCCCGGTGCTCGAACGAGGCGTTCTGATGATTCTGCGATCGGCACCGGATCAACTGAAACAATCGATTCAACGATCGGAGGTGATTCGATGGGTATAACGTCGGCGATCGGGTAGACGGGTGAGGACTCAATGGGAAGTCCCTTTACGGGCTTACGTTTTGTGGCAGGTTGGCCCTTTTTAACTAGACTCATATAACTGCGCACCGTCTCGGAGGATAAGTCTAGCCCTAGCTTATCGTTTAAAAAATCTGATAAGTCTGAATAGTTATAGTTCCGTTCCTCCTTCAAAAACTGGAGTCGCGGATACAGCCGATCGATCACCTGGATCCCACTCGCTTCCTCTGGCCTTAATTTAACCAACGCGGGAAGGTGTTCGACCGACGCTGATAAGGCATCGATCGCAGAATGCTTTATTTTTGATACTGCTTTACCACGGGAAGGCATTGCATACTCTCCTCAATTTTATCGGTAATACCCATTCCAAAATTTCATCCATATCTGACTAGAACATGGAATGAAATATTTGATTTTAGTTTTTAAAGCTGAATCCTAGCGCGATCGCCTAGAGATGTCTAAGCTGATTCTCTACTGCTTGCTAATCTAATCTATTTTTTTGATTCCTGCCATATTGTTTATTTTGATTTTCAATTCCAAACCCAAGGTCAGGGTCTGAACTAATTTTTAAATTAAACCCTGATACCCAATCTCAATAGGACTTACAAGCTAAAACTTTGATTTAGACCTTACGGGAAATCGGCATTAATTTTGGATAGTAACGTCAAATTTAGCGCACACCATTATTTCTAGGTTAGAATCCTGGAAAGCTTCTGCATTAATCTAACAGCCGATGTCACAAAAGATATCACGATCGCCTCTACGTGTTTGCTACGTTTGAGGGCGATCGATTCTAGCAGCAAGCTATGTAACTTTGGGGTCACTTTTTCAGTATTTTAGACTCCTTGATATGGGTTTTTGACCTCAGAAATCAGTGGCAGATTCCGGGTCAGCTCACTACACTCAGAAAAGAATGACAGCGTTATCCATTTTTTATCATCATGAATACTGTCAAAATTTCCGTCTGGGTTTCTTCAGAAGAACGGCAATTTCTGAAAGGCCGTGCCGCTGAGGCTGGATTAAGTCTGTCCAAATATTTAGGGACGATCGCTCATATTCCTCGACCGCATAACAGCCAACAGATCCAATCCCTTTATCTGAAGGCAGGTGAGGCGCAAACCCTAGCAGACCTCGTACTGGAGGAATATCAAACTTCTACCCAAACCGACGATAACTTTGCGGGCGATCTCGCTGATCTGCTCACGGTTACGACCCAGATAAGGGCGCTCATCAAAGACCTACTCATTTAAATTTATGTTGGCAAAACAATTCAAAGGACGTAACTTTTATGGGTGTTTAGCTTACGTTTTAGGGAAGGATGGGGCGACCCAAATTGGCGGCAATCTGAGTAGAGCCGATGCCGATGCCTTGAATCATGAGTTCACCCAAGTCAGCCAAAAACGATCGAATCTCAAGCGATCGGTTTACCACTGCGCTTTATCTCTAGCTCCTGGAGAGACGCTTTCCAATGCCACTTGGCGGGGTGTCGCACGCGATTATCTTGATGCAATGGGTTTTGATAAAAGTCAGTTCATCCTGGTCAGGCATACCGATACCGAAAGCCATCAGCACGTTCACATCGTCGCTAATCGCGTTGGAATGGATGGCAAAACCGTGTCTGATTCCTTCGACCACTACCGCGCTCAAACCGT